>JAJEAI010000046.1 GCA_022824205.1 Candidatus Binatia bacterium
TCCTTCAGCCTGCGCGACATCGTCGCGGCGCAGCAGGACATCTGGTTCATCGTGCCTCAGTTCCTCGGCTTCGTCATCTTCTTCATCGCGGGACTGGCCGAGACCCATCGTCTGCCTTTCGACCTGCCCGAAGCCGAGGCCGAGTTGGTGGCGGGGTTCCACTCCGAGTACTCCGGGATGAAGTTCGGCATGTTCTTCGTCGGCGAGTACGTCGGCGTGACGGTGATCGCGGCGATGATCGTGACGCTGTTCTGCGGCGGCTGGATGGGACCGGTGCTGCCGGGCATCGTCTGGTTCGCGCTGAAGCTGCTGTTCTTCATCCTGATATTCATCCTGTTGCGGGCGGCGCTGCCGCGCCCGCGCTTCGATCAGTTGATGGCCTTCGGCTGGAAGGTGCTGCTGCCGCTGTCGCTGCTCAACCTGGTGGTGACCGCCGGGGCGCTGCTGCTGTGGAAGGCTTGAGGGTCGGTCGATGTCGTCGTGTCCGAACGCCGTGAGGAACCATCGATGCTGAGCATGCTGCGGACCATCTGGACGGTGCTGCTGCACCTGTTCCGGCGCCCCATCACGGTCCAGTACCCGGAGGAAAAGCCGTACTTGCCGCCGCGTTACCGCGGGCGGATCATCCTCTCGCGGGATCCGGACGGCGACGAGCGCTGCGTGGGCTGCTATCTGTGTTCCGCCGCCTGCCCGGTGGACTGCATCGCGCTCCAGGCCGGGGAGCGGCCGGACGGCCGTCGCTATCCCGAGTTCTTCCGCATCAACTTCTCGCGCTGCATCTTCTGCGGACTGTGCGAGGAGGCGTGTCCGACCTATGCGATTCAACTGACGCCGGACTTCGAGCTGTGCGATTACAACCGGCAGAATCTCGTGTACGAAAAGGAGGATCTGCTGATCGACGGCCCCGGCAAGTATCCGGGCTACAACTTCTACCGGGTCGCCGGTCTGGCCATCAGCGGCAAGGACAAGGGGGCGTCCGAGAACGAGGACAAGCCCGTGGACGTGAAGAGCCTGCTGCCGTGACGGGGACTGCGCCCGCACGGCCCGGAACGGGGCGGTAAACGAACATCGGGCGGTAAACGAACATCCATCGCGCCATGACGCTCATCTATTATCTCGCGGCGGCCGTCGCGGTCATTTCGACGGCCATGGTCATCACCCGCGCCAACGCGGTGCACGCGCTCCTGTACATGGTCGTGTCGCTGCTGTCGCTGGCGCTGATCTTCTTCACCCTGGGGGCGCCGTTCGTGGCGGCACTGGAGGTGATCATCTACGCCGGCGCCATCGTGGTGCTGTTCGTGTTCGTCATCATGATGCTCAATCTGGGCGCCGAGGTGACCGCCCGGGAGCGTCGCTGGCTGCAACCCAAGGCATGGATCGGTCCCGCGATACTCACGGCCATCCTGTTCGCCGAGTTCCTGGTGGTGGTCGCCACCGAACCCCCCGCGGCGGGCGCTCCCGCGGGCGTGGGCGTCAAGCGCGTGGGCGCCGCCCTCTACGGCCGTTACGTGCTCGGGGTGGAGCTGGCCGCCATGCTCCTGCTGGCCGGGTTGGTGGGCGCGTTCCACCTGGGCCGCCGCGTGTCTTCCGGCGATGAGGAGGATGAGTCCTGATGGCCGCGGTACCCATGGAGCACGGGCTCGTGCTGGCGGCGGTGCTGTTCGGGCTGGGGCTCACGGGCGTCCTGGTGCGCCGCAACATCATCTTCGTGCTCCTGTCCCTGGAGATCATGCTCAACGCCGCCGCCCTGGCCTTCGTGGTGGCGGGGGCACACTGGGGTCAGGCCGACGGACAGGTCATGTTCTTCTTCATCCTGGCCATGGCCGCGGCCGAGGTGGCGGTGGGTCTGGCGCTGGTGGTGCAGCTCTACTATCGCTTCAACACCCTGGACGTGGATACGGTGAGCGACCTGAGAGGCTGACATGCTCGAGCTGCTGTGGCTGATACCCGCCTTTCCCCTCGCCGGCTTCCTCGCCCTGACGCTGGTGGGATCGCGCCTGTCGCGCACCGAGGCGGCCTACGTGGGCGCGGGCTCCGTGGGCCTGTCGGCGGTGGTGACGCTGCTCGTGGGACTGAGCTTCATGGCGGCGCCGCCCGCCGCGGGCAGCTTCGTCCAGACCCTGTGGGTGTGGGTGGACGTGGCCGGCTTCCGTCCCGCGTTCGCCTTTCATCTCGACGCCTTGTCGCTGACGATGATCTTCGTCGTGACCTTCGTGGGCTTCCTGATCCACCTGTACTCCGTCGAGTACATGATGGAGGAGGAGGGTTACAGCCGCTTCTTCGCGTACATGAACCTGTTCGTGTGCGCCATGCTGACGCTGCTCCTGGCCGACAACCTCATGCTGCTGCTGCTCGGTTGGGAGGGCGTGGGCCTGTGCAGCTACCTGCTCATCGGCTTCTTCTACAAGGACGAGGCCAACAGCGCGGCCGCGAGCAAGGCCTTCATCGTCACCCGGGTGGGGGACACCGCCATGCTCATGGCGCTGTTCCTGCTCTTCGCCGAGCTGGGCACCCTGGACATCCAGGCGCTCCTGGAGCGGGCGGGCCAGCAGTTCCAGCCCGGCTCGGGCATGGCCACCGCCGTGGCGCTGCTTCTGCTGGGCGGGGCCGTGGGCAAGTCGGCGCAGCTCCCGCTCCAGACTTGGCTGCCGGACGCCATGGCCGGGCCCACGCCGGTGAGCGCCCTCATCCACGCGGCCACCATGGTCACCGCCGGCGTCTACCTCATCGCCCGCACCCACGTGCTCTTCACCCTGGCGCCGGCGGTGTTGTCGCTGGTGGCGGTCATCGGCACGCTGACGCTCCTGATGGCGGGCTTCGCCGCGCTGGTGCAGTCCGACATCAAGCGGGTGCTCGCCTACTCCACCATCAGCCAGATCGGCTACATGTTCCTGGCCCTGGGGGTGGGCGCGTGGTCCGCGGCGCTGTTCCATTTCATGATCCACGCCTTCTTCAAGGCGCTCTTGTTCCTGGGGGCGGGCGCGGTGATCATGTCGCTGCACCACGAGCAGGACATGTACCGCATGGGTGGGCTGCGCCGGCAGATGCCATTTACGTTCTGGTGCTTTCTCATCGGCTCCGGTGCGCTGGCGGCCGTGCCGGTGGTCACCGCGGGGTTCTACAGCAAGGACCTGATCATCTGGAACGCCTACAACTCCGAGATCGGCGGCGTCTGGCTGTGGGCCGGAGCCCTGGCCGGGGCGCTCCTGACCTCCATCTACACCTTCCGCATGGTGTTCCTGACCTTCTACCGCGAGGCCACGGAGTGGGTGCGGCATCTCATGCCCATCCATGAGCCGGGGCCGTGCGTGCGCATCCCGCTGGGGGTCCTGGCGGTGCTCTCGGTGGCGGCCGGGGTGATCGAGCTGCCCCACACCATGGGCTCGCTCACTCTGTTCTCCGGTTTCCTTAACACGGCGTTGCCGGAGTATCACGGCGTGCACGCGAGCTACGGCACCGAGCTTCTGTTCGAACTGCTGGCGGCGGTCGCGTCGCTGGGGGGCATATGGCTCGTGTGGACGCTGGTGATGGCGTCGCCCAGCTCCATGGAGCGCATCGCGGAGCAACCGTGGGCGCGCGGGCTGGAGCGCCTGTGGTTCAGCGGCTGGGGCTTCGACGCGCTCTATGACGCGCTCTTCGTCAAGCCCTGGCTGTGGTGCGCGAAGGTCAACAAGGACGACTTCATCGACGTCTTCTATCGCGCCGTCGCCTTCGTCACCGAGACGCTCCACTTTGTCGTGAGCATGACCCAGACGGGCGCGGTGCGGTGGTACGCCACCGGCATCGCGGTGGGCGCGGTACTGACCGTGGGATTGGTGATCATCCTATGAGCCTTGCCTGGATCCTGCTTCTGCCCTTCGCAGGCGGCCTCGCGGCGTGGATCGCGGGGCGGTGGAGCGACCTGTGGGCGCGCTGGATCGCCCTGGGGACGGCGCTGCTCCACCTGCTCTTGCTGCTGGTGACCTGGGGCGTCTTCTTCACACGGGTGGCGCCCGCCCCGGGCGGGTGGCTGATGGCTTCCAAGCAGCCCTGGATACCGCAGTTGGGCATCAGCTTCCACCTGGCCGTGGACGGCATCAGCCTGCTGATGCTGCTGCTCGCGAGCTTCCTCACGGTCCTGGCGATCCTGACCTCCTGGACCTCCATCACCCGCTCGGTGGGGTTCTACCACTTCAACCTGCTGTTGATCCTGACGGCCCTGTCGGGCGTGTTCATCGCATTCGACCTGTTCCTTTTCTTCGCCTTCTGGGAAATCTCTCTGCTGCCGCTGTACTTCCTCATCGGCATCTGGGGCTACGAGAACCGGGTCTACGCCACCACCAAGTTCTTCATCATCACCCAGGGGAGCGGCCTGCTGATGCTGCTGGCCATCCTGGGTCTGGTGGTGGTGCACTGGCAGGCCACCGGCGTCCTCACGTTCGACTACCTGGACCTGGTGGGCACGGTCATGTCGGATACCAAGGCGTTCTGGCTGATGCTGGGCTTCTTCATCGCCTTCGCCGTAAAGCTCCCGGTGGTGCCGTTCCACACCTGGCTGCCCGACGCCCACACCCAGGCCCCCACGGCGGGCAGCGTGGCGCTGGCGGGCCTGGTGCTCAAGGTCGGCGCCTACGGCATGATCCGATTCGTGGTGCCGATGTTTCCCCAGGCGGTGGCGGACTTCACCCTGGCGGCCATGATCCTGGCGGTGGTGGGCATCCTCTATGGCGCGCTCCTGGCCCTGGGCCAGACCGACCTGAAGCGCATGGTGGCATACACCAGCATCAGCCACATGGGTTTCGTGCTGCTGGGAATCTTCGCCGGGAACGAGCTGGCGCTTCAGGGCGCGGTCATCATCATGCTGTCCCACGGTTTCAGCGCCGCCGCGCTGTTCATCATGGTGGGGGACCTGCAACACCGCACGCACACGCGCGAGTTGGGCCGGTTCGGCGGTCTGTGGGCGGTGATGCCGCGCATGGGCGGCGTGGGCCTGTTCTTCGCCATGGCGTCACTGGGCTTGCCCGGGCTGGCGAGCTTCGTGGGCGAGTTCCTGGTGCTGCTGGGGGCGTTCCAGGTCAACGTGCCGCTGACGGTGCTGGCATCGGTGGGCCTCGTCGCCGCCACCATCTATTCGCTGTGGATGATGCAGAAGGTCTATTACGGCGCCAACACCGCGGACTGGCAGGTTGACGACACCGGCGGCCGGGAGATGGCCATCATGGCGTCGCTCATCGGCGCGACGCTGTGGATCGGGCTCTACCCGCAGCCGGTGTTGACGACCTCGGGGCATGCGCTCACCGAAATGCGCAAGTTCGCAGCCCAGGCCCGCGCCACGGCCGCGCGCCCCGAAGGCACGGAGAGCGCGGCCTCCGCCGCCGTCGCGTCCACATCACCTGTTGGAGGTGAGCGGCCTTGAACCCCTTCAGCGCACTGACTCCCATGGTCCTGCTGGGCTTGACGCCACTGGTGCTCATGCTGGTGATCTCGTTCCACCGGAGCCATTGGCTCGCCGCGCTCATCTCGCTGGTGGGCATGGCGCTGCCGCTGGCCCTTCTGGCCGGCACGGCCACCAGCGACGCGCCGCCGCTGGCGCCGCTCCTGATCATCGACGGCTACGCGCTCTTCTACATCGGCCTTCTGTCGGCCGCGACCATGGTGGTCGTGGTGCTGTCGTACGGATACCTCGAGCGCGTGCCGGGGAACCGCGAGGAGTTCTATCTCCTGCTCACGCTGGCCACCTTCGGCTGCGCCGTGTTGACCGCCAGCAACCACTTCATCTCGTTCTTCCTGGGGCTGGAGATCCTGAGCGTGTCCCTCTACGGGCTCGTGGCGTATCTGCGCACCACGCGCACGGCGCTGGAATCGGGCATCAAGTACCTGATCCTCGCGGCGGCTTCGGCGGCCTTCCTGCTCTTCGGCATGGCGCTCATCTACGCGGACTTGGGCACCATGGACTTCACCGCCATGACCTCGGTGCTGGCGGCCAAGACACGGGAGCCCTCCGTGTTGCTTCTGGGGGGCTTTGCCATGGTGGTCATCGGCGCCGGCTTCAAGCTCGCGGTGGTGCCGTTCCACATGTGGGCGCCGGACGTCTACCAGGGCGCCCCCACGCCCGTGACGGCGTACCTCACGACGGTCTCCAAGGGCGCCATGGTGGCGTTGCTGCTGCGCTACGGCCAGTACGGCGGCCTTTTGGACTACGACTCGGTGGCCTCGGTGCTGGCGGTCATCGCCGTCCTCTCCATGTTCCTGGGCAACCTGCTGGCGCTCTTGCAGGACAACCTCAAGCGCCTGCTGGCGTATTCCTCCATCGCCCATCTCGGCTACCTGCTGGTGGCGGTGATCGCCGCCTCCCGCGAAGGGTCGCACGCCGTGACCTTCTACCTGGTGGCCTACTTCGTCACGTCGCTGGGCATTTTCGGCATCATCACCGCGCTCTCGGACGAGCGCAAGGAAGCCGACGAGATCAGCGACTACCGCGGCCTCTTCTGGCGCCGCCCCTGGGTGAGCGGGGCGCTCTCGCTGATGCTGTTCTCGCTCGCCGGGATTCCCCTGACCGCCGGGTTCGTGGGCAAGTTCTACGTGCTTACCGCCGGCGTGCTCTCCGACCTCTGGCTCCTGGTCCTGTCGCTGGTGGTGAGCAGCGTCATCGGCCTCTACTACTACCTGCGCATCATCATCACCATGTACCTCTCCGCCCCCGCGGACCCGTCCTCGCCCTTGCCCGCCACCCGCCGTTTCTCGTTCCCCGAGGGACTCGTGCTCGCCGGCCTCACGGTGCTGCTCATCTGGTTCGGGGTCTACCCCGCGCCGCTGCTGAGCGCGATTCAGGCCGCCGTGGGCAGCTTGGCCTGAGGGGGTGCTCTGCGACTCCGCGCCTGGAAGAGGGCACTAAGCCCCTCGGAGCTAGGACCGGCACGTTTAGTTGTCCTGGATGGAGGCTTGTATGAATCAAGGTCTTGAGCCGCTGATCGAAGAACACTCCCGCATCATGGCCGATCAGATGGTAAAGGCTGCGGAGTGGGCGGATTCCGAGGAAGACCTTCGGCACGAATGCAACAAGCTCATCGACGAGTTTATTTCCAGGGCCGGGTTGGCGGTCAAGGGGCGACACGAATACGGGTTGGCCGGTGGACGCATTGATTCCAAGTACGGCGGAGTGGTCATTGAATACAAGCATTCCAAGGGTAGCGGTAAAATCGGCGAAGACAGCGAGGGCTCCGGGTTCAAGGCTGTGGTCGCTCAAATACGTAAACGGTTCCGGGACCTTCAGGACGAAGAACGCGTAGGCGCCGAGCGTATTCTTGGCGTGGGGTGCGACGGCGACACACTGGTGTTCATACGGAAACGGGGGAACAAACTCGAAGCCGAGGAGCCCCATCCCGTGACACCACACACGGTCCAACGTTTACTAAGGGCCATCGTGTCGCTGGGTGCGCGTGGTCTGTCCTTTACCCCAGAGAACCTGGCAGCTCACTTCGGCTCCAGCGGCACGACCGCGCAGGACGGCATTCGGCTCATTCACGCTTTGATCCACGGAACCGGAAGCCCAAAGGCTCAAACCTTCTTTCGTCAGTGGCAGATCCTTTTTGGGGAGGTGTGCGGCTACAACATCCAGGGGCAGAGCCCTAAGATCAAGAAGCTGGCCGACCACTATAAAATTCATGATCCTCGTCCGGCGGAGATCCTCTTCGCTGTCCACACCTACTACGCCATATTGATGAAGCTGTTGGCCGCTGAAATAGTGGCGTCTTTTTCGCCGATAGGGACCTCGGCACTGAAGAGACTGATCGCCGCGCCGACCGCTGCGAAGCTGGCACGCGAAATGCGTTCCCTAGAACAGGGCGGTATCTGGTCGCAACTCGGCATCCGCAACTTTCTCGAGGGCGATCTGTTCTCCTGGTATCTCGACGCCTGGAACAAGGGTTGCAGCGATGCCATCCGTGCCATGACGCGCACTCTGGACACATTCGATCCGACGACTCTCAGCGTCGATCCTGCGGAATCACGGGATCTACTGAAGCAGCTCTACCAACAGCTCTTTCCCAAGTCTGTCCGTCACGATCTTGGCGAATATTACACACCCGACTGGTTGGCAGCCCTCGTTCTCGACGAAGTTGGCTACGACGGCAACCCCGATGATCGCCTGCTCGATCCGGCGTGTGGCTCAGGAACCTTTCTGGTCATGGCGTTGAATCGTGTAAGGCAGTGGTACGACGAACACCGTCATGAGTGTGGCTTCGGCGAGGACGAGTTGCTGCGCAGAATCCTGCGCAACATCATCGGCTTTGACCTGAATCCCTTGGCTGTCATGGCGTCGCGCACGAACTACCTGATGGCCATCCGAGATCTGCTGCCTCACGCGGGCAACGTGGAGTTACCCGTTTATCTGTGCGACTCGATCATGACCCCGTCGGAGTACGGGGACATCTTCGTCGGAGGCCTGGATCGTGCCCGGCAACTCAAGACCAGTGTCGGTGATTTCAACATCCCGGTGGAGATCGCGCGGGACCGTGAGCAAATCGGCCGATATGCCGACACGCTGGAGTCGTGCGTCCGCGATGAATACTCTGCAGATGAGTTTATCGACCGCCTGGAGGACGAAGCCCTTCCGGCAAAGCAGGTGGATCTCCACAAAGAGTTGTACGCCAAGCTGCAAAAGCTTGACGCAAACAACCAGAACGGTATCTGGGCTCGCATCATAAAAAACGCCTTCGCGCCGCTGTTTACCGACAAGGTGGACTATGTGGTCGGCAATCCCCCGTGGGTGAACTGGGAGAGTCTCCCTGATGGCTATCGGAATGCCATGAAGCCGTTGTGGTTCAACTACGGTCTGTTCACGCTGTCTGGTTCAGCCGGTCGGTTGGGTGGTGGGAAGAAGGACCTATCTATGCTGTTTACGTATTCAGCAGTGGACAACTACTTGAGTCCGGGAGGTAGGTTGGGTTTCGTCATCACTCAGACTGTCTTCAAGACCCAGGGGGCGGGGGATGGGTTCCGCCGGCTGCGGTACATGCAGGAACAGCCGGAGAAGACTTGGCATCTGAAGCCCATTGTGGTGCATGACCTGAGCGCAATGCAGGTCTTCGAGGGAGCCACCAATCGCACCGCGGTCTTCGTCTGCGAGAAGACTTCCGAGCCGTTTTCCTGGCCCGTACCATACGCGGCCTGGAGAGGCCCGTCCCGCGTCGCTCAACATGAATCGCTTGAGGCCGTGCAGACCTCGACAACGCGAACGGATATGGCGGCGATGCCCGTCCGTGTCGCGGAGGAATCGTCTCCCTATCTGACGGCTCCCACGCCAGCCTTGCCTGGCATACGAAAGGTGATCGGACGCAGCGAGTACAAGGGCTACGCCGGCTGTTGTACTTGGCTCAACGGTGTGTATTGGATCCGAGTACTGGGTACAAGTCCGAACGGCGCTGATCTAATCATCGAGAACCTGCATGATGTTGGAACGAAAGTGCGACGAGTGGAAGCGGTCATCGAACCGGACTTAGTCTACCCGCTGCTACGGGGCCGGGATGTCCAGCGGTGGCGAGCCGAGCCTTCAGCGTACGTTATCCTCACTCAGGATCCCAGCACACGCAAGGGTATTCCTGAAGCCGAAATGAAGCGCCGTTGGCCCAAAACCTTCGCTTACCTGAAGCAGTTCGAAGGCGACCCTGCGCACCCGGCGCGGGGCACCTTACGCGCACGGTCGGGTTACCGCCAGTATTTTAAACCAAGTGACCCGTTTTACTCCATGTACAACGTTGGACCATACACCCTGGCCGACTGGAAGGTCGTTTGGCGCGAACAGAGTTCTATTTTCCAGGCGGCACTTGTGGGGTTGGAGGGCCAGAGGGCCGTGTTGCCAGATCACAAGCTTATGCTGGTACCTTGCGCAACCCGTGAGGAGGCGGAGTTTCTTCTTGCGATGCTGAACTCTAGGCCGAGTCTCCTGACAGTTCTCTCCTACGGACTCGCAACGTCGACGTCCACCCACGTTCTCGGGCATGTGGCTGTCCCCAAATACAATCAGGAAGACCCGAATCATGGACGATTGGCCGAGCTTTCCCGTCGTTGCCGTGTGTCACTGCAAAATGATGAAGAGGGACTCGCGGGTTTGGAGTCACAAATCGATTTGTTGGCTGCGAGGATATGGGGCATCACCCCAGTAGAACTCGGCGCCATTCAGGATACGCTGTCGGAAACGTACGCATGATGTTTCCCCGCACAGTGGTGGGGGCAAGCTTCGCCACGTTGAAGACTGTGCGTCACAGATTGTGTGAAGTAGACAGGCAGATAGGGTAGACGAATTGAGGGTAAGGCGGACCAGAGGGGGCGCTTGAGCAAGAAGGGCACGACAACACAGCACTCCGGCCCTGGGAGTTCGGTCGCCTCGTCCGTACGGGTGGGCTGAAATTGGTGGAGGTTGCGGTGTGAATCCCGTCGGTCAGGCGCAAGCACACCAGGAGCGAAATCAATGGCAGATGAGGACAACGACAAACTTCGCTTGCCTGACTTGCAAACGGATGCCGCGAGGCATGCGCGGAGGGCGTTCGAACGCGATGTTGTCGAAATGTTGTCAAGGGAGCGCCAAGTCTCCTTCAATATCCTGGTCTGGGGCATGTCCCCCGCCAAAGATTCTCCCATCGCCAGGAAGCGGCGGGACATCGCCAAACAGCTTATCGACGACGGTCACAATGCCATGTTCAGCGAGGACTTGGTCCACTTAGGTCGCGGAAAGGGCCTCTCTGAGGCGAGCAAGGAACTCGCCCAAGCGCAAGTCGCCGACCTTGTCATCGCGTTGGTGGAGGGGTCGCCTGGAGCGCTCGCTGAGGTCTGTGACTTCTGTGTTCGCCCGGATATCGTTCACAAGGTCCTGATACTGGCTCCTGACGGGTACAAGACCGGGTATCCCGGCGCAGGCGACTTGCGGGATTTGGACCACGGCTATGGTGCGGTACATTGGTATCAGCCGCATGACGTCGTGACCTGCGACCTGTTGACACAGGCCTGCAAGCGCGTCCAAGCTAGACGCAGTATTGTCTATCGTCATGGGCCGGGAAGCGCGCGCTGATGTCAAACGAAGAGAAAATCGATTGGGAAGCAGGCTACGCGATGCAGGACAGAGAGACTATGTTTCTCTTATACACGGTAGCCGAGGGTTTGTGTCGAAGCATTGACGATTTCGCAGCGCACTTTAGTGGACCTGTGGGTGATCGTGTCAAGGAGTTGGTCGTCGGTGGATTCGTGGAGGAGACGGACGGTCGTGTGGCCCTTACGGACAGGGGCCGCTTCGTATTGGGGGACCTTGCCGAGGGACCTGGAACCAAAGGAGCAGAACCGGAGATCCGCAAGGGCTCATGGGTTATCAGTACCCAACCCTTGTACATCGACGAGGGAATCGGCATCATACAACAGGTTCAGGGAGATCAGGCGAAAGTGGAGTTCCGGCCGACGGTCTTCTCGAAGCCTCCCTATCGCACGGTTTCGCGTCACTTGGGTCTCGACCAACTCCGAGTTGTCAAGTCGCCATGGGAACGGTTGAGAGACGGTGATTTTGACGAGAACTGGCGGTGTGCTCTCCGGACGCTCGCAGCGCGGTTGTTCATCTGCAACGGCGACGGCCAACTGAGCCATGCGCGCACCGATCTCTTGCCACATCAGATCAGCGTGGCGCATAAGGTCGTCGTCAGCGCGCGGCGGCGCTATTTGATTGCGGACGAGGTAGGGCTGGGAAAGACGATTGAGACAGGGATGATCCTCTACGCCCTGCGGCAGCGGGGCGAGGCGAGGCGAGTGCTGATCGTGGCCCCTGCCGGTCTGACCTTACAATGGCAGGAGGAGATGGAGGACAAATTCGGCCTGAAGTTCGCTGTGTACCGGGAAGACGTGAACGGACCATTGGCCTTCGACCAGATAGACTACCTCATCGCTTCCGTGGATACCTTGAAACTAGATCGGCCCATAAGGAAGGGCCGAGACGGTGGGCACAAATCCTTGGTGCTCGGTGCACACAACTGGGACGTGGTGGTTTTTGACGAGGCGCACAGGCTCGCGGCGAAGACTTGGTCGTCGAAAAAGACCGACAAGACGCTCAACTATCATCTGGCCGAGGCCCTGCAGGAGCGTTGCCGCGCCTTGATTCTTCTTACCGCGACCCCGCATCAAGGAGACGATTCCAAGTTTCAGAATCTAGTTTCGCTGCTGCACCCCAATGTCACTTTTGATGAGTTCGCTCACCGAGGTAACGGAGATGCTGTCGTTCCCTTTACCGACCTTATCTTGCGCAATCGCAAGAGCAAAGTAACCGACGCTGAAGGGCACCCGATATTCAAGGGTATGGATGTGCACCCGGTCGCCGTAACTCTTCGTGATGACGGAGAAAGGCAGTTCCACAGGAAATTGGAAGCCTACCTGCGGGAAGGGTACGGATTCGCGGACCAAAGCCCTGGCGACACGAGACACAAGGCCATCGGCTTTGTGATGACGACGTTCCAAAAGTTGGCGGCGAGCAGTACCAGGGCTATCAAGGCTGCCCTAGAGAAGCGCGCTACCAATCTTCGCGCCGACGCTGATTCTCAGCCAGAATCTGCCCATGTGGAAACCGATGCGCGACACCAAGGCGAGGCAGAGTCTCGTCGCGCGGAGCAGGTCCGCCAAGCATTCGTCGAAACCGAAGTTGACATGTTGGACAGACTTCTCGCGATGCAGGTTCCGGGCGACGCGAAGCAGAGAGAGATGTTGGAGGTGATCGAGTCTGTAAGCAGGGATGCACCAGATCAGCGCATTCTCATATTCACCGAATACCTCGCGACGCAGGACTTCTTGATTGAGTCGCTGGAGACAGCTTACGGGCTGGGTTGCGCGACGTACATTCGCGGCGGCATGACTTTGTGGGAAAAGCGGAGGAACATAAACGAGTTTCGAGACCGGAGGGAGGTGCGGTTTCTTGTCTCTACAGAAGCGGGTGGAGAGGGTATCAACCTTCAGTTTGCCCACGTGATGGTCAATTATGACTTGCCCTGGAACCCGTTCCGGCTAGCGCAACGATACGGACGCCTCGACCGCTACGGGCAAAGTCATCGTGTTCAGGTCTTCAATTTGCAGAATGCCGGAACCATTGAGGACAAAGTCCGAGGATATCTGGAGGACAAGACGAAACGAGCAGCCGAGCGACTGACCAAAGTGACCGGGGAGACGGTCGCGGAGATCGAGCAGGGTTTGCTTGGGTTGTTCGATGAACATTTGAACTACGAGAAAATCTACCGTGATGGGTTGGCGAAAGGTGACATTAAACCCTCGCAGAGGGAGATCGACCGGGCAGTCAAGCGCGCGGAACACTCTTACGAAATCGCGTATGCCAGTCTGTTCAGTAAGGATATCTCTCCTTTCAATCCGGATCGCTTCAAGCACGAGGTGCAGAGTCCGCTGACTCTGGACGATGTGAAGACGCTGGTGCTTGAGTTTGTCAGGCACTCCGGCCGCAAGGTTAGCGAATCAAGTGACGGGTTGTTTGAATTCCTCCTGCCGGACAGTCTGAAGGGTCAAGAGGACTTGAAGCAGCGCTATGAAAAGGTCACGTTCGACCGGGCGGAGGCCATTCGTCACGGTGAGTTGGAATTCATGGGAATCGGACACCCATTCACGAACGCTGTTCTCAAGCACACTGGTTCAGTTGATTTCGGGGGATTGGCGGGTTCCAAGTGGATTCGATCGGCAAAGGCCTCCTCGGATGGCGGGACGTTGTTCAACTTCACCGTGCGGGTATCGGAGCAGACAGACAAGGGGGAAACTGTTTCCTTCAAGTTTGTCCCAGTATTCGTGAGGGACGACGGAAAAATTGGTTCGGGCGAGAACGCGATCCAGACCGGAGCGCTTGACCTCAGGACTCACGAAAACTGGCCGATGGCGAGGGTTAGGGATGCTGAGAAGTTACGAGAGCAAGCCGAGGGACATGCGCTCAATGAATGCGCACAGTACAAGCCTTGGGCAGAGGACGTATTCTGTGTGAACGCCTTGCGGATCGAGGCGTTGTAGGATCACGACGATCACGTAGCCCATAGGACAGATTCGGCAACCGAATCAACTCATCGGTCATGCGGGGCGGGTCGAAGTCAACGCTCTCTGCTTCCGGCATGGCCGGCAAAGCAACTATTCTATGCCCTTGCCTTGCAGTGTCTGATGGTCTCCCATGGTCAGCAGCACATAGCCATATCATTGCAAACGCTGCTTCCTAAGTTGAGGTGGATCAAAGCGTGGCGGAAGCAGCAGTGAGAACCAACCCACAAGCCGAAACCTCCGTGTGTGTAGTCCCACATCACCAATAAATGGGCTGCAACAAGGTTTGTCACGCAAGCAGTTCACCTCGCAGGACTGTGACTGCCCGGCCCGACAGCACGATGCGTTCGCCCTGGACGGTGACCTTGACAAGCCCGCCGCGCGTCGACACCTGCCGGGCCGTGAACGCGTTCCGCCCGATGCGCTGTTGCCAGTAGGGTCCGAGGCAGCAGTGGGCCGATCCCGTGACGGGGTCCTCGTCCACTCCGGTGCCGGGGGCGAAGAAGCGCGACACGAAGTCGACCCCCTCGGCCTCCGCCCGCGCGGTGACGATGATCCCGCGCGTCTCAAGCTTCTTCAAGGCCGAAAAATCGGGTGAGAGCCACTCGACGGTCGCTTGCGTGTCCACCTCGACGAGGTAGTCGAAGCGGTTCCGGCCGACCCAGGCCGGCTCGAACCCGAAGGCTTCGGCCAGCCCGGCGGGCGCGGGCACGGGTTCCGCCGGTTCCGCCGGGAAGTCCATTTCGATCCAATCGGATCGCCTGTTCGCCGACAAGCGCCCGGAGCGGGTATGAAAGACCGCTGGAGCGTTCGCCTGCAGATGCCCGTCCTCCCACAGCACGTGAGCGCTAGCCAGCGTGGCGTGCCCGCAAAGGTCGACCTCCACGGCGGGCGTGAACCAGCGCAGGTCGTACTCGCCGTTCGGGCGGCGAACCAGGAACGCGGTCTCCGACAGGTTCATCTCGCGCGCGACGCGCTGCATCCACGTAACGTCGGCAGGGGCGGGCAACAGGCACACGGCCGCCGGGTTGCCCGAAAACGGCTCGCTGGTAAAGGCATCGACTTGGGTGATTGTCAGGGGCATCGACTACTCAGGGAGTTCAGGGAGCCTGAGCAGTGGGTCCCCCAGGCGCGGAGGCTCGAATTCCACTTCGGCCGCCGCTGGCATCGCCAGCAGTTCGATGATGCCGGCCCACTCCTCGGCATCGCTCACCTGTCGGGCGTACTCTTTGCTGGCGGCGTCCCTTGTATCCATGCGCTGAGATCTCATGCACGAACGGATATCTTACCACAACCCTCCGGACAAGCCTGATTGACAGACGTAACCGACAGGGATTAACTAACTTCATTTTTGCCGGTGTGGCGGCAATGGGGGGGCAACAGCCGGCAAGCGCCCCCGCGAAGGAACCCGATACATGGCAACGGTTGAAACCGACAAACGAACATCCAACACGGCCGATGATACCCTGGCGCGCAAGAGCCGCGACGCGGACGTCGTCTCGGGCGGCCACCTGGCGGCGGCGGCCCTCAAGAACGAGGGCGTGGACACCATCTTCACCTTGTGCGGCGGGCACATTATCGACATTTACGACGGCTGCATCGACCACGGCATACGCGTGGTCGACGTACGCCATGAGCAGGTGGCGGCCCACGCGGCGGACGGCTACGCCCGGCAGACGGGGCGGCTGGGTTGCGTGGTGACGACGGCGGGGCCGGGCTTCACCAACGCGCTCACGGGCATCGCCACGGCGTTCCGGTCGGAGAGCCCGGTGCTCCACATCGGCGGGCAGGGGGCACTCACCCAGCACAAGATGGGATCGCTGCAGGACTTGCCGCACGTGGACATCGCCGCGCCCATCACCAAGTTCTCGGCGAGCGTGCGTTCCACCGAGCGCATCGCCGACATGGTGGCCATGGCCGCGCGCGAGTGTTTCGCCGGAGCGCCGGGGCCGAGCTACCTGGAAATCCCCCGGGACGTACTCGACCGTGAGGTGCCGGCGAACAAGGCGGTGGTGCCGGAGGCCGGGGGCTCGCGGGCGTCCACCAAGTCCATCGGCGACCCGGCGGACGTGGAGAAGCTGGCGGAGCTGCTGGTGCGCTCCGAGCGCCCGGCGGTGCTGCTGGGCACCCAGGTGTGGACCTGCCGCGGGCACGAGGCGGCCGTGTCGCTCTTCAAGGCACTCAACGTGCCCTGCTACATGAACGGGGCCGCGCGCGGCGTGCTGCCGCCGGGCGACCCGCACGGCTTCAACCGCACCCGCGCCGACGCCTTCAACGAGGCTGACGTCATCGTCATCGTGGGCACGCCGTTCGACTTCCGCATGGGCTACGGCCGCAGGCTGCGCACCGACGCCGCCGTCGTCCACGTCGACATGGACTACCGCACGGTGGCCAAGAACCGCGACGTCTCCCTCGGGCTCGTGGGCGATCCCGGGGCGATCCTCAAGGCGGTGCACGCGGCGGTGGGCGAGCGCCCGGACAACGGCGCCGAGGGCCGCGCGCGCTGGCTGGAGCATCTCCGTGGCCTCGAGGGGGAGCGCGCGGCAAAGCTCATGCCCCTCTTCCAATCCGAGGCCAACCCCATCCATCCCTACCGGGTGGCGTGGGAGCTCAACGAGTTCCTCACCGAGGACACCATCTACATCGGCGACGGCGGCGACGTGGTGACCATCAGCGCCCAGGCGGTGGAGCCGCGCGCTCCGGGCAACTGGATGGACCCGGGGGCCCTGGGCGCGTTGGGCGTGGGCACCGGCTTCGCGCTGGCGTCCAAGCTGGTGAACCCGGACAAGGAAGTCCTGTGCTACTACGGCGACGGTTCCTTCGGCATGACCGCCTTCGACATGGAGACCGCCAACCGCTTCGGCGCCCCTTACATCGCGGTCATCGGCAACAACTCCGCCATGAACCAGATCCGCTACGGCCAGCTTTCCAAGTACGGCGAGGAGCGCGGCAACGTCGGCAACCTGCTGGGGGAGGTGCCGTTCTCCCGGTTCGCCGAGATGCTCGGCGGCTACGGCGAAGAGGTCACGGATTGCCGCGAGATCGCACCGGCGCTGCGCCGGGCGCGGGAGTCGGTGCGCGCCACCGGCAAGTCGGCGGTCGTCAACATCTGGGTGGACGCGGGCGAATGGGCGCCCGGCACCAAGCGTCAGACCATGTACCGCTAGTCCGGCGTCTCCGGACACCACACGAGGCACCAGCAGGGAACTCCATGGACAAGGCACTCTCCGGCATTCGTATCCTGGACATGACCCACGTCCAGGCAGGTCCCACCTCCAGCCAGCTCATGGCCTTTCTGGGCGCCGACGTGATCAAGCTCGAGTCGCCGGCGGGCGACGCCACGCGCAAGCAGCTCCGGGACGTTCCCGACGCCGACAGCCTCTACTTCACCATGCTGAACTGCAACAAGCGCTCCATCACGGTGAACCTGAAGAACCCCCAGGGCAAGGAGGTCTTCACCCGGCTCGTGAAAGAGTGCGACGTGCTGCTGGAGAACTTCGGGCCGGGCGTGCTGGAGCGCCTTGGGTTCGGCTGGGAGAAGGTGCACGAGCTGAACCCGCGCATGATCATGGGCTCCATCAAGGGGTTCGGCAGCGAGGGGCCCTACGCCGCCTTCAAGGCCTACGAGAACGTGGCCCAGGCCATGGGCGGCGCCATGAGCACCAGCGGCATGTTCGACGGCCCGCCGGTGGTGACGGGCGCACAGATCGGCGACTCCGGCACCGGCGTGCACCTCTTGGCCGGTATCCTGGCGGCCCTGCTCCAGCGCGAGCGCACCGGATGCGGCCAGTACGTCGAGACCGCCATGATGGACTGCGTCATGAACCTCTGCCGCGTGAAGTTCCGCGACCATCAGCGCATCGAGCACGGCCCCCTGGCCGAGTACTCCGTGCAGCAGTTCGAGGACTTCACACCGCGCGCGGGCAACGACTCCGGCGGCGGCCAGTTGGGCAACGCCGTCCCGTGCAAGCCCGGCGGCGCCAACGACTACCTCTACGTGGTGGTGCAGGAGCACGTGTGGAACGCCCTGGCCACCCGCATCGGCGGCGAGGCGCTGGCCCGGGACCCGCGATTCACCGACATCGACGTGCGGCGCGCCAACCAGGCGGAGATGTGGCGCCTGCTGGCGGAGTTCGCCCGCGACTACACCAAGTGGGAGCTGATGGAGATCCTCAACGACCTCGACGTTCCCTGCGGGCCGATCATGAGCACCAAGGACCTGTCCGGCGACGAGCACGTCAAGCTCCGGGAGATGATGGTGGAGGTGGATCATCCCGAGCGCGGCGCCTGGTACAACGTGGGCTGCCCCATCAAGCTCTCCGACTCGCCGGTGGAGGTCAGGCGCTCGCCGCTGCTGGGCGAGCATACCGACGAGATCTTGAGCGAGGTACTGGGCTACGGCGCGGACGAGATCGCCCGGCTCAGGAGCGCCGGAGCGTTCACGCGCTAGTCGCTCACCCGGTCGATTCAACGCACCCACAAGGAGACCTCGGCCATGCAGGCAGGATCGAACCGACAAGCAGAAGTCCGTGCCGTATTGGAGCGCGTGAAGTCCGAGGGCAGGACGGCGCTGTCGCCCCTGGAGTGCGGCGGGGTGTTGCGCGCCTATGGTGTCCCGCTGCCGCGGGAAGGGGTGGCCCAGTCGGCGGCCGAGGCCGCGGACCTGGCGGCCGACATCGGCTTCCCGGTGGTGATGAAGATCGTCTCGGAGGACATCCTGCACAAGACCGAGGCCGGCGGCGTGCTGGTGGGGGTGGTGGACCGGGAGCAGGCGGAGCAGGCCTACGGGACCCTCTTGAAAAACGCGCGCGCCTACAAGGCCGAGGCCGTGCTGGGCGGAGTCCAGGTCCAGCAGCAGGTGTCGGGCAGGGGCGTGGAGGTCATCGTCGGCGCGGTGACCGATCCGAGCTTCGGCAAGGTGGTTGCCTTCGGGCTCGGCGGGGTGCTGGTGGAGGTGCTGCGGGACGTGACGTTCCGGCTGGCGCCGGCGAGCCGCGACGACGCCCTCGCCATGCTCGACGGCGTGGCCGCGACGGAGATCCTTAGGGGAGTCCGGGGCGGCGCGGCGGTACACCGGGAAGCCCTGGCGGATGTCATCGTCGGTGTTTCGGAGTTGGTGAGCGACTTTCCCGAAATCCGCGAGGTGGACCTGAACCCGGTGCTGGCGGACGCCGACGGCGCCACCGCGGTGGACAGCGTCATGACCGTGGATTTCGCACCGCAACCCGAAACTTACCGGCCGTCCCAGCAGGAGATCGTCTCGGCCATGCGGCGCATCATGAACCCCAGGGCGGTGGCGGTCATCGGCGCTTCGGACGGGGAAGGGAAGATCGGCAACTCGGTGATGAAGAACATCATCAACGGCGGCTACACCGGCGAACTCTACCCCATCAACCCCCGGGCCGACGAGATCCTGGGGAAGAAGTGCTACAAGAGCGTCAAGGACATCCCCGGCGACGTGGACGTGGCCATTTTCGCGGTGCCGGCCAAGTTCTGCGCCCCGGCAATGACCGAGGTCGGGGAGAAAGGCATCCCGGGCGCGGTGATGATCCCGTCGGGGTTCGCCGAGGTGGGCGAGAAGGAGATGCAGGAGGAATTGCTGGCGGAGGCGCGCAAGTACAACGTGCGCGTCATGGGCCCCAACATCTACGGCTTCTACTACACGCCCGCCAACCTCTGCGCCACGTTCTGCACACCCTACGACGTCAAGGGACCGGTGGCACTGTCGTCCCAGAGCGGCGGCGTGGGCATGTCCATCATCGGCTTCAGCCGCTCCACCCGGCTGGGAGTCTCGGCCATCGTCGGGCTGGGCAACAAGTCGGACCTGGACGAGGACGACCTGCTCACGTATTTCGAGCAGGACGACAACACCCAGGTGGTGGCCATGCACGCGGAAGACCTGAAGGACGGCCGCAGCTTCTACGAGGTCGCCAGCCGGGTGTCGAAGAAGAAGCCGGTGGTGATGCTCAAGGCCGGGCGCACGCAGCTCGGCGCCCGCGCCGCCGCCTCCCATACCGGCGCCCTGGCGGGCGACGACAAGGTCTACGACGACCTGCTGAAGGCCTGCGGCGTGGTGCGCGCGTACTCGCTCAACGACATGCTCCAGTTCGCACGGGGGCTGTCGGTGCTGCCCACGCCCAAGGGCGAGGAAATCGTCATCATCACCGGCGCCGGCGGCTCCGGCGTGCTCCTGTCCGACGCGGTGGTGGTCAACGACCTTTCTCTCATGAAGTTCCCCCAGGACCTGGACGAGGGCTTCAAGCAGTTCATCCCGCCCTTCGGCGCCTCGGGCAACCCCGTGGACATCACCGGCGGCGAGCCCCCCACCACCTACGAGCGCACCATCCGCTACGGCCTGGAGGACGACCGCATCCACGCCCTGATCCTGGGCTACTGGCACACCATCATCACCCCGCCCATGGTGTTCGCCGAGCTGTGCGCGCGGGTGGTGCAGGAGGGACGTGACAAGGGCATCGACAAGCCCGTGGTGGTGTCGCTGGTGGGCGACGTGCAGGTGGAGGAGGCGTCCGAGCACCTCTACGAGCGCGGCATCGTAGCGTGTCCCTACACCACAGAGCTGCCGGTGGCCATCCTGGGGGCAAAGTACCGGTGGGCGAGGGGAGCCGGGCTGCTGGAATAAATGAAATCGCCGCGGTGCGGTCGACTCGCGTTTGTGAGAACGACGAACAGGACGGCCGCGGCCGAACCGTAGAGGAGTGATTGGAGGACAACCATGGAGAGACTGCCGCGAGGCGCGAACTTTCAACGGGGACTGATGCTCTGGCAGATCGGGCTGCACGTCGCGGGCGACCCGAACGAGCCGTACTACGGCAACCGGGACATGTGCATCTCGGTGGGGAGCGGGTCCGCTGAGAACTTCCGGCCATGGCTGCGCATGTCCACGGGTTCGCCCATCATCGCGCACGCGGTGGCCAAGGGTGACCTGGAGATGTCCATGGTCAACCCGTCGGCCTTCCTGACCCAGGCCTACCGGGGCGTCGGGCTCTTCAAGGAGCCGCTGCCGCTAAGGGTAGTGGCCTGCTATCCGTCCTGGGACCGCTTCGTGTTCATGATCCACCCGCGCACCGGGCTAACTTCTCTGTCGCAGATCAAGGAGCGGCAGTACCCGTTGCGCCTTTCCATCCGCGAGGACGCCACGCACTCGACCCGCGTGCTGCTGGACCAGACACTGGAGATCTACGGCTTCACCCTGGCGGACCTGGAATCCTGGGGCGGCAGCCTGCAGCTCAACGGCGGCCCGGGCGACGAACGCCGCATGGCGGCACTCCGGGACGAGACCATCGACGCGGTCTTCGACGAGGGTCTGGTGCTGTGGTTCGATGACGCTCTGTCGCGCGGCATGGAGCCAGTCACCCCGGACGATTTTGCCATGGAGCAGCTCAACGCCCTGGGCTGGCGCACGGTGACCATGCCGGCGGGCTGCTATCCCCATCTCAAGGCGGACCATGCCTGCATCGACTACGGCGGCTGGCCCCTCTACACCCGCGCCTCGCTGCCCGACGAGGACGTCTACAAGGTGTGCGCGGCGCTGAAGGAACGGCAGAACGAGATCTACTGGGAAACGCTCACCGGCATCGACCAGTTGTGGAAGGACACCGACGCCACGCCCCTGGACGTGCCGCTGCATCCCGGAGCGGAGCGGTTCTGCAAGGAGCAGGGCTACCTGTGATGGACCTGGAGGCACTCACCCTCGCCGAGGCCGCGCGCCGCATCGAGGCGCGCGAGGTCTCGCCCCTGGATCTGACCCGGGCGTACCTGGAGCGCATCGACCGCCTGGACCCCGACCTCAACACCTTCGTCACCGTGATGCGGGAGGAGGCGCTGGCGGACGCCGGGCGCGCCGAAGCCGATATCGCCGCGGGCCGCTACCGTGGCGCGCTGCACGGGATTCCCGTCGCCATCAAGGACAGCCTCGCCACCGCCGGCGTGCGCACCACCGCGGGCGCCAAGCACCTGTCCGACTGGGTCCCCGACGAGGACGCCACCGTGGTGGCGCGGCTCAAGCAGGCCGGGGCGGTGATCCTGGGCAAGGCCAACATGCACGAGTGGGCCGCCGGCTGCACCACCATGAACCCCTACTACGGCACCACCCGGAACCCCTGGGACCGGGAACGCGTCTCGGGCGGTTCCAGCGGCGGCTCGGCCGCGTCCGTGGCCGCGGGCCTGGCGCTGGGCTCCATCGGCACCGACAACGCCGGCTCCGTGCGCAACCCGGCGTCCCTGTGCGGCGTGGTGGGGCTCAAGGCCACTTACGGGCGCGTGAGCCGAGTCGGCGGCGTCGCCGGCACCGGTGGCTATTCGACGGACCATTTCGGGGTGCTGACGCGCACGGTGCGCGACAGCGCGCTGATGCTGCAGGCCATCGCAGGCAACGACCCCAGGGACCCCCTGTCCAGCGATGCCCCGGTACCGGACTTCAGCGCGCAACTGGCGGAGGGCGTGGCGGGCCTCAAGATCGGCGTCATCCGCGACTACTTCGACGACCTGGCGGTGGACGAGGTCAAGGAGGCGGTGGCCGGCGCGGTGGATTTGCTGGAGTCCCTGGGCATGTCCGTGCACGAGCTGTCGGTCCCGCACATGGAGCACATTCCCATGGTGCAACTCGTCACCGCGCGCGCCGAAAACCTGTCCCCGGCCGAGCCGTTCCTGCGCGCCCGTCCGCGGGACTACAGCCCCGAGTTGCTGTACCGGCAGGTGCGCGCCCTGGCGATTCCCGCCCACGCGTACGTCACCACGCAACGGGTCCGCCGCCTCATCTGCGAGGCCTTCGACCGGGCCTTCGAGCAGGTGGACGTGATCGTGAGCCCGGCCGTGAGCATGCCGGCGGAAACCATTGAGGAATGCGAGCGAGGGTACGTGGAGACGGCGGGACGCCGGATCGCGCTGGCGGACGGCCGGGGCACTCGCGGGACCTTGTGCACGATCCCGTTCAACGTCACCGGCGCGCCGGCCATCAGCGTTCCCTGCGGCTTTTCCGCCCAGGGTCTCCCCATCGGCCTGCAAATCGCCGCGCCCCATTTCGAGGAGCCGGGACTGCTGCGGGTGGCCCACGCCTACGAGCAGGCGGCGGGGTGGCATACGCGGAAGCCCCCGGTGGGCTGAGAATCCGTGGAAGATCGGGTGAACTGTCATGCCCTGTTGTAGGCGTCAGGCCCGCGGAACAGGGCTATGGCAAAACTCATGACGTAGGGACCCCTCGAATCGTCATTCCCGCGGAAGCGGGAAGCCAGGGGTTGGGGGGTATGGCGGCCTCATTGCCCGGCCCCACCCCGCCTGGATTCCCGCTTCTGCGGGAATGACTCGTCGGGGTGTAGCGGGATTCCGTAACTGCCAGAAATCATTGAACAAGATTTTATTTGCATATCAATGACGACTCGGGGCGTTGGTGCCGGTTCTTGCGCGACGTTTTGACACCGCCTGTTCCATGGGAATGATGACTTGAGGGCTCTGCCTCATCAGTATCGACCCAGCCTGGAAGGCGGGAATCCAGGGCGGAGGGGCCAATCGGAGGTGGTTTCACGTTTCATGATGACAAGGAGGCAGCATGAGATACCGTGAAGTAGGCGTGCTGGTTCATGACAGGGCGAAGACCACGCCCGGCTACACGCTCATCGTGCCGCAGTCGTCAAACAAGGCGTATCTCATCGGCATGCGCGGGGAAGTGCTGCACGAGTGGTCGTTCCCACTGTGTCCGGGGAACTACGCTTATCTGCTGCCCAACGGCAATCTGCTCTGGGCCGGGCGCATGGAGGAGGGACCGCCACTGCGGCGCGGCAAGGGTGGCCTCCTGCGCGAGTATACCTGGGACGGCGACGTCGTGTGGGAATACTGCGACCCGGCCCAGCACCACGACTTCCGCAGGCGCCCGGACGGCAGCACTATCTACATCGGCTGGGAGCCGGTGCCCGCGGACGTGCAGCCGCACATCAAGGGCGGGCGGCCCGGCACCGAGCATGACGGGCTCACCTACGGCGACTACGTGCGCGAGGTGTCGCCGGCGGGCGACACGGTGTGGGAATGGCACGCGTGGCGCGACCTGGACCTGGACCGCTGGGAGATGTGCCCCTGCTGCGGGCGGGACGAGTTCGCCCATGCCAACGCCTGCTTTCCGCTGGACGATGGCGGCGTCATGCTCAGCTTCCGGCGCCTGAACGCCATCATGATGATCGACCGCGAGACCTGCAAGGTGCGCTGGTCGCATCAGGACGTCACCTGGGGCCATCAGCACGACTGCACGGTGCTGCCCAACGGCAACATCCTGCTGTTCGCCAACGGCATCCACTGCATCGACAACCCCCATTCCCGTGTCATCGAGCTGGACCCGGAGTCGGGCGAAACGGTCTGGTTCTACCGGGGCTCCCCCATCTGGACTTTCTTCAGCCCCAACATCAGCGGCGCCCAGCGCTTCGACAACGGCAACACGCTCATCTGCGAGGGGCAGATGGGACGGGCCTTCGAGGTCACCCAGGCGGGCGAGATCGTCTGGGAGTACGTGTGCCCGTTCTTCGCGGACTACGAGGGCCGCGGCCCCGGCAACAGCATGTTCCGGGTCTACCGCTACGCGGCCGATTCCCCGGAGATCGGCGGTCGGCTGGCGAGCCCGGTGGCATGGTAGGCGGGTGAACGGAGAATCATCGGGAGAACCATCGTGAGCGCGATCCGAGTCCTCGTGGGCACCCGCAAGGGAGCCTTTGTCCTCACGGCAGACGGACAACGCCGCGACTGGTCCGTGGCCGGGCCGCACTTCGCCGGCTGGGAGGTCTACCATCTCAAGGGCTCTCCCGCGGAGCCCGACCGGATCTATGCGTCGCAGAGCGGCGGTTGGTTCGGCCAGGTCATCCAACGCTCCAATGACGGCGGCCTGACCTGGGAGCAGCCCGGATCGGCGCCGGCGGCGCGGGATGCTTCCCCCGACGCCGCCGCGGGCGCGCCCATGCCTGGTGGCGAGAGCAACAGGTTCCTCTACGACACATCCGAGGAAACCGGCCGCCCCCTGACCACACACCAATGGTATGACGGCACCCAGCATCCGTGGGAGTTCGCGCGGGTGTGGCACCTGGAACCGTCGCTCACCGACCCGGGCGTGGTCTACGCGGGCGTCGAGGACGCCGCGCTGTTCCGCTCCAACGACGGCGGCGAATCGTGGCACGAGCTTGCGGGCCTGCGCGGCCACGACACGGGCGCCGAGTGGGTGCCCGGCGCGGGCGGCATGTGCCTGCACACGATCCTGCTCGATCCCGGGGACCCGGAGCGGATGTTCGTCGCCATCTCCGCGGCGGGCTCGTTCCGCACGGACGACGGCGGCCGCACCTGGACGACCATCAACCGCGGCCTGCACTCCGGGTTCCTGCCCGACCCCACCGCCGAGATCGGCCACTGCGTGCACCGCCTGGCGCTGCACCCGTCGAATCCCGACCGGCTGTTCATGCAGAAGCACTGGGACGTGATGCGCAGCGACGACGCCGGCGCCAACTGGTACGAGGTCAGCGGCGACCTGCCGAGCGACTTCGGCTTCCCCATCCACGTGCATGCGCACGAACCCGAGACGGTGTACGTCGTGCCCATCAAGAGCGATTCGGAGCATTATCCCCCAGAGGGCAAGCTGCGGGTCTACCGCAGCCGCACGGGCGGCAACGAATGGGAGGCGCTGACGGAAGGACTGCCGCAGAAGGACTGCTACGTGAACGTGCTGCGGGACGCCATGGCGGTGGATTCGCTCGATCCTTGCGGCGTCTATTTCGGCACCACGGGCGGGCAGGTGTACGTGTCGCCGGACGGGGGCGACCACTGGACCGCCATCGTCCGGGACCTGCCGAGCGTCCTGTCCGTGGAGGTGCAGACCCTGCCATGATCCGCGTCGCGCTGCCCTACCATCTGCAGACCCTCGCCGGTATCCGCTCCGAGGTGACGCTGACCGTGGCGGGCCCGGTGACCCGGGACAGCGTCCTCGACGCCCTCGAAGCGCGCTACCCCGTGCTCCGCGGCACCATCCGCGACCACGCGACTCGCCGCCGCCGGCCGATGGTGCGGTTCTTCGCCTGCAAGGAAGACCTCACCCATGAACCGCCGGACGCCCCGCTGCCCGACGCCGTCGCATCCGGCGCCGAGCCCTTGCTCATCGTGGGGGCCATCGCGGGAGGATAGGACGCCATTCCTGGCGGCGCAACGGATCGCTGGTGATAGAAAGGTACTTGGGCGTCGACCCGCACTACGTGCCGACCATCATGAAGTGTCGGTGCCAGTCACTGAGTCTTCGTTGTTGCCGCAGCCATGGTCACGCCTTCCGGAAGTGCAGAATCCCCCATTGCAAGTAGCCGCGCTCGCCGCCGTCCACCCAGTGCCGCAGCCCGGTCTTCACGCGTTGCACGTGATCGGCGCCGCACTGCTTGAGAAGGGCCTGCTCATTGGCCAGCAGGTCCTTGAGGATGCGTCCGTAGTGGGTGGCGAGGTGCGGCGTGAGGTCGACGAACGCCAGTTCCTCGAAGCCGAGATCCGACAGCATCGCGCGGTACTGGCGCAGGGATCCCAGGGAGTCCAGGTGGACGCGGTCGAGGATGGGTTGCAGGGCTTCCGCGGGGCAGGAGTCGCCCTGCATGGGGTCGGTGAAGATGAACTGACCGCCGGTGCGCAGCACCCGGCCGACTTCGGCGCAGACCTGCCTCCGCCGGGTGCTGTGCAGGATGGCGTCCTGGGACCATACGACGTCGAAGCTGTCGTCCGTGACGGAGATGTCCTCGAAGCTCCCGTCCACCACGTTGATGGCCAGGGAGCACCCGTCCCGCGCATTGAAAGCCCGGTTCCGGGCGTTCTGCTCGTCGCTCAGGTTCAGGCATGCCACATGGCATCCGTATTCACGAAACAGGTACCGGGCCGACCCGCCATGGCCCGCGCCGATGTCGAGCACGCGGGTGCCTGGGCCCAGTCCCTGAATCATGCCGGCGATTCGCTCTACGGTCCGCTGGCCGGCTTCGTCCACCGTGTCGGCGTCGTCTTCGTAGATGCCGAGATGCAGGTGCTCGTCGCCGTACGAGTTCGCGTAGGTGGCGCGCACGTCCTTGCTGTTGTAGTAGCTTCGGACCGATTCCACGGCCTCCGCGTAGTGGACTTCCGGTGGTCGCATCGGCCCGTCAAATCTTGCGGAAGTGCAGGATGCCCCACTGGAGATGGTTCTTGTTGCCGCCGCTGACCCAGTGTTGCAGACCCGCCTTCATCCGTTCGAGGTATTCCTCGCTGCACACCTTCAGCAGATCCCACTGGTCGGCCTGCACTTCGTCGAGGACCCGGGCGTAGTGCGTGGCCAGGTGTGGCGTGAGGTCGACGAACTCGATCTCCTCGAACCCCAGGGCCGAGAGCATCGTCCGGTATTGCGGCACCGATCCGAGGGAATCGAGGTGGATGCGATCGAGGATCGGTTGCAGGACTTCCGTCGGACAGTCCTCCCGCTGCATGGGGTCGGTGAAGATGAGCTGGCCGCCCGGGGAAAGGATGCGGCTCACTTCCTCGAACACCCGTTGCCGGTTGCCGCTGTGCAGGATGGCATCCTGGGACCACACCACGTCCACGCTTTCATCCGGGACGGGGATGTCTTCGAAGCTTCCGTCCACCACGTTGATGGCCAGGGACAGGCTCCTCTTGGCGTTAATGTCCCGGTTGCGCGTGTTCTGGACCTCGCTCAGGTTCAGGCAGCCGACGTTGCAACCGTATTCCTCCACCAGGTACCGGGCCGACCCGCCGTACCCGGCACCGATGTCCAGCACGCGGGTCGTCGGCCGCAGGTCTTGGATCATGGAAGCCATCCGCATGACGGTGCGCCGGCTGGCGTCGAAGATCGTGTCGCCCTCGCTTTCGTACAGGCCGACGTGGATGTCCTCGCCGCCCCACACGGTGGCGTAGAAGCGGTCGGCATCGTTGCTGTTGTAGTAGTCCCGGGCGGTTTCTACCGTCCCCGAGTACGTCACGCCGAGCCCGGCCCGGCCCGGCCGTTCCTCGTTCTTGTAGAGTTTCTCCGCCACGTGGATGAAGAAGTCCGGATCCTCCACGCGGTGGGTTTCCTGGAAGTCGGCGAAGGTCTTGACCTGCTGGAATCCCACCTCGCCCATGAGCTTGCGCACGTAGTCCTTGCGCAGGGGAAACATGTTCAGGTGGAAGACGGACTTGTCCGGGAACTCGTAGCGGAATCGCGCCAGCCCCTCGTCCACGTACTCCGGCTCGGCGCTGACGTTGTCGCCGCAGTAGTAGTAGATGTGCTTGGACGTGAACCCATCGTCGAGGATGTCGTCGTAGTTGCGTTGGTCCAGGACCAGGACGCCGTCGTGCTGCAGCACCGAGTAGAACTCGGCGAGGGCCTTGCGGCGATCCTGCTCCGAGAACAGATGGGTCAGCGAGTTTCCCAGGCAGATGACCGCGTCGTATTGGGTGTGGACGTCCCGGCTGAGCCAGCGCCAGTCGGCATGGAGGGTCTTCATGATGAAACCCTGCTTCTTGGCGTTGTCGAATGCCTGGGCCAGCATCTCGGGGCTGCCGTCCACGCTGGTGACGTCGAACCCGGCCTTGAGCAGCCGGATGGAGTGGAAGCCGGTTCCGGTGGCCACGTCCAGGACGCGTTCCACGCCACGTTCCTTGAGGATGTTGATGAAGAAATCGCCTTCGCTGGCCGCCCGCGCCTCCCAGTCGATGAGTTCGTCCCACTTCCGCACGAAGCTGTGAACGTACTCCCGCTTGTACTGGTCGGTCTTGCGCTGGGCGATGGGGTTGTCGCCGTAAAGTTGCTGGTCACTCATGTCTCACCTCCTCGGTCGCGGGCCTGACATTGCCTGTCCTTCCTCCAGGGGAGGATCGGGAGCCCCGTGTCGAGGCGGCCGGGGCAGGCAGGAAAGGGTCAGTCTCCCAACATTGGGCGCACAAAGTCAAACGGGTCCGGGCAAGGCTCCGCCCGCCGCCCGTGATCCGTTGTGCGCCGAAGCCCGGAGTGCTAATTGACCGGACAGGGTCCTGGGAGTCTGTCGGACCGAGCCGCGCTGATCCGCGTGACGGGCTCGGACCGGTGACGGCCGGCGATTCCCGGACCAGAGCGTTACGGGACGCGCGTGAAACCGCGAGCCACAAGGCACGCAAGGGAAGGACGACCGAACCATGGCTATTTTCGATACCGTGCTTCATGGCGGGGCCATCATCGACGGCGCCGGCAACCCCTGGTACTACGGCGACCTGGCCATCAAGGACGGCCGCATCGCGGCCATGGGTCGGCTGAACCCCACCTCCGGAACCCGCTCCATCGACGTGCGGGGCAAGATGGTGACGCCCGGCTTCATCGACATGCACACCCACAGCGACCAGCCGCTGATCAAGGACGGCAACGGCGAGAGCAAGATCCGCCAGGGCGTGACCCTGGACATCATCGGCGAGAGCCAGACCGTGGCGCCGCTGGTGGGGCCGGTGTTCGAGGAGTACGTGGCCGAGCACCGTCACCGGAACGGCATCGAGGCGGACTGGTCCACCTTCAGCGAGTACTTCGAGCGCCTCGCGACGGGCGGCATCTCCATGAACGTGGCCTCGGGCGTGTCGCCGCAGCAGGTCAAGCGCGTGGTGGTGGGCTTCAAGGAACGCCCGGCCAGCGAGGCAGAGCAGGAGCGGATGGACGCGTACGTGGCCCAGGCCATGGAGCAGGGTGCCCTGGGGCTCACCGCGGCGTGGCACGCCAAGGGGCCGGAGTACCCGGACGAGGTGGTGTCCATGGCGCGGGTGGCGCGCAAGTACGGCGGCTACTACGGCGTGCACCTGGGGAGCGAGGGCTTCGACATCATGGAGGAGCTGGAGAAGGCGCTCAAGGTGGGGCGGGAAGCCGAGATCCCCATCCACGTCTACCATCTCAAGATGCGCTCCAAGGAGAACTGGGGGCGGGTGATGGAGGTGGTGGAGCAGATCGAGGAGGCCCGCGGCGAGGGCATGGACGTCACCGCCAACCAGTATCCCTATACCGCCATGCAGCACCCGTGGCGGCGGCTGTTCCCGCGCTGGGTGCAGGACGCGCCGGTGCAGGAGACCATCGGCGAGTTCATGAGCCCGTCGTTCCGCCAGCGGGTCATGGACGATCCCGAGTTCACCCAGTACGTGAGCGAGCACGGCGGCTGGGAAGGCATCGTGGCCGCGCGGCTGGACAAGCCCGAACATCACGCTTGGGAAGGCAAGACCATCCAGCAGATCGCGGAGATCCGCGGCCAGGACCCAGCCAGCACCTGCTTCGACCTGATCTACGGCGAGGGCATCTTCATCCACGGCATCCACCACACCATGCGCGAGCAGGACGTGCAGGACGTCATGCGGGTGCCCTGGATCTCGGTGTCCTCGGACGGCAGCGCCCTCAACATGGAGTCTCCGGGCCGGCCGCACCCGCGCAGCTTCGGCACCAACGTGCGCGTCCTGGGCCGCTACGTGCGCGACGAAAAGGTGCTGACCCTGCCCGACGCGGTGCGCAAGATGACCTCGCTGCCGGCCCAGGTGCTGGGGCTCAAGGACCGCGGGCTGCTCCGGGAAGGCTACTGGGCCGACGTGGTGGTGTTCGACCCCGACACGGTGACGGACCGGGCCACGTTCGATGAGCCGAAACAGTATCCCCGGGGCGTCGATTACGTGTTCGTCAACGGGGACATGGTCATCGAGAACGGCGACCACACCGGCGCCCGGCCCGGCCGGGTGGTCTACGGACCCGGAAAGAGGGAGAGATGAAGAAATCCGTATCTTGATGCGGGTTGCGGGGTTTGCCATGGTTGCCAACACAGGTTCGGGAACCTCGCAAGCGTCGGTGGAGGCGCCATGAAGACGAAAGACTTGATTGCGGAAGCGATGGATCTTCCGGTGGAAGACAGGGCGTTGGTGGCCGATTCGATTCTCAAAAGCCTTAACCCGCCAGAATCGGATATGGACGAGAAATGGACTGCCGTTGCAACGCAACGATTGAAAGAACTGAGGTCGGGCGAGGTTGAAGCTTCAAAGACAGCCCAAGAAAACAGTCCCGCCCGGTTTCAGGCGGGACTGCTCTCTCGCTCCAAAAGCCCTTTCGTCTGAATCATGCCTTGATTCCGATATCCTCCAGCAGGATCTTCTCGTCCGGACGCGGGTTCCAGTCGAGGTTGCGGGCCGCTCCGTAGTGGTCGAAGAGCTGGTAGAGCGGGATCATCGGTGCTTCTTCCATGATGACCTCGCTCATCTTCTGAAGGATCTTGAGGCGCTTGGCTTCGTCGGACTCGGCCTGTTCGGCATCCACCAGCGCGTCGAAACCCGCGTGGCTGAAGTTGGTGCGCTTGGAGCCGCCCGTGCGGAAGTACTGGTAGAGCGGCGTGTCGGCGTCCAGGACGCTGCCCCGGCCGATGTAGTAGAACGGGATCTTGCCGCCGTTGACGCCGCCCCGGCCCCAGAAGACCACCCATTCCTGGGGCACGATCTCGACCCGGAACCCGCCCTTGGACATCTGGTTGGCCACCACCTGCACGAGCTCCGTGTCCTTGTCGTACTTGCCGGGCGAGAAGTGGAGCTTCACGTCCACGCCGTTGGGATAGCCGGCCTTGGCCAGCAGTTCCTTCGCCTTCTTGGGGTCGTAGGGGTAGCGCTTGACGTTGGGATTGTGCCCGATGACGCGGGGTCCCACGGGTCCCTGGAGCACTTCGCCGTTGCCGTCGAAGATCCCCTTGACGATGGCGTCCGCGTCCACGCAGTAGTTGGCGGCCTGGCGCACGAGCTTGTTGTCCCAGGGCTTGAAGTTGACGTTCAGTGCGAAGAAGTAGATGCGCAGGCCCGGCACGCTTCGCACCGAGACCCGGGGATGCTTGTTGATCCGCGGCACCTCGTGTACCGGGACTCTGTCCATCACGTCGCACTGTCCGGATTCCAGGCCCGCCAGGCGCGAGTTGACTTCCACGACCTTGCGCCACACCAGCTCCTTGATGGCGGGCTTCTCGCCCCAGTAGTCGTCGTTGCGCGTGAGCACCAGGTCGCCGTCACGTTTGAAGCTGACGAACTTGTACGGGCCGGTGCCGGTGGGGTGCTTGTCTACGTCCTCGCCGTACTTGTCCGCCACGGTCTTGCTCATGATGAAGCGGTTGCGCACGCCGCGGGACAGGAAGGTGACCGACGGCTTCTTGGTGACGACGATCACCGTGTTCTCGTCCGGCGTGCGCACTTCCTCGACGTTGCGGAACGACCGCCGTTGCAGGCTCCTCTTGTCGTTCTTCATCCGGTCGATGGAGAACGCCACGTCGGCGGAAGTGAGGGGGCTGCCGTCGTGGAACTTGATGCCCTTGCGCAGCTTGAACTCCCACTCCTTGCCCCGGTACTGCCAGGACTCAGCCAGCCGTCCGACGAACTTGGCCTGGCCGTAGTCGAACTCCACCAGCGGCTCCAGCATGTGTTGCCACAAGCCGTAAATCGCGCCGCTGCTGTGGTCGTAGGGGTGCAGGTTGTCCATGGCGCTGGCGTTGTACACGATCACCCGGTCCTTGGACGCGGCGTACGCGTACGGCGCGATCGAGGGATGCAGCAGCGCCGTGAGGCCGAGTGCCGCGCCTCCCTTGAGCACGTCCCGCCGGCTTACCAGTCCGCTCTTGTCACTCATGTCGAACCCCTTTCCGTTTGAGGCCAATGGATTTTCAACGGCTCTCTTACTCCATGGGATGGCGCTTGAGGAACTCCAGGAAGTGGGCGTTGGCGACGTCCGGCATCTGGCGCAGGTAGCCGTGGTTGCCGCCCTCCACCAGTTTGAACTCGGCCCCGGCGATGCCTTCCGCCAGCACCTTGGACGACTCCACGTGGCTGCCGGTGGACGCGTCCACCGTGTCCCCCGCGCCGCAGATCACCAGGGTCGGGCACTGGATCCGGTCCAGCAGGTGGCGTGTCTCGTGCTCCTGCCGGGCCACCACGTGCCGGAGGTAGGGCCGCAGCGGCGTGAACCAGGTCATGTTGACCTCACGGAACTGCTGCACCTCGTCCGGGTGGTCGCGCACGAACTCCGGCGGGAACATGAAGGCGCCGCCGAAGTGGTCCTCCATGTAACGCTGGTGGCCCTTGTCGGCCATCTCCGCCGCGGTGGCGTAGGGCACGCCGCGCTCGTAGTACTGGCCGTCGTAGGAGGTGCCGGGTCCCGAGCCCGAGAGGACGACGCTGTGCACCATCTCGGGATGATCGATGGCGATCCACTGGCACACGCGCCCGCCCATGGAGTGGCCGAGGAAATGCGCCCGGCCGATGCCCAGCGCCTCCAGCAGGTTGACGCAGTCATCGGCGAACATGCGGGTGGAGTAGTGGACGTCGGGCTTGTCGCTCCGTCCCGTGCCACGGTGGTCCCAGGTCAGTACCCGGTAGTGTCGCGACAGCTCGGGGACCTGGAATATCTTCCAGTGGTCGCCGGACATGCCGGTGCCGCTCACCAGCACCAGCGGCTCGCCGCTGCCGTGCAGTTCGTAGTGGAAGTTCAGGCCGCTGACGTTGGCGATGGGCATGATTCCCTCGCGATGGACATGACTCGCGCGGTACCCGCCACTGGGGCGACCGCGGGTCGCCCCTACGGGTCATCGCGCCTTGCCTACGACAAAAAATTCCCGCGCATCTTCGTCAACGTTTTCGCGAAACGCAACACTAGAACACCACGACGCCCCGGGCCGCCTCTCCCTGCTTCAGGCGCTCGACACCTTCGTTGATCTCCTCGATCTTGTAGCGATGCGACACCAGCCGGTCCAGATCGAGTCGGCCTGCCTTGTAGTGCTCCACCATCCGCGGGATGTCGATGAGCTGGCGCGCGTGGCCGTAGCCGGTTCCCTTGAGGGTCTTCTGTTCCCTCACGAAGCGCAAGGGGTTGATGGACGTGGTGTGGTCCATGGGCGCCATCCCCACCACCACGACGGTGCCGCCCGGCCGCGCGCACTCCAGCGCTTGTTCCACCGTCGGACCCAGGCCGATGGCCTCGAAGACGTAGTCCACCCCGCCGCCGGTGATCTCGCGGACGCGCTTCGCTGTGTCCTCGCGCGCGCTGTTGATCTTGTGGGTGGCGCCGAATTCCTGGGCGTACTCCAGCTTTCCGTCGAGGATGTCGATGGCGATGATGGTGCTGGCGCCCACCAGGCGGGCGCCCTGGATGCAGTTGAGGCCCACGCCGCCGCAGCCGATGACGGCCACGGTGTCGCCGGCTTCCACGCGGGCAGCGTTGGTGACGGAGCATACGCCGGTGGTGACGCAGCAGCCGATGAGGGCGGCCACTTCCGGCGGGATGTCGCCGGGGACCGGTACGGCCTGCTCCGCCGGGCACACCACCTCCTCGGCCCAGGTGCCGAGCCGCGCCGAGATGAACAGCGGTTGCCCCTTGAGGCTCACCCGCGCCGTGCCGTCGTGCATCATCTGGCGCGGGGAGTCGTGGCCGTTGCACAGCACCGGGATGCCGCGCGCGCAGTTCTCGCAACGGCCGCAGTTGGCGCGGAAGGAAAGGATGACGTTGTCGCCCGGCTTGACGTGGTCGACGCCCGGACCCACGGCCTCCACCACGCCCGCGCCCTCGTGGCCGAGGATCACCGGCGTGCTGTTGTCCCATTCGCCCTTGATGTTGTGCAGATCGCTGTGGCAGATGCCCGTGGCGCCGATGCGCACCTGCACCTCCTGAGCCTTGGGACCCTCGATATCCACTTCCTCGACAACCAGAGGGGTGTTCTGCTCCAGCAGCACGGCTGCCTTCATGCCTGCACCTCCTTGGCCCGTTCGTCGGTTACGCGCGTGGGCGACAACGCGAGGGAGTCGGCCGCTACTTGATCGTCATCTCCCAGGTACGGATCCTCTCGTCGGAACGAGGGTCCCACTCGATGTCGCTGGCGAACCCGTAAATGTCCGCCAGGTTCCATAGCGGCACCCACGGGGAATCCTCTTTCAGGATACGGCCGATCTCGTGCAGGATCTTGGCGCGTTTCTCGGGATCGGCTTCCGCCATCTCCGCTTCGATGAGCTTGTCGAGCGCGGGGTTGCTGTAATCGATCCGTGGGCTGGCGCCGGTCTTGAAGTATTGCTCGACGTGCGTGTGGACGTCGATGACGCTGCCGCGGCCGATGTAGTAGAAGGGCATCTTGCCGCCGTTGACGCCGGACCTGCCCCAGAACACCACCCACTCCTGTGAGATGAGCTCGACGTTGAATCCGCCCTTCTTCATTTGGGCGGCGATGGCCTGGAGCACTTCGCTGTCCTTGGGGTAGCGGCCCTGCGAGTAGTACAGCTTCACCGAGACGCCGTCCGGGTAGCCAGCCTTGGCCAGCAGTTCCCGGGACTTTGCCGGGTCGTAGGGATAGCGCTTGGCGTTGGGGTCGTGGCCGATGTACGTTTTCGCGCCGGCTCCCTCCACCACGAAACCGAGGTCGTCAAAGATGTTCTTGACGATGGAGTTGGCGTCCACCGAGTAGTTGGCCGCCTGCCGCACCAGCTTGTTGTCCCAGGGCTTGAACCCCGGGTTGATGGCCAGGAAGTAGATGCGCGATCCGGGAACGGACTTGATCGTGATCTTGGGGTTCTTCTCCAGGCGCGCCACCTCGTGGGGCGGCACGGCGTTGATGACGTCCACCTGCCCGGCCTCCAGGGCCGCCACCCGCGCCGCCTCCTCGGTCACCTTGCGCCATACCATCGTCTTGACCTGCGGCTTGGGGGAGCCCCAATAGTCTTCGTTGCGTTCCATCACGAGGTCGCCGTCGCGCTTGAAGCTAACGAACTTGTAGGGTCCGGTGCCGATGGGGTGCTTGTCCACGTCCTTGCCGGCCTTCTCCGCGGCCGCCTTGCTCATGACGAAGCGGCTCTGAAGCTTGTCCAGGAACACGACATTGGGCGTGTCGGTCACCAGAACGATGGTGTGGTCGTCCACCACGCGCATCTCCGTCAACTCTCGCAGTTGCCGGCGCTGCAGGCTCTTCTTGTCCGTCTTGATGCGGTTGAACGAAAACTCCACGTCGTGCGCGGTCAAGGGCGAGCCGTCGTGGAACTTGATGCCCTTCTTGAGCTTGAAGACCCACTCCTTGCCCTTGAACTCCCAGGACTCGGCGAGCTTCGGGACGTACTTGTTGAGCTTCTGGTCCACCTGCACGAGCGGCTCCATGATGTGTTCCCAGACGCCGTAGGCCGGGCTCAGGCTGTGGTTGTAGGGGTGGAGCGAATCGATACCGCCCGCGTGGTAGATCACCACCTTGTCCTTGGAGGCCGCCCAGGCGGAGCCGGCGGCGAGCACGCCGAGAAGGAGCGCCGCGCCCGCGACCACTGCCGCGATCCTCTGCCACGAACTTCCACGAATACCTGCATCGAATTTCATTGAGCCTTCCCCCTTTCGGAATGCGGACGCCTCGCGGTCCGTATCCGGCGATACATATGAAATAGTCGCGTAAGAAGTCAACCCTGAACGGGTTCTGCGCCGCCTCGGATCGTCATTCCCGCGGTAGCGGCCGGGTCAAATACCATCCGAGAGAGGCGCAACCCCTTGAATCGTCATTCCCGCGAAAGCGGGAATCCAGGGGTGGTGGTGCGGCGGCCCCATTGCCCCAGGTCCCACCCCGCCTGGATTCCCGCTTTCGCGGGAATGACGTATTGGAGGGCCGGAGGTCCGCCTCGATTGACGTTGCGCCGGCACGGCTATATTCATGGGACCTGCGCCGCGGAGGCCAGCGTGCCGAATTCGTCCCTGGAGGTTCTCGATGGCGGGAAGTCGCTTGCCCTATCCCGATACGGTTTTCTTCAACGGCAAGGTGCGCACGTTCGCGGCCGGCGCGCCCGTGGCCGAGGCGGTGGCCTGTTCCGGCGGGCGCATCGTGGCCGTCGGCGCCTCCGACGAAGTGCGGCGGCTGGGCGGTGCCGGCACCCGGGAGGTGGACTTCAGGGGCCTGACCGTCATTCCGGGGCTGACCGACGCTCACGTGCACCTTGCGGACAAGGGGCTGGCGGACATGCAGTTGGTGGACGTGCGCGACTTCTACGGCCCGGTGAACAACATCGACACCGTCCTCACGCGCCTGTCGAAGAAGGCCGCGGAAACTCCCGCGGGCGACTGGGTGGTGGCGCAGGGAAGCCCGATGCAGGACTTCCGCATGAAGGACAAGCGCTTCCCGGACCGCGTCGACCTGGATGCCGCGGTCCCCGAGCATCCGACGTCCGTCTCCTTCGGCGCCCACGTCACCGTGGCCAATTCCAGGGGCCTGGGGCTTGCCGGCATCGACCGGGAAACGCCGGACCCGGCCGGAGGCGCCATCGAGCGGGACTCCAACACCGGAGAGCCCACCGGCATCCTGCACGAGCGCGCCCAGCACATCGTGACGCGCGTGATCCCGGAATTCGACGCCACCCGGCGCAAGCTGGGCATCGCCTTCGCCGTGCAACAGGCCCTCGAACGGGGCGTGACCACCATCCACGACATCGTCAAGGACCCGTCCGCGGTGCGCGCCTACCAGGAGCTAAGGGCGGAGGGGGGCCTGCACATGCGCTCGAGCCTCTTGCTGCGCGTCATCGAGTCCGACATGAGCACGGACAGCGTGCTGGAGACTGGCCTCCAGACGGGCTTCGGCGACGAGTGGCTGCGGGTGGGCGGCGCGAAGATGAGCATCGACGGCGGCATCACCGGGCGGAACGCGCTGTTCTACGAACCCTACGTCGACACACCGGCCTACAGCGGGCTCATCCGCATCCAGCAGGACGAGCTGGACGAGACGGTGCTGCGCTGCCACAGCGCCGGTCTCCGCTGTTGCGTGCACGCCATCGGCGACCGCGCCTTCGACATGTCGCTGGAGGCCTACGAGAAGGCGCTCGCCGCATTGCCGCGCGAAGACCACCGCCACCGCATCGAGCACATGGGCAACTGGCTGATGTCGCCCGAACGCATCCAGCGCCTCGTGCGCCTGGATGTCATGGCCATTCCCAACATCTCCCTGGGCTACTTCGTCGGCGATTCCATACGCGCCGCCATCGGCGCCAAGCGCATGGAGCGGGCGTTCCCGCTCAAGACGCTGCTGGAGGCGGGCGTCATGATGGCCGGCGGCTCGGACGCGCCGGGGTACTGGCCGGTCGACCCGCTGCGCGACATCGGCGCCTACGTGTCGCGCCGCATGCTGTGGGGCGAAACCCTGGTGCCGGAGGAAGCGCTGAGCGTGCGGCAAGCCTTCGAACTGCACACCACCCATGCCGCCTTCGCCGGTTTCGAGGAGGACCTCAAGGGCACCCTGGAGCCGGGCAAGCTCGCCGACATGGCGGTGCTGGCGGAGGACCCCTTCGAGGTGCCGGGGGAGCGCATCAAGGACATCAAGGTGGAGATGACGGTGGTGGGCGGCGAGATCAAGTTCCAGGCCTGAAGTTCCAGCCTCGTATCTGAAATACCGGACCTGAGAAATTTCAACGGTGGCGCCGGGGCCGGCGAACATTCGTATTCCCGTATTCGCGGGGCCCTCGTTCTCGCGGAACCGTTTCTTCGTGGGACGGTCTCCGGACACCCATTGACATGCGAAAATTCGTGCTTATCTTCGGGTCAACTTCGGTGAAGGGAGGACTCGCAGATGGCTTATTGGGGCACGTTGAATGGAATGGACGCGCTTCGTCGCGAGATCGACCGCGCGTTCGAGGACTTCGGCCTGAGAACCTCGCCGTTCCGTACCGCGTTCCTGCCGGGAAGGACAGGGCGGCGCTATCCACTGGTCAACGTCTACGAAGACAAGGACGCGTTGTATGCGGAAGCGTTGACGCCCGGCGTGAATCCCGAGTCGCTCAACGTGTCGGTGGTGCGCAACACGCTGACGGTTTCGGGGGAGAAGCAGGCCACGGTCAACGGGGTCAAGGCGGAGGCGTTCCACCGCAACGAGCGTGGCGCGGGCCAGTTCACGCGTACGGTGGAGTTGCCGCTGGAGGTGGATCCGTCCGGGGTGGTGGCGAATTACAACGACGGCATCCTGCGCATCACACTGCCCAAGGCTGAGGAGGCCAAGCCGCAACAGATTTCCGTGAACGTCGCATAGGCGCGTTGGACAACGGGAAGAACGGTGGCAGGCAAGCTTTGGAAACGAGAACGATTCAGGAGGAGAGGACAATGGCCGAAGACATGGTTGCCACGAGCAATGACGTGCAGGTGAGCAAGGAAGGGACGCGCGCCCACGAGCGCTACGTGGTTCCTCCGGTAGACATTTACGAAACGGAACACGGATTGGCGGTGCTGGCCGACCTTCCGGGAGTGGCCAAGCAGGATCTCAACATCCGCGTCGAGGACAGTGTCCTGACCATCCAGGGCAAGACGACGCAAGAGGCCCCTGGAACGATGCGGCATCGGGAATACGAACTGGTGAACTATTTCCGGCAGTTCGAGCTGAGTGAGAAGGTCGATCAGGGGCGCATCGGCGCCACCCTGAGGCACGGAGTGCTGACCCTCGATCTCCCGACCGCGGAGGAGGCGAAACCTCGGCTGATCCAGGTCAACGTCGGCTGAGCCGGCCACGTTCGTTCGAAACGCGCCATCCGGTGAGCGACGCGGCGTGCGCCGCTCACCGGCCTCCGAACGTTTAGTTCCCTTTTCGTTTTCGCCGTTCGTTCTACGTTCCGGCGTGGTCCGGGCTGACTCAAGGGGATACGGTCACTCCTTGATCCGCATCTCCCAGGCGCGGATTCTCTCGTCGGAACGAGGTTTCCACTCGATGTTGCTGGCGGCGCCGTAGATGTCGGCCAGAACCCACAACGGCACCCAGGGCGAGTCCTCTTTCAGGATATGGCCCAACTGGTGCAGCAACTTGAGACGCTTCTCGGGGTCGGCCTCCGCCTGTTCCAGTGCCATGATCCTGTCGAACTCGGGATTGCTGTAGTTGATACGGGCGCTGGCGCCGGTCTTGAAGTACTGCTCCAGGTGGGTGTGCGCGTCGACCACGCTGCCCCGGCTGACGTGGTAGAAGGGCAGCTTGCCGCCGTTGACCCCGGACTTGCCCCAGAACACCACCCATTCCTGGGTGATCAGCTCGATGTTGAAACCGCCCTTCTTCATCTGGGCCGCGACGGCCTGCACCACCTCGGTGTCCTTGGGATACCGTCCCGCCGAGTAGTACATCTTTACGTTGACGCCGTCCGGGTATCCCGCCTTGGCCAGAAGTTCGCGAGACTTCTTCGGGTCGTAGGAGTAACGCTTGGCGTTGGGGTCGTAGCCGATGTGTTGCTTCCCGGCGGCGCCTTCCACCACGAAACCGAGGCCGTCGAAGATGTTCTTCACGATGGGGTAGGCGTCCACCGCATAGTTGGCCGCCTGCCGCACGAGCTTGTTGTCCCAGGGCTTGAACTCCGGGTTGAGGGCCAGGAAGTAGATGCGTCCCCCGGGCACGGTCTTGATGTTGATCCTCGGGTTCCTCTTCAGGCGCTCCACGTCGTGAGCGGGCACCGCGTTGACCACGTCCGCCTGTCCGGCCTCCAGGGCCGCGACCCGGGCCGCCTCCTCGGTGACCTTCCGCCACACCAAGGTCTTGATCTGCGGCTTCGGGGAGCCCCAGTAGGCATCGTTGCGCTCCAGGACCAGGTCGCCGTCGCGCTTGAAGCTCTTGAACTTGTAAGGTCCGGTGCCGATGGGATGCTTGTCCACGTCCTTGCCGTACTTCGCCGCGGCAGCCTTGCTCATGACGAAGCGCGTCTTGAGCTTGTCGAGGAACACGACGTTGCGCGTGTCCGTCACCAGGACGATGGTGTGGTCGTCCACGACCTTCATCTCCACCAGCTCTCTCAGTTGCCGCCGCTGCAGGCTGTTCTTGTCCGTCTTGATGCGGTTGAACGAAAACTCGACGTCGTGGGCCGTCAGCGGCGTGCCGTCGTGAAACTTGATGCCCTTGCGCAGCTTGAACGTCCACTCCTTGCCCTTCAACTCCCAGGACTCGGCCAGCTTGGGCACGTATGCCCCAGCCGCCTCGTCCACCTGCACCAGCGGCTCCATGATGTGCTCCCAGATGGAGTAGGCCGGGCCCAGGCTGTGGTTGTAGGGGTGGAGGGAATCGATGCTGCCTGCATGGTAGACCACCACCCGGTCCTTGGAGGCGGCCCAGGCGGAGCCGGCGACGAGCAAGCCCAGTAGGAGCGCCGCGCCGGCGACCAGTGCCCCCGTCCGCTTCCAGGATATTCCACCAGTACGTGTGTCGGATTTCATTGAGCCGTCCCCCTTTCGGAATGCGGAGCCTTTGCGGTCCGTATCGCGCGAAAATATGAAATTGGCGTGTCGAAAGTCAAGCCTGAATGGGCAAGGTGCGCGCTTGGCGCCTTGGGCGCCCCCGTCCCCGTGTGTCCATGGCCCGTTCCACAACCGTCATGGCTCATTCCACAACCGCTTCGCACGGGCCTTCGCCACTCTGGCTGCATCGAGCGAGGGGTCCAGGGCAAGTGCCCGGTCCAGGCTTTCGATACCCTCTTCGTAGTTCGCCAATGCCACCAGGACGATCCCCAGGTTCGCGTGCAGCGTCGCCTTCTCCGGCGCGCTTCGTATCCCCAACCGGTACGCCCGTGCCGCTTCCTCGAGTCTTCCCAGCTCCGCGTTCGCCCGTCCGATGGCCGGGTACAGCGCTTGCCCCAGTTCCGGGGCTTGATGCGTCGCCTCTTCCAGCCACCGCAGGGCGTTCTCGTTCTCTCCCAGCTCCATCAGCGCCAGCCCGAGGCCGCCCTTCGCGCGTGGGTATTCCGGCGCCACCTCAAGCGCTCTCTCGTACGCGTCCCTTGCTTCGGAGTAGCGACCGAGCTTTCGAAACCCTTCTCCGGCCTGGTGGAGGTGTCGCGGGTCGTTGCGTTGCACCCTTGCCGCCTCCAGGTGCACCGCTACGCTCTCCTCGAGCCTTCCTGCCTCGCTCAGCGCCCGTCCCAGGTTGAATCGCGCTTCGAACGCTTGCGGGTTACGCTCGAGCACGTGCGTGAAGAACGTCACCTGATCCTCGTACACCAGGGTCTTTTGCCACGTGAGCGCGCCCAGGGCTGCGAGCACGGCCATGGCGCATGCCGGTCCTGCACTCGCCGTTGTCCACCGCCCCCGGGGCCACGACAGGCGGTGCCGAATGCTCGTCGCTGCGCCCGCCGCCAGGGCGATGAGCCCGAGGCTCGCCATGTATTGAAAGCGGTCCGCCACGGCCGAGAACCTCAGGTAGCCGAAGTCCACCAAGCCCAGGGTGGGGCTCAATGTGAGGGCGAAGAACAGGATCGCCGCCACCGGCCCGCGTCCCCACCACCGCCGTCCGGCCCAGCTCATGAGGATGACCGCCACCACGCCTGCAAGCAGCGCCCAGCCGACCGGATCCGATCCCTCCCATCTCCCCCGCGCGTAGACCGGCGCGAGGCCCGCCGGCCAAGCCAGCTTCATCGCGTAGAACCAGAGCGATCCCGCCGCGTTGATGATCCGCTCGGTCATGCTCCACCCGAATGACACCGTTTCCATCGATCGGTAATACAGGTAGTCCGCCGTCGCGACTCCTGCCCCGATCCCGCAAAGGACCACCACCCTTTGCGCCTCGTGCAGCGTCACCCGTCCCCTTTGCCACCATGCCCAGAGCACGATCATCACGGGGAACGTGACGGCGATCGACTTCGAGAGCATTGCCGCCAGGTACAGCCCCGCGCACCCGATCCAGGTCCTCGTCCGGGGCCGTGCCTCGAACCTGAGCCACAACTGGAAGGCGCCGAGTGCGAATGCGGCGGCCAGCAGGTCCTTTCGTCCCATGATCCAGGCCACCGCCTCCGCGTGCACCGGGTGCACCGCGAAGAGCGCCCCCGCCAGCCACGCTCCGCGCATCGCTCCGCGCGCAAGGCTCTGCCATGCGAGCCAGGTCACCAGCGCGTGCAGCGCCACGTTCGCCGCGTGGTAGCCGAACGGTTCGAGTCCCCAGAGCTTGTGCTCGATCCAGAACGACGTGTAGAGGATGGGCCAGTAGTGCCCCTCGCGCTCAATCTTGCCCGACGCGAGCCAGATGTCCACGATTCCGCCCGGGGCGTGGATCACTGCCTCGCGCATGATCACGACGTCGTCCCATACGAACCCCCCGGCAAGCGCGGGCAGGTATGCCCCGATGGCAAGGGCGACGAGGGAGAGTCCCGCCCATCGCCCTGGCATCCCGTCCACCGCGTTCGCCCCGCCGGCCCGGGCATTCGGGCTCGATGGTCGCGCGTCGCTTGTCGGATCTGCTTCCGTTACCAGCTCACCGATCCGTGGAACATGAGAGCGTGGCCTTCGCCGCGTCCCGAGGTGCCGGTCCTTCGTGACCCTTCGGCCCCGAGCCTCGCTCCGGATCGCAGCGTCCACCGCGATCCGATCCGGAACGTCTTCTCGTCGTCCCCATGGATGTCCATGCCGATGTACGGGGTCACGATCCCTCGCCCCGACCCGAGCCCGTGTCCGTATCCGAGTTCGCTTCTCAACGACGCGTGGCGCAGGTCCTCGTTATCGATGTTGTCCCACGAGCGTGACCAGATCCGGTCGGATCCGTTTCCCCCGAGTCCCCACGCAGGTGTCATGGTGAAGGCGATGCCTCTTCCCGCGGCGCCGGGGTCCAGGCGCAGTGATCCGGATGCACCCCAATGTTCCGCCCCGGACGCATGGTGGGCGATGAGTGTCCGAACGGTCCCTTCCAGGCTCACTCCGGGCGAGGACCATTCGGCTCGTGCCGCGACTTCGAACCCCGCGCCTCGCTCGGCGTCGCCTCCATCGTGCCGGAGCGCGACCTCCAGGCCGGGCGAGAACCAGGCGTCCTCGTCCAGACTGAATGCCCGTGATGCTTCGAGGGCAACCCGCAGGCGGGTCACTTCACCGCGCGCCGACGCGAGCCCGGGCGCCTTCTCCGAGCTGGTCCGTGCCCACAGCACCTCGGAACGGACACCGAGGTCGAACGGCCATCCGTGGGTCGCTCCGTCGACGGCGGCACGCCCTCCCAACGCACCCATCACGAGATCCAGGTCCGCGGTGTGCGTGGACTGTCCGTCGTCTTGGTGCACGTCGATCTCGCCGCTTGCCCCACCTGCGACTCCCCACACGCCGATGTCCTCGCTCAAGGAAAAATGCGCGTACGGATAGACTCCCGTGAGCGAACCCTCCACCTTGCCTCCCGATGCATCGAACGAGTAGGGGCCCTTTCCCCGGGTCAAGGCAACGGCGACGCCGGCGAGCCAGCGTTCGCCGGACACGTCCGCGCCGGCGAGTGCATGCTTGAGGTCCGCGTTCAGGCGCAGACGGTCTTCGCGTCCCTTGAATTCGTCTATGCCGATCTGTCCCCAAGCCGTCCAGGTTGCACTCTCGTCCTGTGTACCCGAACGGGCGAGGAACGATCCCTGCCGCGGCAGCTCCCCGGTGGATACCCACCCGGGCTCTTCCCGCGGGGGCGCTTCCCTCGGCACGGGGCGCGGCATCAGGGAAAAGGTTCCGGCGGAGACATGCACGCGCCCGCCTCCCTCCGCTCTCTTCGCCACCGCCTCCGCAACCACGCTCGCCGCGCTTCTCCCGAACCGGGAGACCCACGCCTTTTGGAGCGGATCGGAATTCGTGATGCGTCCGGTCGCGGTGCTGTCCGCGACGATCGCTCCGACCGGGTTGCTGAGCACAACGTAGAACCGCTCCGTCCCTTCGTCCACCGCGTCGTCACGGAGAGTCACGCTCACGGTCCGCGCGGTCTCTCCCGGCTGGAATTTCAACCGTCCGCCCGCCCGGGTATAGTCCGACCCCGCCCGCGCTTCTCCGTCGATGGTTGTCCAGTCCACCGTGACGGCGTTGTCGCTGCTTTCCGTGAGCGTCACCATGAACTCGATGGTCGTGTCCGTGCCCTCATGTCCCGCGCCGTCCGCTATCCGAAGACCCCGGGGGCCGTCGACGGTCTTCCTGATGGCGTGGCTGAGCGCCTTTCCGCTGGTGCTGCATGCAACGAGGCCCGAGCAGCTTACCCGGCTTCCTTCGATGGCGAACTCCACCGGCGCCGTTCCCTTGGGCTGGATCGTCACGTCCCACACCGTGCTCCGGGTCTCTCCCTGCACGCGCCGCGCTTCTGTCACCGATCCGCCCGTGGCCTTTGCCATGCCCCTTGCGAAGTCCCGGTAGCTGTTGCGAAGCGGTGCCGAAAACTTGACCCGTACCCTGAACGGCACTTTGCGGCCGCCATGGTTCGCCGGAGCTTTCAGAATCTGTCCGGTGAGCAGGTCGGTGCCGCTGTCCGGCGTTGCCCGGACGCGTGAAGTGGACGGCCCCGCTCGTCCGGCGGCGTTCACTGCCCTTACCTCGAACCCGTACTCGCGTTCGTTCTCGAGTCCTGTCACCTCGTATACGGTCCCGGTGGACCCGGTGGACCGCCAGCTTCCCGCCCCGTCGATGCGGTACTCGTACCGGGTGAGCCGCGAGCCGCCGTCCTTCAGCGGCGCGACCCACGTCAACCGGGCCTTGGCGTCGTAGCCTATGGCGGACAACAATCGAGGAGCGGTCGGCGTTGCCGTTCCGGTTGCTTCCATCGGGGTCGCTCCTTGCGGCTCGGAAGCTTCACTTGCTCCCTGCGCGTTGACCGCGCGGACCCAGAACACGTGGAACGCTCCATTCTCGAGTCCTCGTGCCACAGTGCGCGTCTCCCGTCCTGCACTTGTCCATCCGGTTGTCGAACTCGAACTCTGTCGGCGGATCTCGTACCTGCTGATGGCACTCGATCCGGTATGTTCGGGCGCTTTCCAGGTCAGGGTCGCCGCACCGTTCCCGGCCACCGCCGCCAGGTTCGTCGGACGTCCCGGCCGTACCGCGGTGTTCGCGTCGTTGTCCATCACGCGGACCGTGGCCGCCGCCACGGTCCCTATCCGGTATCCCCGATTGTTGTCGAGCGACACGGAGACGGGGCTGGACAGGAGCTTCACCTTCACCATGCTCTCGCCTTCGCTCACGCGGTCGTCCCTCGTCGGGAGGTGGATCACGTGGGAAGTCGCGCCTCGGGGCAGTGTGAAACGGCGTTGCCCAGTCTGCGTGAGCATGCTCCCCGTCTCCGACACGGAAACGCGTACCTCGGTGGATGCCGGCAGTGCCACGTTCGATCGGATCCGGAATCCGGCTCCCCGGTCCTCGATCACCTCCGTCGAGACGGGCTCGATGGTAAGGATCGGTGTTCGAGTGTTGTCGTCGTCGACGATCGTTACCGTGAGCACCGTGTTCTGCAAATCCGCGCGGTCCCGGCCGTTGCGGAGCAGTGTCACGGTGAACTGCTCGTCCAACTCGACCGTGTCATCATCGACGAGTTGCACTTCGGTCGGGTGGTCGAACCGGGAGCACTCGCAATTCTCGCTGTACCGCCATGCCACTTCCGAAACCGTCAGCGACTTTCTCGTGTAGTCGTGTCCCTCCGTTGCGCTACCCGCTCTAGTCAATAGGACATGGGCGCTATCCTCGTAGTCTCTTGGCTTGCGGTCGTATCGATGCCTGCTCTGCCCATGGGTGTGGAACGTCAGTTTTCCGGCGCTTTCCATCACCCTGATCTCCCGGTCGATCCAGAGGTCGTACCAGGCGTCGATGATGTCGATCCGGGTGGTCTTTCTGCTCCCGCGCTGAACTCCCTGCGGCAGCCCGGTGAACGACAGAATCAGCCATTCTCCCGGTTCCTCAGGATCGTCGAGGCGTGCACGCACATTGAAAGTCTGCACGCGTTCCTGCGCGCCGAACGTCAACGAGGTCGGAACGACCACTTCGCCCGCCGTCGATCCGCCGCGGTACTCGACGTTTATCGGCAGCGTGATCTCGCGTCCCGGTACCCGGTCGAGGTGGACCTCCACGACCGCGTCCTGGCCTCCCTCGCTCGCGCGGTAGAGTGCCTCGCCGAAGGACACCTTGACAGTCCCGTAGTGCGCTTCGGGCGGGACTTCCAGTTTGGCCGAGAGAGTGTCACCGATCCGGTCCCGCCAGGGGAGCCCGGACACGCTCCAGTTCAGCCGGCTGCGCGGTGCGGCGACACGGTACTCGGTCGTCCCCAAGGTCAGCACCGTCCCTCTGGGAACCTGGCTCGTCGTGTGAAACCGCAAAAGCGTTCGGGACGGATCCCGGTAGCGGCGTTGAACGATGCGCTCGATCGTGATCGTCTCGTCGCCAACGGTGAACTGGTTCGGGGCGAGCGCGCCATACCTCCCTCCCGTCGAGTTGTACCCGCGCTCTGCGGTTATCGAACCGAGGGGCGTGTCCTGTCCGCCGATGGTCAGCGTCCCGGACCATACTTCCACGAGATCGGCTCCGTGTGCCGGGGCCACCGTAGCGAGCGCCCAAGCCATCGGGATCGACAGGATCAGGTTCCATCCGCGGTTCATCGCAAATTCCTCCGGGCAAAAGGATTGCTGAACTAAAACGACTAATCCACATTGATCAGTCCGCAGATGTGATGTCAAGGGGCGAATCCCCTCTTGGACAAGGCGTGGTTGGGATGTGCTCGTGTTGAACTAGGCGGACGGCGACCGTCCCGGATTCAGGCGGATCTCCGTATCGCCCGCGGCAAGTTCGTGCCGGGTATCCTGCACGACCACTGCCAGTGCCGCCGTCGAATCCCCGTCCAGTGAAACGCGGACGCGCTCGCGCGTGAGGTCGAGCCCGACCCGCCGTCCGCGGTAGACGATGGCCAGCCGCAGCGCGGGCAGCTCTTCGGGCAGGCAGGGGTCGAGGCTCAGGGTCTCGCCCATGGTGCCGATGCCGGCGTAGCGGGTGAGCAGAACCTCGTCGAGGCCGCCCATGGCTCCCATGTGCACGCCCTCGGGCGTGGTGCCGCCCTGGATGTCCGCGACGTCGCTTTGCAGCGCCTCGGTGAAATACCGCCACGAAGTGCCGGGGTCGGTGCGCGCGGATATCGCGGCGTGCACCACGCGGCTCAGGGTCGAGCCGTGGGACGTCCGGGCGGTGTAGTACTCCACGGTCTTGCGCACGGTCTCCGGGGCGAGCTTGTAGCCGAGCTGCTGGAAGATGGCCCGAAGCTCATCCTCGCGCAACAGGTAGAGGAGCATGAGCGCGTCGGCCTGCTTCGACGCCTTGTAGCGGTTGGGGGTCTCGCCCTCGGCCTCGAGGATGCGGTCCAGCCGCTCGATGTTGCCGTACTTCTCGCGGTACCCGTTCCAGTCGAACTCCTCCAGCGCCTCGTACCCTTCGAACTGGCTGATGACGCCGTCGCCGTGGAACGGCACGGTCATCCGGCGGCTCATGTCGCGCCATTTCTGCTCTTCTTCCGGCGCGAGCCCGGTCTCCTCGACGAGTTCCGCCCGCCGGCTCTCGCCCAGCAGGTCCAGCACCTCGAAGGCCCGCTCCAGCAGCCACACCACCATCACGTTGGTGTAGGCGTTGTTCCGCAGGCCGCCGCTGTCGGCGTCCGGGTACATGTCGTGGTACTCGTCGGGGCCCATGACCCCGTGGATTTCGTAGCGCCCGGTGGTCTCGTTCCGCTCCGCGAGGCTCGCCCAGAAGCGCGCGATCTCCAGGATCATCTCGGCGCCGTAACGGGAAAGGAACTCCCCGTCTCCGGTGGTTTTGTAGTAGCGCCACACGTTGTAGGCGATGGCGATGTTGACGTGCCGCTGCCGGTGGCTGTTGTCTTCGAGCCAGCGGCCGGAGTTGGGGTTCAGGTGCAGCTTCTGGGTCTCCTCGCTGCCGTCGCTGCCGCTCTGCCAGGGGTACATGGCGCCGTTGTAGCCTTCTTCGCGGGCGGCCCTTCGCGCCGCGTCCAGGCGGTGGTAGCGGTACAGGAGCAGCGACCGGGCGACCTCCGGGAGCCGCGCCAGGTAGAAGAACAGGAAGTACAGCTCGTCCCAGAAGATGTGGCCGCGGTAGGCCTCGCCGTGGAGTCCCCGGGCGGCCACCGCGGCGTCCAGGCCCACCGAGTTCGGGGATGCGGTTTGCAGCAGGTGGAAGGCGTGCAGGCGCAGGATCCGCTCTTCCTCGGGGCGCGAGGGCAGTTCCACGTCACAACGGCGCCACAGCGAATGCCACGCGCTCGCATGGGATTCCAGCAGCTCCACGAACCGGCCCGCTGCCGCTGCCGCCGACCGGGCGGCCAGGCCGCATTCCGAGATGGCCCGGTCCCGGGACGAGTACAGGGCCACCGTCTTCTCCAGCGTCACCACCTGCTTCTTCCTCACCATGACGGCGAACTCCTGCGTGATCGCTTCCGGTTCCTCGATGGCGCGGGAAGCGGCCTCCTCGTGCTCGTCCTGCCGGAAGAGCCGGGTGCGCGCCGCCAGCGCCACCCGGATGCGCGACTGGTTCGTCTGGACCACCAGGTACACGCCGTCTTCCCCCGAGGGGCCCTTCTCCAGGGTCTCCAGGTGCCTGGAATTGAGCTGGCGATAACGCGGGACCCCGGCGTTGATGACCGAGCCGTCCAGGGAAGATCGGATGGTGACGTTTCCGGACCAGTCTTCCGCCAGGAGGGTCCAGCGCAGCACCGCCAGGTGGGGATGCCGCATGTGCACGAGCCGCCGGCTGCGGATGAAGCTGGTGCGTCCTTCGGGATCGCGGAACCGGAGCCTTCGTGTCAGCAGGCCGTTCTTGAGGTCCAGCTCCTGTTGGTAGGCCAGGACCTCGACCGCCGAGAGATCCGACCACGGCCCGTCCTCCAGGCGGAACCGAAGGGTGAGCCAGTTGGGCAGGTTGACCAGGTCCTCGTTGACCACGGCGCGGCCGCCGACCGTGGTTTCCAGCCGGTTGTAGCATCCGGCGAGATAGGTCCCGGGGTAGTGCACGTCACCGGCCTTGCCCCCCTCCGCCGCGCCGCGGGTGGCGAAGTAGCCGTTGCCGAGGGTACACAGGGCCTCCCGCAGGCCCTGCTTGGCCGGGTCGAAGCCGTCGTAGCGGAAGATCCATTCGCTCATGATCGAAGGTCCCAGTCCTGAATCTAGCAACGCTCAAGCGGTGTGCCAACGGGACCGGACGGTCGTGAAATGTGTCGTCGAAGGTCGAGACGTAGGGCGGGTTTCCAACCGCCGCCCTCGCCGATCCGGCTTCCTTACAGGACGCCGGCGCGAATGGTGTGGCGGGCGTTGATGCGTTGGCCCGTGGTGCGTTCGTTGCCCACGCTGTCGTGCAACCGGGTCTCCTCGTCCACCACCTCAAGCACCGCGACGTCGGCCTCCCGGCCCACTTCCAGGACGCCCAGCCGGTCTTCCCAGCCGATGGCTCGGGCGGCGTTGATGGTGCAGTCGGCGACGATCTCGTCGAGGTCCAGTCCCAACATCAGGAACTTGGTCAGGGTGGTGGGCAGGTCCACCACCGGGCCGGAGCCGCTCATTCTGTGGAGGTCGGTGCTGATGATGTCCGGACGCAGCCCCTGGTCCATGGCCCGGGCCACCAGGTCGAAGTCGAAGTGCCCGTTGGCGTGGGCGACGTCGAAGACCACCCCGCGTTTCTGCGCCTCCAGAACGGCAGGCCGAAGACGGCCGTCCGGGTCCACGATGGCCGGCTGTTTCGGCGTGTAGCAGTGCGTGACGATGTCGCCCGGACGCAGCGTCTCGACGATCTCCTCCATGGATATCCCGGTGTCGCCCACGTGCACCATTACCGGCGAATCGCTGGCGTCTCCGGCCCGCACCGCCATTCCCAGGGCCTCGCGGCCGTTTTCGCCCACCGACTTGACGTGCAGGCGGATCTTGATGCCCACGGCGACGTCGGGGTTCTCCCGCACCGTGCGCGCGGCGTTGTCGGGGTCGGCGAAGCCGATGTTCTCGAGCTCTCCGGGGGCGTTGAGGACGCCGTGCTGCGCCACCGCCACGAAAGCCAGCATGCGGGTGCGCGCCCGTTCGTACACCAAGTGCCGGAACCCCGTGAAATTCACCGGGCCGGCCGAGCCCGCGTCCGCGGTGGTGGTGACGCCGCTGGCGCCGCACACGGGGTCGAGGTCGGTGCCGTAGGGGTTGACGCCCCAGTAGCTGTGCACGTGGAAGTCGATGAGTCCCGGGGTGACGAAGCAGCCGCCGGCGTCGAGGACCTGCTTGGCGCCGTCCCGCGCGAGACCCTTCTCCATGGCGACGATGCGTCCGCCGGCAATGCCTACGTCCAGCTCCTGCCGCGGCCCTGCCGCCGGGTTGATCACGGTTCCGTTGACGAGAAGCAGGTCGAATGAATCGCTCACGCGGGTCTCCTTTTGAATGGCGTCCTTCGACGTCGCTCCGCTACGCTCAGGACGCAATCTTACCTACTCCTCCGCCAGCCCGTAGAACCGCGTGGGGTTCTCGTGCAGGATCTTGTCGATGATGTGGGCGGGCACCTCGCCCTTCTCGCGCAGGCCCCTGAGCGCCAGCAGCTCGCTGGCGTTGTCCGCGTGGCCGTAGTCCGACCCGATCATGATCATGTCCTCGTCCGCGTGCTGCAGCACGTAGGGCAGGTCGTCGTCGGTTTGGCAGGCGACGTAGAGGCGATTGGTCCGGAGCAGGTCCTCGTCGGGCTCGACGCCCGCCTTGCGTTGCCGCAGCGTGATGTCCCGGACCACGTGGGGCACCCACTGGGCCGCCACCTCGATGGCGCCGATGCGCAGGCCGGGGAACCGCTCCGGAATGCCGCGCATGACCATGGCGTGGACCGCGCCGATGACCGTGAGCTTGGCGGTGCGGAACGGGTCGTTGCCGAACGCTTCCGAAACCGCGGCGTTGCCGATGCCCGAGTGGATGCCGATGGGCACGTCCAGGCGGGCGGCTTCCTCGTAAAGCGGGAAGAAGTAGGGGTGGTGGAGAGGGTGGTGGGTCTCCAGGCCCCGCACGAAAACCGCACAGGCGCCGTGCTCCGTGGCCCAGCGCAGCTCGTCCAGGGCCTCCTCCATGCTCAAGAGCGGTAGCTGTACGGCCCAGCGGAGCCGCCCCTTGCCCGCCGCCCAGATATCCGCCAACCAGCGGTTGTAGGAACGGCAGAGCGCGAGCTCCACGTCCGAGCGGTCCGTGACCGGCCGCAGGAACAGGGTCGGGTAGAGGACCTGCACGTCCGTGCCGATCTCGTCCATGTGCTTGAGGCGCGCGTCGATGTCGGCCATGTCCCGGGACTCCTTGGGGGTGTCCAGGCCGATGTTGTCGCGCCCGCCGATGAGCTTGCCGTTGATCACCCAGAAGTTGCGCGTACCGCCCTCGGGCATGTCCAGCGTAACGGGCACCGGACGGAAGCGCTTGTCCCGGCCCTCCAGGTAGTCCCAGGTGTGCTCCGTCTCGATAACGTGGGCGTCGGCGTCGATGGCCAGCATGTTCTCCTCCGGTGCGGTTCCGCCCCTGGTGCCGGGGCGCCCGTGAACGCGTCAGGACCCGGACTCCTCCAGTCCGTAGAAGCGGGCGGGGTTGTGGGCGAGGATCTTGTCGATCACCTCGGCGGCGATTTTCCCCTTGTCGCGGATGCCGCGGAGCGCCAGCAACTCGCTGGCGTTGTCCGCGTGGCCGTAGTCCGAGCCCACCATGAGGTTGTCTTCCGCGCCGTAGCCGAGCACGTAGGGCAGGTCGTCGTCGGTCTGGCAGGCCACGAACAGCCGCTGGGTCCTGAGCAGGTCGTCAGCCAGGTGCCGGCCCGCCTTCTTGAAGCGCAGGCGCAGGTCGTGGAGCACGTAGGGCAGCCACTGGGCGGTGACCTCGATGGCGCCGATGCGCAGTTGCGGAAACCGCTCCGGAATCCCGTGCAGCACCAGCGCGTGGAACGCCCCCACCACCGTCAGCTTGGAGGTGGTAAAGGTGTTGTCCGTGCCGAAAGTGTCCAGCACCGCGAAGCTGCCCTGGCCGGCGTGGATGCCGATGGCCAGGTCCAGCCGCTGGGCCTCCTCGTAGATCGGGAAGAAATAGGGGTTGTGAAGCGGCTGATGGGTCTCCACGCCGCGCAGCGACACCGCGCAGGCGCCGTGCTCCCTGGCCCAGCGCAGCTCTTCCAGCGACGCCTCCATGCTCAGCACCGGGAGTTGCACCGCCCAGCGCAGCCGCTCCGGCGCCTTTCTCCAGATGTCGGCGAGCCAGCGGTTGTAAGCACGGCACAGGGCCAGCTCCACGTCCGGCCGCTCGGTGAAGGGCCGCAGGAGCACCGTAGGGTAGAGCACCTGGACGCCGGTGCCGATTTCGTCCATGTGGCGGAGCCGCCGGTCGATGTCGGTCATCTCCCGCGCTTCCGGCGGGATGTCCGCGCCGACGTTGTCGCGGCCGCCGATGAGCCGCCCGTCGATGATCCAGAAGTTCCCGCGGTTGCCCGAGGGCATGTCCGCGGACACCGGAACGGGCCGGAAACGCCGGTCTGTGCCCTCCAGGTAGTCCCACGTGGTTTCGTTCTCGATCACGTGCGCGTCCGCGTCGATGGTCAGCATACGGCTCTCCAGTTCCGTCATCCCCGTTCCCTGTCATTCCCGCGCAAGCGGGAATCCAGGGGTGGGGAGGGGCAGGTCCGCCGATTCAGTGTCAGGCATTCAACTGCTTGGCAAACCAGTCCACGATGAAGCTTCGCCGGTCGAAACGCTTTTCATGGTGTCCCACGCCGTCCAGCAGCTCCCTCGGAGCGTTGACGGCGTTCTCGTAGAGTCGGACGGCGCCGCGCGGGTCCATGACCCGGTCATCGTGGTTGTAGCCCACCAGCAAGGGGCACTCGATCTTGTGTGCCCGGTCCACCAGGGTGAACTCCTTGATCCGTTCGCGCGCCTCCTTGAGGTCCCTGGCGCCCATCAGCCAGCGCAGGCGGTCCTGGATCGGCGGATAGTAGTCGAAGATGTCGTCCACCAGGTGATAGGCGCCACTCCACACCGCCACCGCCTTGATGCGTTTCTCCTCGGTGGCGCAGCGTGGTCCGGAATAGCCTCCCATGCTGGAGCCGTGGAGGCCGATGCGGTCCGGGTCCACATCCGGGCGCGTCACCAGATAGTCGACGACGGCCTTGGCCACCCGCTCCGAGTCCGGAGGTGCATAGAGCTTCTTCTCCCGCAGGGTGGCGCCGTGTCCCGGCCCGTCCACGTCGATGAAGGACATGCCCCGGCGCACGTACTGGCCGGCGTCCCCGTCCAGCCCCCGCAGCAGGATGCCGTCGGCGCCGCCGTAGTTGTACACCACGGGGAAGCGCGTGCCCGCCTGCCCCCGGGCCGGGTAGAACAGGGCGTCCAGCCGGTGTCCCTCGTACGGGATCTCCACCCGCTCGAAGGGCGGCTTCACCAGGCTCCAGGCCTTGTCGAAGGTCTCCTTGAGCTTGTGGTGGCTCTCCATCATGCGCGGGTCGCTGTCGGGCATGTACACCAGCGCCCGCCGGTAGAACTCCGCCGCCCGCCGGTAGAAGTCGTGCGCGGTGACGTGGCGTCCTTCGTCCTCGAATCCCGCCGCCAGTTCCTCGTTCTTCTGGGCCATGCGGGTCCATTCGGCATGCCAGCTATCCAGGTTGTAGGGTTTGTAGCGGCGCGCCACTTCCCGCACATCCGGATCCGGATGCAGCAGGGGCGCCTCCATGCGCACCTCGAGCTGGCCGCCGCCGGGAAGGCCCGGTCCCGGGAACAGGCGCTTCTCCACTTCGTCGTCGGCCAGGGGCCTGTCCGGAGATTCCTTCATCCCATCTCTCCTCGGAGCGGGCGGAGCCCCGGTCACGGTTCCCCCCGCCCGGTCCGCCTTGCCGTTCAGATGCCGTAGAAGGTCTTGGGGTTGTCCTGGGTGATCTTCGTGACCGCGGAATGGGAAAGGTCGCCCTTGTCGGCGCGTTGCTTGAGCAGGGCCAGAAAATCCATCTCCTGGGCGGAGTCGTTGTGCGTGTAGTCCGAGCCCACCAGGAGATTGTCCTCGCCCGTGTGCTGCAGCACGTAGTCCAGGTCCTCGTCCACCTGGAACGATACGTACATGCGGTTCCGCCGCAGGATGTCCTCCGGCATCTCCTCGATCTCCATGGTCGAACGCAACACGCTGGTGGGCCTTTCGATGTTCTTCTCGATCCGCCGGCGGATCTCGTAGAGGACGAAAGGCACCCAGGAGGCGGTGGCCTCGATGAAGCCGAAGCGCAGCTCGGGGAAGCGGTCCGGCACGCCGTGGACGATCAGGGACTGGAATGCGTGCACCACCGGCAGCAGTATCCGGTAGAAGCGGCTGAAGGTGAACTCGCGCGCGGGCGTGAAGTCGGGCACCCCCGAACCGGTGTGAAAACAGATGGGCATATCGAGCTTCTGGGCTTCCTCGTACAACGGAAAGAAGTAGGGGTCGTTGGCCCACACCCCGGCTTCCCGGTCGCCCTTCTTGAGCACGCCGCAGGCGCCGTGCTCCCTGGCGAAGCGCATTTCCTCCGGGGCCGCGTCCATGTTCTGGGTGGGCGGCAGCATGACGTAGCGCAGCCGCCCGCCGGATTCCGCCCAGCGTTCGGCCATCCAGCGGTTGTAGCTGCGGCGCAGCGCCAGCTCGACTTCCGGCTTGTCGGTGAACTCCACCAGGAACAGGGTGGGGTACATGACCTGGAAGTCCACCCCCATGCGGTCCATGTCCTCCAGACGCCGGTGTACGTCCTTCAATTCGCGTGCCCCCTCGGTGGTGTGGGTCTCCTCGTCCGTGCGTACGAAGCGGATCTGGCGCTTGCCGTCGATCATCCAGTAGCGCATCTTCGCGTTGCTGGCGTCCTGGCCCGTGGGATAGGCGGTGGTGGGGCGCAACGCCTCATCACCGTCGCGCATGAAGGCCCAGGTATCTTCGGTCTCGTCTACGTGGGTATCGGCATCGATGACTGCCATGGCGTCCTCCGGGTCGAGGGATGGGATGTTTCGTAAGTGTGGATTAGCAAAAGCGGGCTGGCTTGCCTAGCGGGCTCGGTGCTTGTCCCCGCCTCGCCACTCATGGATTCCCGCTTGCGCGGAAATGACGTTTCGGGGGGTCACGGCCTCACGAGTTTGGACGCAGCCGCTTCCGCGGGAATGACGTTCGTGCAACCTTTGCTTGGAGGGTTGCGCGCTGCGCGCAGCCTACGAACGGGGCTTGAATTTCGGCAGGCTGACGTCATCGCTGACCGGGTCGAACACCACCTCCACCTCCATGCCGATCTCCACCTCGTCCACCGGGCACTCGACGATGTTGGTGTAGTAGCGCGGGCCTTCCTCCAGGTCCACCCAGGCGATGACGTAGGGGATGTCCTTTTCGAAGGCGCGGGCGCCGCGGCCGGCCAATTGGCGGATGATGGTGAAGGTGTAGACGGTGCCGCGTCCGCTGAGCTGCTCCCACTCGAGTTTCTCGCTGCCGCACTCCACGCACGACGGGCGCGGACACCACGTCAACGCGCCGCACGCGAGGCAACGCTGCATCACGAGTCGTCCTTCCTTGGCGGCCTGCCAGAAAGGCGCGGTCAGCTCGGTGATCTCGGGGAGGGGGCGTCGGGGTTCGGTTCGTGCTTCAGCCATGGTGTCTACCCGTTGTCGTTGCTGAGAATCGCCACGGCGGTGGAGCCGAGGTTCTTGCCGTAGGGGAGGCCGCCGAGGCCGGTGCAGAGCCCGGTGCGCGCGCCCGCCACCTGTCGCTCGCCGCCGTCGCCCCGCAGTTGCGTGACCGACTCCAGGATGTGGATCATGCCGCCGCAGGTGGACGGCTGTCCGCAGTTGATCATGCCGCCGCCGGTCTGAATGGGGAGCGCCCCCTTGAACGAGAAGTCGGTGGACTCGAAGTACTGCGTGTCGCCCTTCTCGCAGAAGCCCAGGTCCTCCATCTGCATCATCTCGATGATGACGTAGTCGTCGTAGAGCTGGGCGAAGTCCATGTCGTCGGCGGTGACGCCGGCCATGGCGAAGGCGCGGGCGCCGGCGTCCCTGATTCCCATGATCGTCGCGTCGGAGTGGGTGCGTGGGCCGTAGCTGGGGTTGTCCTGCTCGCCGAAGCCCATGAGGTAGACCGGCTTCCGCGGCATGTCGGCGGCCCTTTCCGCGGCGGTGAGGATGAACGCCTTGCCGCCGTTGGCCGGCATGACGCAGTCCAGCAGGCGCACGGGGTCGGCCACCAGCCGCGAGGTCTTGTAGTCCTCCAGCGTCATCGGCTTCTTGAGGTAGGCGTTGGGGTTGAGCGACGCGTGGTAGCGCGCGGTCACCGCGATATTCCCCAATGCATCCAGGGTGGTGCCGTACTCGTGCATGTGACGCCGCATCACCAGGGCGATGCCGCTGTTGGCGCCCATCAGGCCGTAGGGCACCTCGAAATCCCGTACGTCGCGCGGCTCGGCCCCGTTGTGGTTCTCCACGAACGTGCACGAAGCGGCCACGCACAGGACTCGCTCCACCAACCCGGCCTGGATGGCCGCCGCCGCCTGTCCCAGCGCCGACACAGTGGCGGCGCCGCCGTTGGCGTTGGCCATGGACAGCGCCGGCGTGATGCCCAGGATCGACGCGGTCTCCTCCGGCCAGAAGGGCTGCAGATAGTTGGTGGTGTAGATGGCCGCGAGCCCCTGGCCGTCGAAGTCCTTGCGGGTGAGGCCCGCGTCCTCCATGGCCAAGCGCGCCGCCCAGGTCAGGTACTCCGGTATGGTCCGGCGGCGTTCGCCCGGGCGCCGGCCCAGGCGGTCCACCGGGGTCTCGCCGATGCCGACGATGGCCGTGTTGCCGCGTATGCTCATGAGGTGCGGGACTCCTTGGTGCTTGTTCTTGCGCCGCCGAAAAACGGGTCGTCAACGAAGGGTCGTCAGGGAGGCCTTCCACGGCCCGGCGGCAACGCTGCACGAATCTTACGCGACTTTGCGTTGGCGTCAAGGGTTTGGGTATAATTGGGTATAATCTTGTCGGAAACAGAAAGACCATCCGGACCCGCCATACGTACGCCCCCACGACCGCACCGCGCGACCGACCTCTCTCACGTCATTCCCGCGAAAGCGGGAATCCAGGGGTGGTGGCGGAGGGGGAGCGTCCGGGAAGGAGACCCCGCTAAATGTCGGATTTCAGGTTCCAACCCATCTTCGAGCTCGGCGAGGACACCACGGAATACCGCGGCCTGGGCAAGGAGGGAGTGACCGAGGTCGAGGTGGACGGCCGCACCATACTGAAGGTGGACCCCGCGGTGCTGCGGAAGCTCACGGCCGAAGCCATCCACGACATCTCCCACCTGTTCCGGCCGAGCCACCTGGCCAAGCTGCGCGCCATCCTCGAAGATCCCGAGGCGTCGGGGAACGACCGCTTCGTGGCGCTCCAGCAGCTCAAGAACGCCAACATCGCGGCCGGCGGCGTGCTGCCGGCGTGCCAGGACACGGGCACCGCCATCGTCATCGGCAAGAAGGGCGAGAACGTCTTCACCGGCGCCAACGACGAGGAGGCCTTCTCCGCCGGCGTCTACGACGTCTACACGAACACCAACCTGCGCTACTCGCAGCTCGCGCCCCTGAGCATGTACGAGGAGCAGAACACGCGCACCAACCTGCCGGCCCAGGTGGAGTTGTACGCCACGCCGGGCGATGCCTACGAGATCTTGTTCATCACCAAGGGCGGCGGCTCCGCCAACAAGTCGTTCCTGTACCAGCAGACGCCGGCGCTCCTGAACGAGGCCTCCCTGGTGGCGTTCCTGGAGAAGCAGATCAAGACCATCGGCACCGCGGCCTGTCCGCCCTACTACCTGGCCATCGTGGTGGGCGGCACGTCCGCGGAGTTCAACCTGAAGACGGTCAAGCTGGCGAGCACGCGCTACCTGGACAGCCTTCCCACCACCGGCAACGAGTACGGCCGGGCGTTCCGGGACCTGGAGCTGGAGGCCAGGGTGCAGGCCATCAGCCAGGCCATGGGCGTGGGCGCGCAGTTCGGCGGCAAGTACTTCACCCACGAGGTGCGGGTCATCCGCCTGCCGCGGCACGGCGCCTCTTGTCCCGTGGGTATCGGCGTCTCCTGTTCCGCGGACCGCCAGGCCAAGGCCAAGATCACGCGGGACGGCGTGTTCCTGGAGAGGCTCGAGACCGACCCGGCCAGGTACCTGCCGGACTTCGTGGAAGAGGAGGACGCGGACGGCGTGGTGAGCATCGACCTCGGCCGCCCCATGGACGAGATCCGCGCCACGCTGTCGAAACACCCCGTGAAGACGCGGCTGTCCCTCAACGGCACCATCGTGGTGGCGCGCGACTTGGCCCACGCCCGGATCAAGCAACGGCTCGACGCGGGCGAGCCGTTGCCGGAGTACTTCAAGGACCACGTGGTCTACTACGCGGGGCCGGCCAAGACCCCCGAGGGTTACGCGTCCGGCTCCTTCGGGCCCACCACCGCCGGGCGCATGGACTCCTACGTGGACCTGTTTCAGTCCCACGGCGGCAGCCTGGTCTCCCTGGCCAAGGGCAACCGTTCGCGCCAGGTCACCGACGCGTGCAAGAAGCACGGCGGCTTCTACCTCGGCTCCATCGGCGGTCCCGCCGCAGTGCTGGCCAAGGACAACATCAAGCGCGTGGAAGTGCTCGACTATCCCGAACTGGGCATGGAGGCGGTGTGGAAGATCGACGTGGAAAACTTCCCCGCCTTCATCATCGTGGACGACAAAGGGAACGACTTTTTCGCCGAGTTGCAGTAAATAAGGGATTGTGCGGGAGAGAGTTTTTTGGAACTCTGATCCACTGCCGTCGAACTGGATGGCGCCCTTCGACTTCGCTTCGCTACGCTCAGGACGAACGGCGCCGGCTCGATCAGAGTCGTCAAGTATTGAACCGGCGCGGGCGGGTGGCGTCCGCCGGAACACGGGTCCCCGGACCCCCAAGGAGCAGGCCATGAGCGCAGATGCCAACGGAACGCCATTGATCGTGGACGCCGACGCCCACGTGGTGGAGTGCGACCGTACCTGGGACTACCTGGAGGGCTCGGAGAAACAGTTCCGGCCGGTGCCGCTGGCGTCCCCGGAGGAGAACGGCGCGGCGCTGCAGTTCTGGCTGGTGGACGGCAAGGTGCGCGGCTTCCGCTTCCCGGCGTTTTCCGAGGAGGAGCTGCAGCGGCGCCAGGAACAGGTGGGCCGCAAGTTCGCCGAGGCCAAGGAGGCCCGTGAACTGGGCAACGTGGGGCTCCGGCTGGAGCACATGGACGACACGGGCGTGGACGTCCAGGTGCTGCACAACACCATGTTCATCGAGCAGGTGACCGAGCGGGCGCCGGTGGAAGTGGCGCTGTGCGGAAGCTGGAACCGCTGGCTCGCGGACATCTGGTCCCAGTCCGACGGACGCCTGCGCTGGTCGTGCCTCGCCCCCACCCTGAGCATGTCCGACGCGCTCGACCAGATCCGCTTCTCCAGGGAGCACGGCGCCTGCGCGGTGCTGATGCGGCCGTTCGAGAACAACCGCATGCTGGTGGACCCGTACTTCTATCCCGTCTACGAGGAGGCCAGCCGCCTCGACATGGCCATCGCCGTGCACATCGCCAACGGCAGCGCCTGGCTCAACGACCTGTACACCCACCCGGTAAGGCTCGGCTCCACCTTCCACCGTTTCCGCATCCCCACCGTGGGGGGCTTCGCCGACGTGCTCTTCAGCGAGGTCCCGGAGGTGTTCCCGAAGCTGCGCTGGGGGTTCATCGAGGCCAGCGCCCAGTGGCTGCCGTGGATCCTGCACGAGGTCCGCAACCGCTACCGGACCATGGGCCGCGACTGGCCGGACAACCCCATGGAAGCCTTCAACATGTTCGTGACCTGCGAGAACACCGACGACCTGCCGTACATCGTGCAGGAGACGGGCGAGGACGGTCTGGTCATCGGCACCGACTACGGCCACACCGACACGTCGAGCGACGTGGACGCCATCCGGGTGTTCCGCGAGCGCACGGACCTGTCCGAGGACGTGAAGCAGAAGATCCTGAGCGACAACGCGCGGCGGCTGTACGCGCTGTAGCGCGTTCGGATTGCTTAGCCTCATCGGGAACGACGCACCATTCAAGGAGCAGACCATGAGCGGAGACGGCAACGGCAAGCCTTTGATCGTGGACTCGGACGCCCACGTGGTGGAATGCGAACGCACCTGGGACTTCCTCGATCCCTCGGAACGCCAGTACCGCCCGGTGCCGTTGGCGTCGCCGGAGGAGGCGGGCGTACGGCAGCAGTTCTGGGTGGTGGACGGCAAGGTGAAGGGTTTCCGTTTCCCGGCGTTCTCGGAGGAAGCGCTGCGGGAGCGTGAGCGGCGGGTGGGCCGCAAGTTCGCCGACGCCGACGAGTCCATGGAGCTGGGCAACGTGGGGCTCCGGCTGGAGCACATGGACGACACCGGAGTCGACGTCCAGGTGTTGCACAACACCATGTTCATCGAGCAGGTCACCGACCGTGCCCCGGTGGAGGTGGCCCTGTGCGGAAGCTGGAACCGGTGGCTGGCGGACATCTGGTCCCAGTCCGACGGACGGCTGCGGTGGTCGTGCATGGCGCCCACCCTCAGCATTGCCGATGCCCTGGAC
>JAJEAI010000160.1 GCA_022824205.1 Candidatus Binatia bacterium
GCGCCGACCACTCCTCGGTCTGCTCCTGCCACAGCCCCCGCCCAGCCCGCCCCCTCAAATCCCCCTCCGATTCGCTTAAAATTTGTGGGACAGCAGTGTGACGGGACCAGGCAGAGGCCACGCTCGGCCTGGATTCCGAATGAGTGGCAGCGCCAAGGGTCCTTCCCATGTCAGGTCGAAATTCTTCGAGCTTGCTCCCTTGGGCTCGATGGCAAAGGCTGCGTCGGCGAACCTGTATTTCACGTACCGTGTCGACAGATGTGAACCCCTAACCCCCACGCTGGAACTCACTTGCAAGCTGTCGCCGACAAACAGATCGGTCCTGCGGCGGCTCATGGGGTCGGTGACCCTTAGCGTCTCCGGGAGGTCCCAATCCAGAGTCCAGTCGATCTCCGCCGTTTGGTCACCGCGGTGTACGATGGCTTCGTAGGTGCCAAGATTCACGAGTTGGTTCGGCCCGCCGAAGTCCAGGACCAGACCGCGATCGGTCGCGTCCTTGGTTTGCTTCAACATCAGAAGAAACTGAAGCACGCTGCTCTTGCCCGAACTGTTCGTTCCGAACAGTCCGGTGACCTTTCCCAGCTTCAGATCGAGGCTGCGCCACGCCTTGAAGTTATTCACCTTGAGATGTTTCAACATTGCTCTGCGCCTTCTCGGGAGAGCCAACCAAAGGGTCAACCCGGGGACATGTCGGTGGTTCTATTCGGCGGCGCGCAGTTCAACAGGATTCCGCGAACGCTGCACAACAGGTTGCACCGTGAATCTCTCAATATTGCAAGAAAGGTAAGCGTCCCCAAACTGTTCCGCGTTACTCCGCACTGCCCTCCGCCTTCAACGAATCCAGCGCTTCCTCCACCAGCCTGCGCCTGAGGGCCTTTTCCTCCTCCGCCGGCAGGCTGGCGTCTCCGGCCACGTGGACGATGCCGTGTCCCAGCACGACGCGGTTGGAGCCGACCATTTTGGCGATGGGCAGGGCGGAGGTCATCTGCACGACGGGGACGCCGGCCTTCTCGAGTTCGGTGGTGATCGCAGCGCCGCTGCGAGTGCTGGTGCCTCACGTGGAGGTGAGGATGACGGCGTCGACCCCCTCGCGCTTGACCTTCTCGGCCATCTCGCGCCCAAGACGGCGGGTGTTGGACAGCGGGTTGGAGAGGCCCGAGGTGGAGAGGAACTCGCCGTGGACTTGGCCGACGACGCCTTCCTTTTCCAGTTGCCGCAGGGCGTCGAGGGGCACGAGGCGGTCGGGATCGGCCTGGACGAAGCGCGGGTCGTAGCCGCCGTGGGAGATCTCGTAGTCCTCGGCCGCCAGGTCGTCGGCGCCCGAGATGTCGTAGGCGCCCCAGCGGGTGGCGGCCATGCCCTCGATCTGGTCCGGGTTTCCCTTGGGCACGAGGCCGCCGTCGGTGATGAGCATGACCTTGGCGTTGGAGAGGTCGTCGACGCCCCTGGGCTTGGCCACGGGCTCGAACGCGGTGACGGGCATCTCGGTGTCGAACGGCTCTCCCTGGACCTTGGCCAGGACCATGTCCACGAGCCGCTCGGCCGAGGTCTTGTCGACGAACTGGTCCCGTATCAGGCCGCGAGTGAGGTAGCCCTCTTCGCCGGGCAGGCCGACGGGCTCGCCGGCCGCCAGCTTCCGCGCGAGGCCGGCCATGCGCTGGACCACCTGCTTCATGTTGCCGGCGTTCTTGCCGGAGTCGACGATGTAGAGGGTCTCCCGGTAGAGGTCGACGCCGGGGTTCTCCTCGTGCATGGCGGTGATCGCCGGAATGCCGATCTCGGTTTGCACGGCGCTGCACAGGGCGCCGGCGGCCATGCCGTAGCGGCCCGCATCAAAGCAGGGCCCGGCCACGAACAGGTCGGCTTGGGCTTTCCGCACATGGTCCAGGACGGCGGCCACCAGCTCCTCCTGGTGCTCCACCGCGTGGTTGTCGCCGCATACCAGGGTTTGGACGACGGTGGCGCCGTCGCCCAGGGTCTGCTCCAGGAGCCGTCCCGGACCGACGGCGTTCTCCACCGCTCGAAGCGGGCTTCCCGCCTGCTCCTCGCCGCCGATACCTCCGAAGAACTGGTTCAGGTAGTGGACGATCCTCATGGTCAGAGTCTCCTCTTCAAGTCTTCCTGTTCAAGTTTGTGAGCACGACCGCCCCGTTCAGCCCCGCCGCTGGGTCCCCGCATCCCGGGCTGTGTCGGCACTTTGTTCAAACACGAAATGGCAGCAACCCTCACTCCCACGGAACAGCCTTTGTCAAACCCTTGAGCGAGGAACCCTTCGAACTGTCATTCCCGCGAATGCGGGAATCCAGGGGTGAGGGGTGTGGCGGCCTCATTGCTTGGCCCCACCCCGCCTGGATTCCCGCTTCCGCGGGAATGACTCGCTGCGGGTTAGCGGGATTCCGTAACTGCCGGAGATCATTGAATAAGAACTTATTCTCATATCGATGACGGTTCGGGGCGTTGGCGGCAACCCCCATCCGAGTGGAGTTTTGACACAACTTGGGCAGCGGGGAATGACGATTCCGCGGGAGTCATCCGAGTGGCAAACATTTCAGTAAACCACCGCCCGCAGCCGCGACGCGCCTTGCTGGTTGGTGATGCCCGCCACGTTCATGGCGTTGAGCTCACGGACGCCGGCCAGAAGCTCGCCGATGGCCGGGGTCGCCGCGATGATGCGGCCGGCCGGCGGCACCTGCCAGCGGGTGTCGTTGCCGCCGCCGTAGACGATGGCGTTCACTTCGGGGAAGTTGAACAGCAGGGCGGACTCCACCCTGCGGTCGCGTGACACGTCGGACACCATGACCGACGTGCGGACGCCGGCGGACTCCAGGAGCCGCGCGGTTTCCGCCAGGTCGGCATGGGGCACACCGCCGCCGTACTTCGTGAGCACCGCGGCGTCGGCGTTGAGCGCCCACCGCACCAGGGAGGCGGCCGTGCGGCAGTTGCGGTCGCGGTCGGTATTGTCCGACCCGGCGATGCTCGCCACGGCGCCGACGAAGTTCAACTCGCCGGCGTGGTGCCGCCGGTACAATTCCATGATGATGGGATGGTTCTGGTAGCCGTAGGTCTCGGCGCCGCCCATGGAAGTGTAGTAGGAGGTCACCAGCGCGCCGTCGAGCCACTCGTCCGGGTGCAGCAAGACCGGCAGCATGCCGGTGGTGTTGAGCCCGTAAAGCACCGGCTCGTCCAACTCCGCCGCCCGCTGGCGCGAGAAGATCTGTCCGACGTATGCGACCCGGGGAAGGCCGGGGCGCTCCGGCGGCCCCGGGTTTATGGGCTCGAACGTGAGGCTGTCCGCGGGCGCGTGCGAGAGCGCGGCCCGGGCCAGGTAAACGGCGGCCCGGAGCGCGGCTACGCGCTTCGCCCGCTTGGCCGCGTGGGCTTCCGTCCCCGCCTTCACCCGGGGAATGGCGATCAGGTGATGCAGACCAGAGTACCAGGAACCCTCCGCGGCCGGCCCGTTCATCTGGATCACCCGCCCGACGGCGCCGCGCGAGCCGCCGGCGGCGTGCTCGTCCAGCACCGTCACGGCCATGCCGGACAGCACGTGGGTGGTGCCCATGCCGGCCGTCGTTGGAGGTCCGAGTATCCCGGGGAAGTCGGAGCTGCCGCCGTCAGCCTTGGCCCTGGGCTCGACGATGTCGAACACGGGCCCGGCCCGGCAGTCCTCGCCCGGCGCCGCCAAGTCGAAGGTGGCGTCGCTCAGCGCCTCGTCTTCGAGCAGCACCCGGCGAAGCCCGTCGGCGTCGATTTCGAGTGTGGTTCCGTCCAGTCGCGTGTGCGAGCCGAATCGCAGTGCCCGCACCGGATGGTACGCCAGGGTCAGGTTCACGCGGTGACCTCCATCCTTCGAAGTCGGGCACATGATTTCACATTCACGAGGCGATGGCAAAGCGCCCTCCCCTCGAACCGTCATCTCGGGGAAGCGAGAATCCAGGGGGGTGCGGCGGGGAATACGTCCGTTTGGCCCCTCTCCACCCCTGGATTCCCGCTTCCGCGGGAATGACGGTTCGAGGGGTCTCTGCCTCATGAGTTCTGACACATCTCGGAAGCGGGAATCCAGGGGGTGGGCAGAGGGTGGATCATCACGGGCCGGCGCGCGCGATGTATTCGCACACGGCGGTGCCGTATTCCGCCGTGTGCACGCCGTAGTCGGTGAAGTCTCCGACGAAGCACTCGAGCGCCCACAGGGCGGCGTCACGGTGCTCCGTCCTGCCGGTCACGTCGAACATCTCGAGGAAGAAGCGCGCCGCCGCGCCGTTCCCGGTGATGAGGGTAAGGGGATAATGGAGGTAGGCCGGGCCTTTCTCCGCGATGTCGAAATAACCTCCGGCGGGGTTTCGCAGCGGGCCGCGGATGAAGTCCGCGAGCGCCTCGGCACGCCGCCCGAACAGCGGCTCGTGCGCCGTCCGGAATCCCTCGATCAACGCGCGTCCCGTCCACACCTGGTCGGCCAGCAGTCCCCGCAGCCGCGCGGCGTCGTCGAAATAGTGTGCCATGCCGCGGGAGTCGTCCCAGGAACGCTCCAGCAACAGGCGCAACGTCGCCAGCGCGTGCGCGGCGCGGTCCTCGCGCTCCAGTGTGCGGGCGGCTCGCAGGCAGGCGCGGACGGCACGGGCGTTGGCGTCGGCGTACATCCAGGGATCGGTGATGGAGAACATGCCCCGGTTCCGGTGCATCAGCGAGCCCGGGGGATTGTCCCGGCCCGGGGTGACGCGGATGTAGTCGCGGCAGCCGTGGAAGAAGGGCAGAGACGGATCGCGGAAGCCTTGTGTGAGGTAGTTCAGCAACTCCTCGGCCAGCTCGCGGAAGAAGGATTCCCGAGTCAGCTCGAACACGTGCAGGGCGTTGTCCAGCAAGCCGGCGTGGTCGGACAGCAGTTTCTCGTGATGCGGCTCGCTCCAGTCCCGTTTCGACGAATAGCGGAAGAATCCGCCCTCGGGATCGTGGGTCTTGCTCTGGTGCATGTTGTAGAGGGTGAGGCGCACGTGGTTGAGGAAGCGCACGTCGCCCGTGACTTGGTAACGCAGGAGCAGGAACTCGTTGACTTCGCAGTGGGGGAACTTGCGTTCGGTCTCGTAGCCGCCGTGCACGGGATCGGCGAGGCGCCAGACGGTCTCGGTGATCCTGTCCAGCGTGCCCGGGCCGGGGGACGGGTCTTCGGGCGAAGCATGATGCGTTGCCGGCGCCGGTGAATCGGCCGCGGGAGCCGCATGGGGTGCTGAAGTCGCATCCGGTGTGGAAGCCGAACCCGGTGCCGAATCCGCGTCCGGCGCGGCGTTGGCCGGCCCATCGCCCTCCGGCTCGACCGCTTCCGGCGTCGATGGATCAGCCCCCGCCGGAACCGCCGTGGCGCCATGCGTTCCCGAATCGGTCCCGCGCTCCTGGTACCCCACGTGAATCCGCACCAGCACGTCGGCAAAGTCCGTGGCCGGCAGGTAGTTGATCCCCGCCAGGTAGTCGCCCTCGGCGCTCATGAACACGATGGTGGGCCAGCCGTTCCGGTTGTAGCGTACGTCGACGTCCGGCCGCTGGGCGTCCTCCACCCGCACCGGTACGAAGTAGGCGTTGAGCAGGGCGATGACCTCCGTGTGCGACAACGTGGTCTCGTCCATGCGCTGGCAAACGCCGCACCAGAACGCACCGAGGAAGAGCATCACGGGTTTGCCCTCGTCGCGGGCGCGTTCGAAGGCGGCGGGTCCCCAGTCATGCCAATGGATGCGGTGCGCGTCGTTGGGGTTGGGAGAGAAGCGAAACATGGCGGCGGTGTCCTGGAACCCGAGTCGTTCACAATATGCGCAGGAATACCCGCCGCCGGCAAGACGGGAGGGCGTGCGCGTTGCGTCATCGGCTCACGTTGACGAAGGAGCGCGCGCCACGGGGTTGCCGAGGGTTCGCCGGTTCTCCGTCCGCCCGGTTCGGCGGCCTTGTAGCGGCGGGCGGGCGTCTATAGTAGACAGGAACTCGCATCACCACCGGAGGTTGTCCATGTCCGCATCATCCATCGACCTGCCCGCGGCCGTGTCCCGGGAACAGGCCATCCGCGACTCCGAAACCGTCCTCGGCAGACCTGACATCCCCGTCCGCGTCGAGGAGGACATCATCCGTTTCGAGGCGCTGGGGCTGGAATGGGACATCGGCATGGCCGTGTACCAGCCCGAGGACGAGGGCCGGATTCCCGCCGGCGCCGACGGCCGCAACGTGGGAATCTTCCTGCTTCACGGAGGGTCGGGCGACTACAAGACCATGGACCGGGTGGCCAGGCTCGCGGCCGGCAAGTTCGGCTTCAAGGTCCTCAGCGGCACGTTTCCCGGGCGGTTCTACTTCCCGGACCCGAGCCGCGACTGGCCGGGCGACACGATCCACGCGGACGGCAGCGTGCGCACGCCCATCTGGAAGCAGGGCGAGCCCATCGGGCGCGACGAGTACGAGGTGGCCCGCGACGTCTCCATGCGGCCGCGTTACGGTACCCGCACCGTGGCCAGGGCCAAGCCCGGCACCAACTTCTATTACCGCATGGCGGCGTGGCCCGTGGCCTTCGAGGAAGGCATGAAGGAGGCCATGCGCCGGCACCTGCCCGAGGGCACGTTCTCCATCTACGGCGAGGGCCATTCCACCGGCGGACCCTTCGTTTCCATGCTGTCCCAGCGGGTGCCCAACTTCGCCGGCGTGGTGGCCACCGAGCACACGCCCTTCGGCCACGTGGGCGCCATGCGCGACAACTGGAGCGGCTCGCTGGGCAAGGTGTCCGGCTTCGAGCGCGTGAGCACCGACGACGCCGTGCGCAGCGACCCCTTCAACGAGCTGTACATCCGCACCTGGCGCGACCTCGCGCGCTACGCCGGGCCCGAGGCCCTGGGGCAGCAGGGGCCGGCGGCGTTGATGCAACTGCCGCTGCTGATGGAGGATATCCTCAACACTTGGGACCGGGCCAAGGCGCGGCCCCAGTTCAAGGCCGAGTACGTCATCACCCACGACATCGCCGGGTCATTGACCGAGGCCGCCAAGGTCAGCGCCAGGCGCCTGGCCATGAACGCCGACGAGACCGAGGCGCTGGTGGCCCGCTACCGCGGCTACCCGCGGGAGCTGTCGGACGCGGAGGCGCCGCCGCTGCCGCCGTTCCTGTTCGCCATCACCAAGGACAGCCGCGACCACAGCCCGGAGGTCTACAAGGAGGTGATCCTGCCCGCCTTCGCGGCCATGCGGCCCGCTCCCAGGACCCACCTGACGCACTTCGGCGCCGGCGTGCACAGTTTCTGGAAGGCCGAGGACGGGCTGCCGCAGGGGATCGCGCCGGCCGCCATCAAGCTGTGGCACGACGCCATCACGGGCGGTTACTTTGTCCACGCCTGGTGCTAGTGTCGTGTCCGGTTGATTCGCGGCATGGTCCGCGGAGGATTTCTCGTTGTCGCCAAGGCGCGATGACTGTAGGGGCGACCCGCGGTCGCCCCAGTGGCGGGTATCACGCGAGGAAGACCCCGGGTCAAGCCCGGTGTGACGTAACGCAGCCGACGGCGAAACCGACACCCGGATAGCGCTACGAATCAATCAGACCCCACGCCAGGAGCGGAACACCACACCAGCGAGGTCACACGATGAAGTTCTCCTTTTTCATGATGCCGATCCACGACCCGTCGGAGAATCCGGCGCTGGCCTTCGACCGGGACATCTCGCTCATCCACTACGCCGAGGAGCTCGACTTCGACGAGTTCTTCATCGGCGAGCACCATTCCGGCGGCTGGGAGAACATGCCCGCGCCGGAGCTGGCGCTGGCCAAGGCCGCGGCCCACGCCAAGCGCATCCGTCTGGGTACGTCGGTCATCAACACACCGTTCCACCACCCGTTCCACGTGGCCGAGCGCATGGCGTTCCTCGACCACCTGACGCGCGGGCGGGCGATCCTGGGCGTGGGGCCGAGCGCGCTGGTCACCGACAAGAAGCTCTTCGGCCTGCCCAACGAGAAGCTCCACGCCATGCTGGCCGAGTCCGTGGACGTCATCGTGCGTCTGCTGGAGTCGCCCGAGCCCATCGACCACCACGGCGAGTTCTGGAGCTTCGAAGGCATGCGGCTGCAGCTCCGTTCCTACCAGCAGCCGCGCATGCCGCTGGCCGTGGCCTCCTCGGGGACCTCCGGCAGCCTGGAGATGGCCGCCCGGCACGGCATGATGCTGCTGTCCCCCGCGGGCAAGAACCGCTGGCGCAACCCGGCCCACGCCGAGCAGTGGAAGACCGTGGAGGCCGCGGCGGCCAAGCACGGCAAGACCGCCAGCCGGGACAACTGGCGCATCGCCACCAGCGTCTATCTCGCGGAGACCCGCGAGCGGGCCTGGGCCGACGTGGAGGCGGGCATCGCCCGGGACATGCAGTATTTCTTCGCCATCGGCCTCAAGCGCCCCTACGAGGCCTACCCCGACCAGCCGCAGTCTGAGATCACACCCCGCTCGGGCGCCGACCGCCGGGACTGGATCATCGGCACGCCGGACGACGCCATCCGCCACATCGAGCGCATGCAGGAGGAGACCGGCGGCTTCGGCGGCTTGATGCTCACCACCCACGAGTGGACCGGCAGCGAGAACCTGCGCCGCTCCCTGGAGCTGTTCGCCCGCTACGTGATCCCGCACTTCCGCGGCCACAACCTTGGTTTCAGGGACGAGTGGGACCGGCTGCGCCGGGCCGCCGGCGAGGGCGGCGTGAAGCTGGCGGAGAACGGGCGGCCGAGCAACCTTAGCAACGGGTAACCGGAGACTTCCTGAACGTCATCCCCGCGGAAGCCGAAATTCCCGCTTCCACGGCCGTGTCGCGACTCTGCTCGGCCACGAAATGGCGCCAAACGCACCGAATCGTCATTCCCGCGGAAGCGGGAATCCAGGGGTAGAGGGGTAGGGAGGTGGCAAACGGCCGTACTCCCCACGCCACCACCCCTGGATTCCCGCTTCCGCGGGAATGACGTTCTGTGACGTGGGGTGCCTCGCGAGTTTCGACACACCCTGTTGAGCGGGGATGACATGGTGGGGGAACGGCGGAATGAGAAGCTGCGAAGGAAGGGAGAGAGGGGCGCCCCATGGGACGCCCCTGCCGCGTTGACGGTGAACCCTACGCCTCCGCCGGCCGCTCGGCGCGCCATGCGTGCAGGTACTGCACGATGTCGTCGAGGGGCAGCACGTCGGCGTACTTCTGGTTCATGTCGAAGAGGTTGATGGCGTGACACGCCTCGTGCCGGTCGAACACGCATTCCTCGGCCACCACCATGCGGAAGCGGTAGGTGGCGCCGTCCACGACGCTGGCGCGGACGCAGCCGCTGGTGCTCTCGCCGCAGGCGATGACGGTGTCGATGCCGTGCTGGTTCAGGTGCGCCATCAGCGGCGTGCCCCAGAAGGCACTGGGCGAGAGCTTGCGCAGCACCGCCTCGCCGGGTTGCGGCGCTACCTCGTCGATGATGTCGAACTTGGTGCGCCGCCGCTCCAGGGCTTCCGGCGACAGGTTGGCGGTTCCTCCGTCACGCCGGAAGGACCACTCGTCGACGCCCGCGTCCGGCAGCCCGGAGATGTGGATGATGGGGATGCCTACCTCGCGCGCGGTGGTCAGCAGCCGCTGGATGTGGGGGACGGCGTTCCAGCCGGCCATGCCGCAGCTCCCGGGCCAGTCCTTGATGGCCTCCAGCACGGGCTCGGGCTTGTCGCCGAAAACCCAGCGGTACAGGTCGATGAGCAGCAGGGCAGGTCGTTTGCCGAAGCCGATGGGCTTGGGCGGCCGCATGGCCACGTGCGCCTTGTCCTGTTCCGAGAGGTAAGGGTCCCATACGCGTTCGCTCATGATCGGTCTCCTTGTCTTGTCGATGTGATTTCCGGGCGGGGCCGCCCATGTCCTGTCACCGTCACATGCGATCCGTTCATGTGACAAGTACATACACGTGTTCCCTCTTTAGGATGTTCCCGGTCCGGCAGTCAACCGCGTGTGACCCTGGCGGCCGGAGCGCGATGCCGAGGTGCGTTGCCGCACTGACCGGCAGGTGTGTCGCACTGACCGGCTGATGTGCCGCGGAACCCGGCAAGTGTGTCCCGCAATCCGGCAGGTGTGTCGCGCAACCCGCCGACGGGCCGGGGCAGGACCGTTGTTGCCGGTGTCTTCCGCGGAGCGGGCCGCCGGGAGTTCTCGCGCTACCGCGTCGCCGGCAGCGCGTCCCGCCCGTGCGGCTCTTCCAGGTGATCCATGGCCGGTCCCAGCGGAACGATCCCGGTGGGGTTCACGTGGGACTGGCTGCCGTAGTAGCCCGCCTTGATCCTGTCGAGGTCGCAGGTCTCCCGGACTCCCGGCCACTGGTACAGCTCGCGCAGGTAGCCGCTCATGTGGGGGTAGTCCTGGACGCGGCGGACGTTGCACTTGAAGTGGCCGTGGTACACCAGGTCGAAGCGCAGCAGCGTGGGGAACGCGCGCCAGTCGGCCTCGGTGACGCGCGCGCCGGTCAGGTAGCGGCGCTCGGCCAGCCACCCCTCCATGGTGTCGAGGCCGTGGAACACCTTCTTCACGGCCTCCTCGTGCGCCTCCTGCGACTTGGCGAAGCCGGCGCGGTACACGCCGTTGTTCACGTGCTCGTAGACGAAGTCGTTGATGCGGTCGATCTCCGCGCGCAGTTCAGCCGGGTAGTAGTCGTCCCGGACGTCGGTGAGGCCGTCGAAGGCCGAGTTGAACATGCGGATGATCTCGGACGACTCGTTGTTGACGATGGTGCGGCGCCGGCGGTCCCACAAGGTCGGTACCGTGACCTTGCCGCTGTAGTCGCCCTTGGCCGCGGTGTAGACCTGGTGCAGCCGGAAGACGCCGTCGTCGCCGGGGGCGAGGTCGTCGAGGCCGCGGGAGTAGGACCAGCCCGCGGTCTTGGGCCGGTCAGCACTGGACATGGAGACCACGTCCTCCAGGTGCTTGAGCTTGCGCAGGATCATGGCCCGATGCGCCCACGGGCAGGACGGCGACACGAACAGGTGGTAGCGCCCCGGTTCCGCGTTGAAGCCCCCCTCGCCGGTGGTGCCGGGAGCACCGTCGGCGGTGACCCAGTTGCGGAAAACCGAGTCGTCCCGTACGAAGCTCCCGCGGGCGTCGGTCTGCACCTGGCCATCCTCGTGCCACTTGCCGTCGATCAAGACACCCATGTCGTGGTCCTCCCGGCCCCTTGGGGTTTCGCCGCTGCGTAGGTTGCCGTACGCGTCTTGAATACCTTTCAGGGTCCGTGGCCGCAAGGCGCAATTAACCTCAATGTTGCAGAAGCCGGAAGGATGGAGAGGCCCGGGAGGCAAGCGGATAGGGTTTGGAAGGGCAGAGGGGGATTGTTGGGAAATGTCACCGTAGGTGACGTTTGAGCGGCGGAGTAAGGTTATCGGGAATCTTACGAATCGTCATTCCCGCGAAAGCGGGAATCCAGGCGGCGCGTGGGCGGGGACGCCGGCCAGTTGGCCCCTCTCCACCCCTGGATTCCCGCTTTCGCGGGAATGACGATTCGTAGGACTTGCTTCGGATCCCTCTTAACAAACCTTTTTGCAACATCGGGGTTAAAAGAACGCCATTTGATGGAACGTTGTAGCTCTTGCAGGCTCGCGTTATCCTCCAACGTTGTTGTTGCGCCGTCGCAAAGGTTCGTTCCGAAGCCATGTACAAACTGCTCGGACTCGCATTCCTGATCGTCCACGTCCTGACCGCGTCGGTGCCGGCGGCCGAACTGCCGCTTCAATCGCTGGCGCGCAGGGAGATCGGTTTCGATCACGGGGTTTTCGTGCAGTCCGAGGGCGGCAAGGTGCTGGCGGCGCTGAACTCCACTCGCGCCTATCATCCCGCGTCGGTCACCAAGGTGGCCACGACCCTGGCGTTCCTTTCGAAGCTCCCCCCGGACCGGCGCTTCAGGACGACCTTTCTCGCCGCGGGCACCGTAGAGGCCGGCACCCTGCACGGCGACCTCGTCGTGCGGGCGGAGGGCGACCCGTATTTCCTGTTCCCCAACGCGTTCCGGGTCCTGTTGGGCCTCCGGGAAAAGGGAGTTCACCGGGTCAAGGGCGCGATCCGCGTCCAGGGCCCGTTCTACTTCGACTGGACCCCGGACCCCGCGGGGCGCCGGCTGAAACGCGTGTGGACGGGCCGCTTGGCCGCCGAGAGCTGGAGGGTGGTGACGCGCGCGCTTTTCCCCGACGCATCCCTGCCCCTGAAGGAGTACATGCTGCGGTTCGAGCCCGTGGCGACGAGGGAGCGGAGCCAACCGCTTCCACCGCGCCCCCTCGTGGTGCACGCCTCGCCGCCGCTGCTGCGCCACCTCAAGGACTTCAACGCCCACTCCAACGACAACTTCCACGAGTTCTCGTACCAGGTCGGCGGGCCCGCGGAAGTGCAGCGGATTCTCCGCGCCGAAGTCTCGGGCGTGCCCCGGCGGTCCATCGTCATCGACAACGCCGCCGGGGACGGGCGCAACAACCAGATGAGTCCGCGGGCCGTGGTCGCCATGTTCCAGGCGCTGGAGCGGACCCTCAAGGCGCGGGGCCTGGCGTTCGCGGATGTGCTCCCCGTGGCCGGCGTCGATCCCGGCACGCTGGAGGACCGGCTGGCGGCGGCGCGCTACCGCGGAGCGGTCGTGGGCAAGTCGGGGACCGTGCGCGTGCTGCGCATTTCCACCATGGCCGGGGTCGCGTACACGCGGAAGTTCGGGCGCACGTTCTTCGCCGTCATGACCCGCGGCGTGCCGCTGTGGACGGCCAGGGAACGCCAGAACGCCTTCATGCGCGGGCTGCTCGACGCGGGCGGCGCGCGCCCATTGCCCGCGAGAAACGCACCGCCTCCCGCGTTCATGGAGGCGCGCCTGGAAGCACCCCAGTAGGCACAGGGCAAAACCGGCATTCCGCGAACAGACGCCCTCGAAACGTTATTGATATGAAAATGAAAATTGTTCAATGATTTTCGATAGTTATGGAATCTCGCCAAACCCCGATGAGTCATTCCCGCGCAAGCGGGAATCCAGGCGGGGTGGGGCTGGGCAATGAGGCCGCCCCACCCCCCCCACCCCTGGATTCCCGCTTCCGCGGGAATGACTCATTGGGGGGGCCGGCGCCCCATTTCATCCCCCCTTGTGTCGACGGCAAGCTTTCGCGGGAATGACGTTTCGGGGCGTCTGTGCCACTTTCATGTTGGACAGAGTCCTGACACGGCCCGCGAGGCGGCAGTCCGGGGGCGGGGCGCGGGACGCTGTCCTTGCATCGCCGGGGAACACTGGTGTACGAGTCCGGTTCGTGGTGACGCGTGCGAGTCACCGTGAACCGGTCGCAGAACAGGAGGCTCCAGAAATGGCTGACAGACCTTTGGAAGGAACAGTGGCGTTGGTGACCGGGGCGGGCAGCCCCATCGGGTTCGGCCGGCGCATGACGTTCGCGCTGGCCGCGGCGGGCGCGCGCGTGGCCATGATGGACGTGAGCGAGGAGTGGGTCAACCGGACCGCGGACGAAGTGCGCGCGGTGGCCGGCCAGGACAGCGTCCTGCCCATCGTGGAGAGCGTTTCGAGCTGGGAGAGTGCGGCCCGGGCGGTGAACACCGCCATCTCCGACCTGGGCGGTCTCGACATCCTCGTCAACAACGCCGGGACCAATCCGCGCAACGTCGGCCTGACCTCCGAGTTCCGCGAGAAGTGCTGGGAGGTCTCGCCCGAGGCCTGGCTGCGGGTCTTCGGGGTGAACTGCGCCGGTCCCTTCTTCATGGTGCGAGCCGCCGTCGGGCACATGATCGAGAAGGGCTGGGGCCGCATCATCGGCGTCACCACCAGCCTGAACACCATGTACCGGGCCTACGGCTCGCCCTACGGGCCGTCCAAGGCTGGCCATGAGGCCTTCATGGCGACCTTGTGCCAGGAGTTGGAGGGCACCGGGGTTACCGCCAACATCCTGGTGCCGGGCGGGCCGGCCAACACCAACCTGATCCCCCAGGACGCCCCCTACGACCGGGAGCAACTGATTCAGCCGCCGGTCATGGAGAAACCGGTGGTGTGGCTTGCGTCGGAGGCGTCAGACGGCATCAACGGCCGGCGCTTCATCGCCTACCACTGGGACGAGAGCCTGCCGCTGGAGGAGCGTCTGGCCAAGGCGAGCGCGCCGTGTGCGTGGCCGCAGGCCGGTCAGACCGCCATCGCACCGGGGCGGTAGGCAAACGCGGGCTCAACCGGACACGGCCGGCCCTAGTGTGGTGTCTGGTTAATTCGCAGCATAATCTACGGGTCTTTTCCGCCGTAGGCTGCGTTACGTCACCCCGGGCTTGACCCGGGATCTTCCTCGCGTGGTACCCCCGACTGGGGCGACCGCGGGTCGCCCCTACGGGTCATCGCGCCTTGCCGGCGACGAAAAATCCTCCGCATATGATGCTGCGAATTAACCAGGCACCACACTAGTCGCCTTGGGCGGCTTCGTCTCCCTTGAGCCGCGCGAACCCCGCGCGGATGGACGGCAGGAAGATCAGCACCACCGCGAACACCAGCAGTGCCAGGGTCATGGGGCGCTCCCACATGAAGCCGATGCCGTCGGTGAGGTTCATGGCGCGGGCGAAGTTGTCCTCCAGCAGCGGCCCGAGGATGAAGCCGATGAGCATGGGCGCCAGCGGGTACCCGGCCATGCGCATGATGGTGGCCACGAACCCCATGCCGGTGAGCAGCAGCAGCTCGGTGGCGTTGTTCTGGCCGATGTAGCTGCCCATCATGGTGAAGAACAGGATGAACGGGATCAGGTAGTTGCGCGGGATCTCGAGCAGCTTGGCGATATACGGGATCAGCGGCAGGTTGAGGATCAGCAGCACCACGTTGCCGATGTACATGGAGATGATCACCGCCCAGAAGATGGTGGGATTGTCCACCATGAGGCGCGGCCCGGGCGCCACGTTCAGGGCGATCAGGGCGCCCAGCAGGATCGCCGTGGTGCCGGAGCCTGGAATGCCCAGCGTGAGCAGCGGCACGAAGGAGCCCGTGCATGCCGCGTTGTTGGCGGTTTCCGGGGCGGCGAGTCCCTTGATGGAGCCCTTCCCGAACTTGGCCCGGTCCTCACCCTTGGCGATGTTGCGTTCCACCGCGTAGCCCAGGAACGACGCGATGGTCGCGCCCGCTCCCGGCATGACGCCGATGAAGAAGCCCTGGAGCGACTGGCGGCCGATGACGGGGGCGATCTCCCTGGCCTCGTCGCGCGTGATACGCAGGTTCGCGATCTTGCTGCTGCCGTCGCCGCCCCGTTCCGAGCGTTTCGGGTTGAGCACCAGGTACAGGGCCTCGGGCAGGGCGAACAAGGCCATGGCCAGCGTGATGAAGCTGATGCCGCTCTGCAGGTCGTAGACGCCGAAGGTGAAGCGCGGCGCGTTGAACAGGGCGCTCTCCCCGACGGTGGCCAGCATGACGCCGAGGACGGTCATCATCAGGGCCTTGGCCACCTGGCCGGAGCCCGCGAACGCGGCGATGGCGGCGAGCCCCACGACCATGAGCGCGAAGTACTCGGCGGAGTGGAACAACAGGGCCACGGTGGCCAGTCCGGGGGCGAACCCCATGAGCAGGATGGCGCCGATCGTGCCCCCGGAGAAAGACCCGATGGCGGCGACGGTGAGCGCCTTGCCGGCCTGCCCCTGCCGCGCCATGGGATAGCCGTCGAACGCGGTGGCCACCGTCCCGGCCACGCCCGGCGCGTTGATGAGGATGGACGAGGTGGAGCCGCCGAAGATGGCGCCGTAGTACACCCCGGCCAGCAGGATCAGCGCGGCCGCCGGATCCCCGAGCTGGATGGCCACCGGGATCATGATGGCGATGATCGACATCGGCCCGAGGCCCGGCAGCATGCCGATGAAGGTGCCGATGAGGCACCCGGCGACCACCATCAAGAGGTTCTGGATGCTGAAGGCGGTCGACAGGCCGGCGAGGATTCCTTCGATCATCGGCTGTACCCTCAGCTAGACGAACCAGGGCCAGGGGCGGAGGAAGATGCCGAGCACTTCCTGCACCAGGTACCAGATCAGGAACGCCGCCAGCACGGCCACCGGGACCAGGAGCGTGTAGCGTCGCTCGCCGAGAATGACGGCGCCGCCCGCGATGAAGAGTGTCGTCGTGGTGAGGAACCCGACGGGTCGAAGCAGGAGCGCGTAGGCGACCATGAGCACCAGCAGCAGAACCGTCTGGCCGAGGTTGTACTGCCGGAGATTCCCGGTGTCGATGCCGTCGGGGTCGGCTTCCCCCTCTGTAGCCCCGCGGGACTGGATCAGCACCGCAAGCCCAACCACCACGCCGATGACGCTCAGCCACTTGGGCAGCACGTTGGGCAGGAACGCCAGGTTGCGCTCGAACGGGAGGATCGAGGCCTCCATGACCACGAAGGCCGTGTACCCGTAGACCAGGCAAATGAGGATGAAAACAAGGGCGATGGCGCGTTCGAGGGTCATGAAATCACTCCTCTTCGTCCCTCGCGCTACGGGGAGACAAGCCGGGGCGCCCTCCGACGGGCGCCCCGGTTGATTCGGCGGTTGCGGTGGTTACTTCAGGAAGCCGAGCTGCTGCAGCAAGGCCTTCATCACCTTCTCCTGGTTTTCCAGGAACGCGACGAAGTCCGCTCCGGAGTTGTGGATGTCTACCCAGCCGTTGCGGTCGCGCACGGCCTTCCACTCCGGCGTGGCATACATGGCCGCGAGGGCCTTGCGGTACATGTTCGCCTTGTCTTCCGGCAGGCCCGGGGCGCCGAAGAAGCCGCGCCAGTTGACGAACGTAACGTCGATTCCCTGTTCCATGAGAGTCGGGGCATCCTTGAACGCCGCCACGCGCTCCGGGGCGGTGACCGCCAGAATGCGCATCTCGCCGGCCTTCGCCAGTCCCACGGCCTCCGAGAAGCCGGTGGAGCCGGCCGCCACTTCGCCGGACAGGATGGCCGCGTTCAGCTTGCCGCCGGCGTCATAGGCAATGTACTTGACCTTGGTCGGATCGGCCCCGGCGGCCTGGAAGGCCATCGCGATGGACAGGTGGTCCAGGGACCCGGGCACCGAACCTCCGCCCACCGATACCTTGCGCGGGTCTTTCTTGTAGGCCGCGACCACGTCCGCGAAGTTCTTGTAGGGGCTGTCCTTGCCCGTGATGATGGCCTGGTAGTCGCCGATGGTGCCGGCGATCATGGTCAGGTCGCGGAAGTTGTGGGGAAAGCGCCCCACCAGCGAGCGAATGATGATGGGCGTCGAGTTGACCATCAGCGTGCCGTGATTGGACTCCGCGTTCTCGATGAGGAAGCCGATGGCCTTGCCGCCGCCGCCTCCGGACATGTTCTCGTAGGACGCGCTGCCGACGATGCCGGCCTTCGTGAGCGCCTCGCCGGTGCCGCGCGCGGTGCCGTCCCAGCCGCCGCCGGCGCCGCCGGGGATGAGGAAGTGGATCTTGTCGACGATCTGCTCCGCCGCGGGGGCGGGGTTGAATGCGCCCAGGGCCAGCACCATGGCGGTGGCGACGGCCACGCCGAGGCGCATCATGAAACGGGTTCGTCTCATCGGTTTGTCCTCCTGACTGAAAAAAATAGCCTCCGAGTGTTACCGTACCCGCGGCCGTTTGTCCACCGACGCGGATCGCATCCTGTTCGCCGTCTTCGCTCACGAAAACACATTCCAGGGTGTCCTCACTCTCTTCCCCCTGACACAGACCCCCTTGACGTTGCCCCGGCGCAACTTGTTGTTGATGTCGTACGGCAAATGGGATAAACAGGCGCAATCGACAAACCCGAGGAGGTGTCTGAATGAATCGGAAAACGCTGTTCTCGACCCTGATCCTGGCGGCCGTGCTGTCGTTGAGCGTCAGTGCATTCGCGCAGTGGAACATTTCGGTGGTGGGTTCGCCCGCGGGCGGCACGCTGCAAGTGAAGTCCGAGGGGCTGGGCGAAGCGCTGCGCCGGGCCATCCCCAACTCGAACGTGACGGTGCCGACCTCAAGTCCGGCGGCGGGGCTGGCGCTGACCGGGGAAGGCAGGGCGGCGGTGGGAGTGGGCGCTTCGGCGCGCATGGCCGTGAACGCGATACGCGGGAACGCGCCGTTCAAGAAGAAGTACGACTTCAAGCTGCTCGCGTTCTGGGGCGCGGACCTCTTCATGTTCGTCGCCACGCCCAAGGCAGGGCTGAGCACGTTTCGCGACTACGTGTCGCGCAAGGCCAAGGACGGCATCTCGGTGGGACCCAAGGGCAGCGGCTCCTACATGGTGTTCGATGACGTGGCCAACGTGCACGGCACCAACTTCAAGGACATGGAGGGGTGGGGCGCGAAGATCCACTATCAGTACTCCGCTCCCTCGCTGGAACTTCTACAGGACGGCCAGATCGAGGGGCTGGGAGGCCTCTGGGGACAGCCGAGTGCCCGCATCGTCGACCTCACCAACAACCGGGAGATGGTTTGGGTCGGTTTGGACAAGGAAGCCATCGACAAGCTCGGCGCGGAGTTCGGGTATGAGCACGTCAAGCTCGACAACCCCGGAGACTTCGGCTACGGCTACAAGTTCGTCAACAAGGAGCCTCTGGATACCGTGCGCATGGCGGACATCGTCGTCATCAACTCGGGTCTGTCCGTGGATCAGGCCTACACCATCACCAAGGCCATCTACGGCAGCAAGGACTTCCTGGTCAACGTGCACGTTTCCTTCAAGGCGTTGAGCGCGGAGAACACCATCGCGCTGGACAAGGCGTCCAAGGCCTTGAACCTCCACGAGGGCACCGTCAAGTACTTCCGCGAAGTAGGTGCCATGAAGTAGGGCGCACGGCGGCATACGCGGGACCCGCCGTCCCGCGCATGCCCCGCGCCGGCGATGGCGCGACGCCCTCTGCGGCGGCGCGCCACGTGTCCGACCGACAACGCTTCATCTCCCGCCCATGTCATTCCTCGCAACCCTCGGCCGCGTGTACGAGGACTACGCGGAAGGCAGCCGACGGCAGTTCACCGGCGTGGCCGGCAAGCTCGTCCCCGGCTTTGCCATCCTGTACTCCCTCTACCACCTCTACGTCTTCATCATCGGCGTCGGCAAGCTGAACGTGTTCCAGCACCGCGCGACGCACTTGCTGTGGCTCCTGGCGTTTTCGTTCATTGTCTACGGCCCGGCCGTCAGGAAGACGCGGGTGGGGGTGTGGGACTGGATCCCGGCGATCCTGTCCATCGCCATCTGGGTCTACATGATGTTCAACCTCGAGCGCATCACCTTGTGGTTGAGTCTCATCGACGAACCGCCGCTGCTGGACCTGATCTTCGGCGGCCTGTTGATCCTGCTGGTGCTCGAGGGCGTGCGGCGCGTCTCGCGCATGCCCCTCGTGATCGTCACCGTGATCTTCCTGCTCTACATGTTCTGGGGAAATCTGCTGGGCGGGATCTGGTGGCACTCGGGCATGACCTATGACGTGGTCGTCGACGTGCTGTTCCTGAGCCCCCAGGGCATGTGGGGCTCGCTCATGAACATCTCCGCCACCTACATCATCCTGTTCGTGCTCTTCGGCCAGTTGCTGCTGCACCTGGGCGGCGCGGCGTTCTTCGTGGACCTGGCCGATGCCGTGGCCGGGCGCGCCCGCGGCGGCCCTGCCAAGGTGGCGGTGGTGGGGAGCGGGCTTTTCGGCACCATCTCCGGCAGCCAGATCGCCAACGTCGCCACCAGCGGCTCCTTCACCATCCCGATGATGAAGCGCGTCGGCTTCCGGCCCCAGTTCGCCGGCGCGGTGGAACTGTCGGCCTCCATGGGCGGGATGTTCATGCCGCCGGTGATGGCGTCCACCGTGTTCCTGATGAGCGACATCAGCGGTATCCCCTACGTCGAGATCATCGTGGCGGCGTTCATCCCCGCCTGTCTCTATTTCTTTACGGTCTTCTGGCAGGTGCACATGGAGAGCGTGAAGATGGGGATCGTCTCGCCCACCGAGGGCCGCCGCACGGCGTGGAACGTGCTCAAGGAGGACGGCCACTTCATCCTGCCGCTGGTGGTCATCGTGTGGGTCCTGCTGGAAGGGTATACACCGATCCGGGCCGCGCTGGTGGCCATCGCGACCTTGCTGGTGGTCACGGCCGTCAGGAAGAAGGGGCGCAAGGACTTCGTCAAGAACGTGCTCAAGGGACTGGAGACCGGGGCCACCACGTCCATCATCGTGGCGTTGCCCATCGCCGCGGGCGCCATCATGGTCACGGCCATCTCCGCCACCGGCCTCGGCGGGAAGTTCGGCTCCATGGTGATGCTCTTCTCCGGCGGCTACCTGTTCCCGGCCCTGGTGATCGCCATGATCGCGTCGCTGGTGCTGGGCGCGCCCCTGTCGGTGGCGGCCACCTACATCCTGACCGCCATCATGATCGTTCCCGTGACCGTGTCGCTGGGCGTGCCGCCGCTGGCCGCGCACCTGTTCGCGGTCTACTTCGCGGTCATCGCGCCCATGTCGCCGCCGGCGGGTCCGGCCATGTTCCTTGCCGGAGGACTTGCCGGGGCCAACCCCATGATCGTGGGGCTTATCGGCATGCGGCTGGCCATCGGGGCGTTCGTGTTGCCGTTCATGTTCGTCTTCAACACCGGTCTGCTGATGGAGGGGAGCGTCGTGGAGATTCTTTTCTCCGTCGCTGTCGCCGCCCTCGCTCTGTTCGCGCTGGCAGCGGGCTTCGAAGGCTGGATCTCGAAGACCACCGCGGCGTGGGAGCGCGTGCTGCTGGTGGCGGGCGGCTTCACGATGATCTTTCCGGGCACGATTACCTTCACGGCGGGCGCCGCCGCCGTGATCGTGGCCATCGTCGGGCACTTCGTGCGGGTCAAGGTGGTGCAGGCCGCGAGCGAACCGTCGGCGCCTTGAGCGGCGGAGCCTTCGGACAGCCGCCGGCACTCGGACGCATCACACGTGCCCCCGAGGCGACCGGCCGGCACGTGGCGAGGGGGAAGCAAGCCGCGGACCGTGTGGCCGGACGCCGAGCATGGGTCCGGGCACCGAACGCAAGCAGGGAGCCGGCCAAACGTTGGTTGTCGCGCGAACGTTGCTGATCGTCCTGGTCCTCGTCGGGGTCTCGGCGTGCTCCTATGCGCCCCCGCCCAAGCGACAGGCTGACGTCTGCCAGGTCTTCTCGCAGTATCCCGATTGGTACGACTACGCCGTCAAGTCCCAGCGCCAGTGGGGCACGCCGGTGCATATCCTCATGGCTTTCGTGCGCCATGAGTCGAGCTTCCGGAGCCACGCCAAGCCGCCCATGCGCTGGCTCCTGTTCATCCCGCTGGGCCGGCCGTCCTCCGCCAAGGGCTATGCCCAAGCCCAGAACCCGGTGTGGAGCGAGTACGAGGCGGAGCGGGGCCGGCTCTTCCGCAGCCGCTCCGACATGCAGGACGCCCTCGACTTCGTCGGGTGGTACAACCACAAGACCTGGCGCGAACTGGGCATCGCCCGGACCGACGCGCACAAGCTCTACCTCGCCTACCACGAAGGCCGCGGCGGTTACCGCCGCGGCACCTGGAAGAAGAAACCCCAACTACAACGCATCGCCAAGCGCGTGGCCGCCACCGCCGCCCGCTACAAGGCGCAATTGGCCAAGTGCGAGTCGCGCTTCCGCTGCGACTCCTGGTACCAGGTGTGGCCGCTGTGCCGGTGACGCTACGGATCGTCATCATCGTTCCCACGAAACAGGGTGTCAGAACTCTGCTCGGACACCAAGAACTCTGCTCGGACACCGATTGGCACCAACGCAATTGGCACCGACCCCCAGACTCGTCATTCCCGCGAAAGCGGGAATCCAGGTGGAGTGGAGCGGGGAAACGCCGCTGTAGTGCTGCACCACCACCCCTGGATTCCCGCTTTCGCGGGAATGACGAGTCTGGGGGGCCAATGACGTTTCGGGGGTTTGGCGCCGGTTCTCGGCCATGGGGCCGCTTGCAAACGGATGCGACTTCGTCATAGAGTGCAAGCGCTCATCCGCTTGCGATGAAGAACACCACAAGTTGCGATGGAGAAAACAAAAGGAGTGACCCAATGAAGCGATTCAATTCCAAGTGGACGGCTCCGGCGGCACTGCTGGCCTTCGGCATCGCGACCCTGGCGGCATCCGCGGCAAGCGCGGCGGACATGACGCCCATCAGCGTGGGCCGGACGACCTCGGCGAGCGGATTTCACATCCCCTCGTACATCGCCATGGACAAGGGCATCTTCAAGAAGTACGGCATGGACGCCAGGTACCGCAGCATGAGCGGCAAGGCGCTGCTCAACGCCGGCATCGCCAAGCAGATCGACTTCGTGCCGATCCCCGGCGGCGGTTCCCAGGCCCTGCTCAAGGGCGCACCCATCACGTTCCTGGTAGGCCAATCGCTGATCTCCCAGTGGACCATCACCGCCCACAAGGACATCAAGTCGGTGGAGGACCTCAAGGGCAAGATCATCGGGCTGGGACGGCCCGGCAGCGCCGACTATGATGAAGCGGACATCGTGCTGTCCAGGCATTTCGGCATGGAGCCGGGACGCGACTACAAGGTCATCAGCTTCCGGGGTGAGGCCGAACGGATTGCCGCCATGATCAACGGCGACATCCACGCCGGCCTGCTCACGTTTCCGCACGCGGCCAAGGCGAAGCTCGCGGGCTTCCAGGTCATCTTGAAGACCGGCAAGTACCTGCCCCGAATCGGTGGCAGTTTCTGGGTCCACAACGACTACCTCAAGGCCAACCGCAAGACGGCCAAGGCGTTCGTCCATGCCATGGCCGAAGCCGCGGAGTACATGGCGTCCAACAAGGAAGGGTCCATCGACGTCATCCAGAAGTACTTCGCCATGAAGGACCGCCGGGAAGCTGAAGGCGTCTGGGAGGAAGTGTTCGACCAATACGGTCCGGACCTGCCGAAGAACCTGGTCAAGAGCCTGTTCGAATCCCGCGTGAAGCGCATGATCGCCCAGAATCTCTGGCCCAAGGACAAGCCGCTGCCCGACCTCGAAAAGTTCGTCGCCCGGGACCTCATCGAGGAAGCGCTGACCGAACGTGGTTACGTGCGAGGCGAGGGCGATTACCTGCAACCCAAGCCGTAGTTCCACTCCGCGACGCGACTCTTTCCGGGGCACGCGACAGGGTGATGCGTGTCCCGCCACGGGGCGACCACGGGTCGCCCCGTGTGCATCCGTCAACCGATCAACCACGGAGTGGCATGCGCAAACGGCCACGAACCTGGACGAACACAAGGAGGCTCCAGTGAGTGACGACAACAAGATCGTAACCGGGTTGGGCAAGGCCGAACTGCATCGCGTCCTGGTCCGCAACATCGACCTGACCCAGGACATCCTGGGCAAGCTCAGCTTCGGCCAGATGACCTTCCTGATGCTGGTGGGGCGCCTGCCCAGCGAGGACGAGGGGCGCATGACCGACGCGATGCTGAACGTGCTCGTGGAGCACGGCATGGTGGGCAACGTGGTGGCGGCGCGCCTCACCGTGTCCACCGCGCCGGAGGCCATCCAGGGAGCCGTGGCCGCGGCCCTGCTGGGCGCCGGCAGCGTGCACCTGGGCTCGTCCGAGTACTGCGCCAAGATGCTGCAGGACGCGCTGCCGCTGGACGGCGGCGACACCGACCTGGCCGCGCTGGCCCGGTCCGTGGTGGAAGACTTCTCCACCCGCAAGCAGCGCATCGCGGGCATCGGCCACGCCACCCATTCCGAGGGCGACCCCCGCGCCGACAAGCTGTACGAGATCGCCGCCGAGACCGGCGTGCGCGGGCGCTACTGCGAGTTCCTGGAAGAGATCAGGAAGGCCGCGGAAGCGCGCCACAAGCGCGGCCTGCCCATCAACGTCACCGGCGCCATCGCCGCCATCTCCTCGGACATGGGGCTCCAGTGGCAGATGGCCAAGGCCTTCGCGCTCATCGGCCGCACCCTGGGCGCCATGGCCCACATCGGCGAAGAGCTCAAGAACCCCATGCACCGGCGCATCAGCAACCTGGTACGTTCCAACCTGTCCTACGAGCCGTAGGGGCGGACCGCAGCGCCCCCCCGCAGAACGTCCTTCCCGCTTTCGCGGGGAAGACCCATGTCCGCTTGCAGCCGACACAAAGGGGGGATGACAATGGGGCGCCGGCCCCCAATGAGTCATTCCCGCGGAAGCGGGAATCCAGGGGTGGTGGGTGTGGCGGCCTCATTGCCTGGCCCCGCCCCGCCTGGATTCCCGCTTCCGCGGGAATGACTCGTTGGGGTGTAGCGGGATTCCGTACGCTTCACTCCAGCGCCCCGTCCTCCCGCAGTTGCCGGATGCGCTCATCGTCGTAGCCCAGCACGTCGCGCAGGGTGCGGTCGGTGTCGCGGCCGAGGTCGGGGAAGGCCCAGTCCTGGGCCATGTCGCTCCGGGTGAAGCGGATGGGGAGGCAGGGCAGGGTGAGGCGCCCGAAGCGCGGGTTGTCGTGGGTGCCGAGGAAACCGCGGGCCTGGAGGTGCGGGTCGTTCATCACCAGGTCGGCGCCGTTCTGCACCGCTCCGCACGGGATCCCTTCCGCCTGCAACCGCCGCATGACGTCGTGGCAATCGCGCGTCCGGGTCCATTCCTCGATGACGGCGTCCAGTTCGGCGCGGTTGCGGACGCGGTCCTCGACGTTCTGGAACCGCGGGTCGCCGGGCAGCTCCGGCCGCCCGATGGCGGCGGCCAGCCTGTCCCACTGCGCGTCGTCCTCGGTGGCGATGACGCACCAGCGGTCGTCGCCCCGACAGGCGTAGATCCCGTACGGCGCGTGGTAGGGGGACCGGTTGCCCACGGCCATGGGCTCGGTGTCGGTGTTGGCGGCCTGGATCATGGCGGTGCCGATGAGGTACGCGGCGGCCTCCGCCTGGGCCATGTCCATGGCCATTCCCCGGCCGGTGCGCCGGCGGTAGAGCGTCACCGCCACGGACAGGATCGCCGCCATGACCCCGGACACGTAGTCCGGCAGCACGGTGCCGGACCCCACCGGAGGACTCACCTCCGCGGACTCGTTCCACAACCAGGTGAACCCGGTGAAGCCCGTGATGATGGTGCCCAGGGTCAAGGAGTCCTTCTTGGGCCCGGTGGCACCGAGCCCGGGCATCCGCAAGGTGACGATGTCGGGCTTGATCTCCACCAGGTGATCGTAGTCGAGTTCCAGACCCGGCATGACCCGAGCCGCGAAGTTGTCCAGCACCAAGTCGCAGTGTTGGGCCAGCTCCCGGATAAGGCCGGGCCCCTCGGGATGCTTGAGGTTCACCGTGACGGAGCGCTTGTTGCGGTTGAACTCCAGGAAACGGGGCGAGGCGTTGGGGTCGTCCCCGGTGCCGAAGAAGCGGAAGGGATCGAGCCCGCCCTTGGCGGACTCCACCTTGAGCACCTCCGCGCCCAGGTCCGCCAGCAGCATCATGCCGAAGGGACCCGCCAGCACGTGGTCGAAGCTCAGCACCCGCATGCCCTGGAGCGGCAGGCCCGGATCGTTTGCGTTCTCCTCTCCGGGAGCGGCTGCCGCGGACCCGCCGTCGTCTCCCCAATGCCGTGCCGCTGACCAGACGTTCGACTCATCCCGAGCGATGGGGCGCGGCGCCGCCACCGGTGGCCGCGACCCGCTGAACAGGCATGGAAGGGCCGGCTGGGTCAGCGAGGTCCCGTCCGGCCAGGGCACCTCCTGGACGAAGCGCCGTCCTTCCACGTGCGGGTCCCGGAGAAATCCCAGCGGCGGGTTCACGGGCAGGCACGGGATGCGGTTGGACTGGAGACGGCGGGTCAGCTCGTCCACGGAGTGCCGCCGGGTGAACTCGCTCACCGCGGGATTGATGACGTCGGCGCGGGATCGCCGGAAGAGGTTGTTGAGGTATTCGGGCGCGTCGAACTCCTCGGGATGGCCGGGCCAGATGTCCAGGAACCTCTGCCAGTGCTGCCGGCTCACGTACATGTACACGTAGCCGTCCCGGCACGGGAATATCCTGGCCGGCGCCACGTGCTGGTGCTGGCTGCCGGCGCGGGTGTGGGTCTCCTGCTCGTTGGCGTAGAGCCGGACCATGTGCTCCTGGGTGGCCAGGGCCTCCTGCATGGACACGTCGATCCAGTCGCCGGCGGCCGTGCGCTCCCGGCGATGGAGGGCCGCCAAGATGCCCAGGGCCGCCACGAGGCCGCCGAAGTAGTAGGCCTGGGTCTCGGGCGGCACGCACGGGGGCTTTTCCGGATCGCCGGAGATGGACATCAGACCGCACATGGCGAACACCACGAGATCGTTATGGACGAAGCCGCTGTGGGGACCCCACTGGCCGAAGCCGGTGATGGACGCCATGATCAGCGCGGGATGGATCTCCCTGAGCCGGTCGTAGTCGAGATCGAGTTCGGCCAGCCATCCCGGGGCGCCGCTTTCGATGAGGACGTCGGCCTCGGCCACCAGCCCGCGCAGCCGGTCCCGCCCCTCGGGCGTTTCCAGATCGAGTTCCAAGGTGCGCTTGTTGGCGTTGAGGTGGGCGAACACGAGGCTGGTCTCGCCCAGGAAAGGGGGCACGCGCCGCACCGGGTCGCCCCCGGGCGGCTCGATCTTGACGACCTCCATCCCGAGGTCGGCGAGGAAGCGCCCGCACATCTGGCCCTTGCGGTCCGTGAGGTCCAGCGCCCGGTATCCCTCCAGGAGGCGAGGGGCGCGGTCGAAGTACTTGGGTTCGTCTTTCGTCATGCTGATTCTCGCCGCCGAAAGCCGGTGTCGGCCGACGGCGGCCGACACCGCGGGCGGGTCCGAGCCTCGCCCTTATGGTTTCTTGGCGTCGGGCTTCTCGTAGCCCACGTTGCCGCCGCCCTTCTGCGACTGAAGGTAGCCCTCCACGTCGTTCAGCGGGTTGGTGTACACGCGCATGCGGTGGGAGATGATCTCGTCCACCAGGAGTCCGCGGCTGTTGTCCAGGTCCATGGCCGTGTAGGCGGCGATCTTGGCGTGCTCCAGGGTCGCCGGGTGGCGCGTGGCGATGGTGGCGGCGAACTCGCGCACGAACGGGATCAGCTCCTTCTCGGGCAGGGTCTTGGACACCAGCCCGAGACGCTCGGCCTCGGGGCCGGCGATGTTCTCGCCGGTGAGCTGGATGTAAAACGCCTTCTTGAAGGGGATGCCGCTGCGGAAGAGGGTCGGAGTGGCGGTGGCGCCGTAGCTCCCGCGGATGATCTCGGGCATGCCGAACTGCGCCGTGTCCGCGCTGATGGCCAGGTCGTGCCCGTTCACCAGCACGAGGCCGCCGCCCAGGGCCCAGCCGTTGACCGCGGCCACGGTGACCTGCGGGGCTTGGCGCAGCAGCGTGACGATCTCCCGCGCCGAGCCGCCTTCGTAGAGCCGGCGCTTCCCCTGCCACGACGCGCGCAGGTCGTAGAGGTCCAGCCCCGAGCTGTAGGCGTTGCCCGACCCGGTGGTGACGATGCAGCGGATGTTGTCGTTCACCGACAGGGTCTTGAGGCTGTCCGCCAGCTCCGCCAAGAGCTTGCGGCTGAGCGCGTTCTTCCGCTCGGGCCGGTTGAGGGTGATCCAGGCGACGCCCGTTTCCTCGTTGATGTCCTCGATGATGGTTTCCCTTTCAGCCACGGGTTCCTCCGATCTGTTCAACAGGGAGCGCGCCGGCGCGCCGCTGCCGGAGCAAGACGGCTGCGCCTTCACGCGTACGATTCACGGTCAACGGGCGCCGAACCGTTCCTTCCAGGAGTCGACGCACTCCGGGTTCACCACCGTCTCGGGCACCTCGCCCGCGAGCACGGTGAGAATGCTCCGGGCGGCCATGCGCTCGCCGGACACCTGGGACTGCGGGTTGGTGCCGATGATGTGCGGGGTCAGGATCAGCCGCTCGGGGTCCACCTGCCGGATGGGGTCCGGCATGGGCAGCGGCTCTTCCTCGAACACGTCCACGGCGGCCCCGGCGATGACGCCCTCGTTCAGCGCCTGCGCCAGATCGTCCTGCTTGACCACGCCCCCGCGGCACGTATTCACGAGGTAGGCGGTGGACTTCATCTTCTTCAACTCGACCAAGGTGATGAGCCCGCGTGTCTCCCGGGTGAGGGGCGTGTGCAGGGTCACGAGGTCGGATTCCTGGAGCACCGCGTCCAGCGACACCAGCTCCACCCCCAGGGGTTGCACCGATTCCTGGGTGATGTAGGGATCGCAGCCGATGAGCCGCATCTCCCAGGGGCCGAGGCGCTTGGCCACCTCCTTGCCCACCCGTCCCACGCCGACGATGCCCACGGTGCGGCCCACCATCAGGTTGCCGCGGTGCTCGTTGCGCTTCCAGCCGCCCTCGCGCAGGAGCGTCTGGTTGTGCACCAGCCGCTTGAACAGCATGGACATGAGCCCCACGGTGGCCTCGGCCACCCCGGTGAAGTTCTCCCGCGCCGGACTGTTGCACACCAGGATGCCCAGCTCGGTGGCCGCGTCCACGTCGATGGTCTCGTAGCCGATGGCGGCCTTGATGACGCCCCGCAGTTTCGGGCACCGGCGCATCACCGCCCCGCTGATGAAGTCCCGCTGGGCCGCCCACACGGCCTCGCTGTCGCCGATCAACTCGACCAGCTCGTCCTCGGTGTAACGGTGCTTGGGATGCTCGTCCTGGTCCTTCCCCAGCACCAGCTCGCACCCCGCCTCCTCCAGCACGTCCCGCCCCACCGACAGCTTGTGCGGCGCGGGGATACAGACCTTGTTGCCTTGCATGATGACTCCGAACGTTGGCGGCCGGCGCGGAATGCCGGCCGGGAATACCAGTGCCGCGTCACGAATCAGCTCATGGATCTTTCCGGGTCCTTTGGTAGTCGGCCGCGTTTCGTGTCCCGGGCCGGCCTGGCGCCCGAGACCAAAGAGGTTTCGCCGGGCATCCTCCGCCGCCACGGACCACGCTTGCGTGCGCCCGCCGGCATCGACTACGGTGGGCTCGACAAAGGCTCCTTGGCGCCCGGTTCGGGACGCGTTTCCCCGGCATGTCTCACAGGTACGTTTATGAGACCCGACGCCGGGGTGTCAAGGCTGGTGCGGTCCGTGGACATTGGCGCGGATGGCGACACCGGGCGCCTTTGCGGAAAGGCCTGGAATTCGCATGCAGATCACCGACATCAAGACCCTGCGGCTGCGTGCGCCGCTCGATGCTCACGGGCAAGTGGAGAGTCGCACCGGCGTGCGCACCCACCGCTACGGGTTCCTCGTGCAGGTCCACACGGACGCGGGGATCACGGGCGTCGGATCCTGCTCCGGCAACGGGCTGTTGCTGGAGTCCGTCGTCGCGCACGTTCTCAAACCGCTGCTCGTGGGCATGGACCCGCTCGACATCGACGAGATCTGGGACACCGCCTATTTCCGCGCCGGCGCGCGCGCTTTCGGCTCCCGCGGGGTCGGCGTGGTGGCCCTCAGTGGGGTGGACATCGCGCTGTGGGACATCGCCGGCAAGGTGAAAGGTGTGCCGGTGTACGAGCTGTTGGGCGGCAAGCGCCGGGACCCGGTGGAGGTCTACGCCACCGCGCTCTATCCCGAGGCGACCGCGGCCGCGGTGGAGAAGGCCGAGAAGCTGGCGGAACGGGGCTTCCACGGCATCAAGATCAAGGTGGGCTTCGACCTGGCCCAGGACGTCGAGATCGTGAGCGCGGTGCGGTCGGCGCTGGGAACGGATTTTCCGCTCATGACCGACGCCAACATGGGCTACGGGCTCGACGTGGCGCTGGCCGCCGCCGGCGCGTTCGAAAAGCTCGGCATCGGCTGGCTGGAGGAACCGCTTTTCATGGAGGACGTTGCCGGCCACGCCGCGCTCAAGGCGCGCACCGGCGTCCCCGTGGCCCTGGGCGAGAACCTCCACACCCGCTTCGCCTTCGAGTCGTTCATGGCCCGGGACGCCGTCGACGTGCTCCAGCCCGACGTGGCCCGGGCCGGCGGCATCAGCGAGGTGCGTGCCATCGCCGCCGCGGCCGCCGAACGCGGTCTGCCGGTCTCCCTCCACACCTACGGCGACGGCGTCGCCCTGGCCGCCAGCCTGCACCTGGCCGCCGCCCTGGAAAACAGCTCGGTGATGGAGTTCGACTACAACGAGAACCCGCTCCGCAGCCACCTGCTCCAGGAGCCCCTGGAACCCCGGAGCGGCTTCATGCGCCCGCCCGACGCCCCCGGCCTCGGCGTCACCCTCGATCCCGAGGCGCTCCGGCGCTACCATTTCGACGGGGGTGGGGACCTCGCGCTGTGGCGGCCGACGTTGCGCGATGCGGGTTAACCTCACGGATGCTCCCGCGGAACAGGCTGTGTCAAAACTCCGTTCGGCCACGGGACGGCACGAACACCCCGAATCGTCATTGATAAACTCTTGTTCAATGATCTCTGGTAGTTATGGAATCCCGCTACCCCCCAATGAGTCATTCCCGCGGAAGCGGGAATCCAGGAGTTGTGGTGTTGGGGCGGTGTCTCTGGGAGAAAGTTTGATGCGCGATGCCGCCTATTGGATTGAAAACCTGCGCCTCCAACCCCATCCCGAAGGCGGCTACTTCAAGGAAATCTATCGCTCCCCGGCCACCGTGCCTGGCGAGGCGCTGCCGGGCTATGACGGTCCCCGCAACCTCGCCACTTCCATTTACTTCCTCCTCCAGGACGATCAGTTCTCCGCCCTTCATCGCATCAAGCAGGACGAGCTGTGGCATTTCCACGCGGGCTCGACCCTCACCGTGCACGTCATCGACGCCGCCGGCCGCTACGCGCCCATCCGCATGGGGCCCGACCCGGAGGCGGGCGAATGCCTGCAGGCGCTGGTTCCCGGCGGCTCCCTGTTCGGCGCCTCCATGGCGGGCGGCCGGGGCTACGCGCTGGTGGGTTGCACCTGCGTCCCGGGCTTCGACTTCGCCGATTTCGAGATGCCCTCGCGGGAAGAGCTGCTCGCGCGCTACCCGCGGCACCGCGAACTCATCCACCGGCTCACGCGTGCTTCGTAATTTCCGGTCAAAGCGCTAAGATCGAAAGGATCACACGACGGGAGACAAGCCCATGACTACCAAGCGCGAAGTACGCATCGGCTGTGTCCAGACGCCGGCCCTGGCGACCTTCGACGAGGCCATCGAGGCCGCCCGCCGCTTGGCCGGCGACGCGGTTGCGGCGGGCGCCGAGCTGGTGTGCCTGCCCGAATACTGCGGCGGTCTCGCCACCGAGAACGGCGTGGTCAAGCCGCCGGCCGCGCCGGAAGCGAGCCACCCCGTGCTGGAAGCGTTGCGCGCCTTCGCCCGCGATGCCGGTGTGTGGACACTCATCGGCTCCGTGGCCGTGGACGGACCCGACGGCCGGCTCATCAACCGCGGTTTCCTGGTGGACGACCACGGCGACATCCGCGCCCGCTACGACAAGATCCACCTGTTCGACGTCGATCTGTCCGAAACCGAGAGCTACCGCGAGTCCGCGGTGGTCAGTCCCGGCAACCATGCGGTGGTGGCCGACACCCCCTGGGGCCGGCTGGGCATGACCACCTGCTACGACCTGCGTTTCCCCCACCTCTATCGCGCCCTCGCCCAGGCCGGCGCGGAGGTCCTGGCGGTGCCCGCCGCGTTCACCAAGCTCACCGGACAAGCCCACTGGCACGTGCTGAACCGCGCCCGCGCCATCGAGAACGGCGCCGTGGTGGTGGCCCCTTGCTCTGTCGGGCCCGTACCCGGCGGCGGCGCCGTCTACGGCCACTCCCTCATCGTGTCCCCCTGGGGCGAGATCCTGGCGGAGGGCGGTGAAGACATCGGCACCATCGTCGCCACCGTGGACCTGGAGACCGTCGCCGGCGTCCGCGAACGCGTCCCGAGCCTGCGGCACGACCGGCCCTTCAGCCAGCCGGCGCAGCCGGAACCGGGCCGGCGTTCAGTGGCCTGAGGCGCAGAGCATCGCGCAAATAGCACGTTTTTGCCCAAAGGAACGCTTCCCCGTGAAAGAGTTGATCATCGTACGGCACGCCAAGTCGAGCTGGAGGGAATCCGGTCTCGACGACCGTGAGAGACCTCTCAACAAGAGGGGTGAGCGTGACGCGCCGGAGATGGCAGCACGGTTGGCCCGGCGCAAGGACCGGCCCGACCTGATCCTGTCGAGTCCGGCGGTGCGGGCTCTGACGACGGCGCGGATCATCGCCAGGAAGCTCGGTTACGCGCGCAAGGATATCGTGGTGAAGGAGCGGCTCTACGGCGCGGGCGTCGTAGAGTTGCTCGACGTGATTCGCAACGCGGACGAGTCAGTGGGGACGCTGATGTTGTTCGGTCACAACCCCGGCCTGACCGAGCTTGCCAATCACTTGGGGCCGCGGGAGATTCCCAACCTGCCCACCTGCGGCGTGCTGCATCTCAGGTTCGACGCGGACGTCTGGGCCGTCGTGGGTTATGCCCGTGGCGACGAGGTGCTGTTCGACTTCCCCAAGAGTTAGCCCGCGCGTTACTCCATGCTCCTCAACTTTCCCGTCACGAACTTGTGGAGCGTGCTGGATATGAGGGTTTGGTAGGGCATTCCTTCCCTGTTTGCCCTTTTCTTGAGGGCTTCCAAATCGCGGGATGAGATCCGGATGTTGATGCGCTTGTCCTTCTGAAGGAACTCGGCCGCAGCTTCTTCCAACTTCCGCTTGGCTTCCTTGAAATGGGTGATGCTCGTAAATTCACCGCGTTCAAAATCCTGGAGGATTTGCACTTCTTCCTCGTCCAGTTCGAGAGGGCTTTTCATCCGAGGTACTCCCTTGTCGCTTTTCTGCTGGGGATGATGGTCTTGAGAAACCGCGTTCCTCCTCTTTCCACGTATGGGACCAAGTACGCGTATCCCTCCATGTTCAGAACGATGATCTCCTGATTCGGATACCGGGATGCATTGGGATGCGTGAGGATGTCCAGGATGTCGCCGTTCTCGATGTGGTAGAGGACGTCTTCGAAACTAACGCCCCGCGTCTTCTCGAGAAGCGCATTCTTTTCGTCATCCCAGTCGAACTCAGGCACCTTTGAAACCTCCCACGCTGTGTGCCGTTTGTCAACAGTCGTTGTGTGTCACCTGCGGCGTTGTGCCTTACTGGAAGTCCCGGCTCTTCCTCCTCACCGGCTCCGCCCCCAGCTTCGGCTCCCACACCGACTCCGCCACGATGTGGACGACGTTGGACTCGTTCTGCAGGGGGCCGCTGACGCCCATGAAGGAGAGGGTCTTGACGGGGACGCGGAAGCGTTCGTAGACGTCGCGCCACAGGATGACGTTGACGAAGCCGGTCTCGTCCTCGAGGGTCATGAAGATGACGCCCTTGGCGGTCTTGGGGCGCTGGCGGCAGATGACGATGCCGGCGTAGTCCACGCGGCTGCCGTGGGGCATGCGCTGGACGGTGGCGGCATCGGGGAGGCCCTGGGCGGCGATCTGCCGGCGCAGGCGGGCCAGCGGGTGGCCGCGGGGGCTGTGGTCGGCGGTGCGGTAGTCCCAGACGATGGATTCGAAGTCGCTCAGGGGTTCGAAGGGGACCGGTGCGGCGGGAGTTTCCAGGGACAGGGCGTCTTCCACGGCGTCGTGGAGTCCCTGGACCTGCCAGAGGGCCTGGCGTCGCCGGGGGGTGCATGGGGTGAACGCGCCGGCCTGGGCCAGGCGGTCGAGGAGGTCCTGGCGCAGGCCGGTGCGGGAGGCGAAATCGCTCAGTGAGCGGAACGGGCCGGCGCGCCGGGCGCTGTCGATGCGTTGCCAGTCGGCTTCCCCGAGCCCTTTCACGTAGCGCAGGCCCATGCGCAGGGCGTGGAACGGGGCGGCGCCGGCCTGGGTCCGAGTGCCGGATCGGGTCTGTCCGCTGGCTTGGGTTTGAGCGCCGGACCGGGTCTGGCCGCCGGACTCGGTCCGATCGCCGGGCCGGAGGTGCCTCCCTGGCCTGGCCGGGCCGTCCGCCTGCCTTTCCAGGGTGCAGTCCCAGTCGCTGTGACGGACGTCCACCGGCAGCACCCGGACGCCATGGCGCTTGGCGTCGTCCAGGATGGTGGCGGGGGCGTAGAAGCCCATGGGCTGGGCGTTGAGGAGCGCGCAGGCGAAGGCCGTGGGGTAGTGGCGCTTGAGCCAGGCCGAGGCGTAGGCGATGTGGGCGAAGCTCGCGGCGTGGCTTTCGGGAAAGCCGTAGTCGCCGAAGCCGCGGATCTGCTCGAACACCTGGGTGGCGAACTCTTTGGCGATGCCCTTGGCCTGCATGCGGGTGATGAACCGGTCCCGGTGGCGCTCGATCCTGCCGGACCGCCTCCAGGCGGCCATGTCGCGCCGGAGCTGGTCCGCCTCTCCGGGCGTGTAGTCCGCCGCCACCACGGCCAGCCGCATGACCTGCTCCTGGAACAGCGGCACTCCCAGGGTCTTCTTGAGGATCGGCTCCAGGGAAGGGTGGGGGTAGGCGACCTCCTCCTCGCCGTTCCGGCGGCGCAGGTAGGGATGCACCATGCCGCCGACGATGGGACCCGGCCGGACGATGCTGACCTCGATGACGAGGTCGTAGTACTCCCGCGGCTTCAACCGGGGCAGCATGGACATCTGCGCGCGGCTTTCGATCTGGAAGACCCCCACGGTGTCGGCCTTGCGGATCATGGCGTAGGTGGCGGGGTCGTCCTTGGGAAGGGTGGCCAGGGAGAAGCTCCGGCTCCAGTGCTCCCGGATGAGACGGAAGGAGCGGTCCACCACGGTGAGCATGCCCAGCCCCAGCAGGTCCACCTTGAAGAGCTTGAGGCTTTCCAGGTCCTCCTTGTCCCACTGGATGACCGTGCGGTCGCGCATGGCGCCGTTCTCGATGGGCACCAGGTCGCGCACCGGCTTGTGCCCCAGCAGGAAGCCGCCGGGGTGGATGGACAGGTGGCGGGGGAAGTCCTGGATCTCTTCCACGAGCTGGAGGAGGGCCCGCTGCACCGGCGCGCCGAGATCGAGGCCGGCGCTCCGGAGCACTTGCGGGTCCACCCGCTCGTACTGACCCAGCAGCCGGGTGACGCGGTGGACCGCGGTCTCCGCCAGCCCCAGCACCTTGCCCACGTCCCTTATCGCCGAACGGCCGCGGTAGCGGATGAAGTTGGCCACCATGGCGGCGTGGGTGCGGCCGTGTTTTCGGTAGAGGTACTGGATGACCTCCTCGCGGCGGTTGTGCTCGATGTCGAGGTCGATGTCCGGAGGCTCGGCGCGTTCCCGTGAGATGAAGCGCTCGAACAGGAGGTCCATGCGCACCGGGTCGATGGCGGTGATGCCCAGGCAGTAGCACACCGCGGAGTTGGCCGCGGAGCCGCGCCCCTGGCACAGGATCCCGTTCTTCCGGCAGAACCGCACCAGGTCCCACATGGTGAGGAAATAGCCCTCGTAGGCCAGCTCGCCGATGACCTCCAACTCGCGCTCGAGCTGCGCCCGGATGTCTCCCGGGACGATGCCGCCGTAACGCTCCCGGGCACCCCGGAAGGTGAGATCCCTGAGCCGGTCCCCGGAGGTCTTGCCGTCCGGCAGCTCCTCGGACGGGTAGCGGTAGGAGATCTCGTCCAGGGAAAAGCCGCAACGGCCGGCGACTTCCAGGGTGCGGTCGACCGAGCCCGGGTCGTCCCCGAAAAGCGTCGTGAACGCATCCGGGGACTTGAGGTCGTGCTCGGCGTTGGGCTTGATCACGCGCCCGGCCGCGGCCAGCCGGAGGCCGTGGCGGATGCAGGTGAGGACGTCCTGGAGCCGGCGTCTCGATGGATGGTGGTAGAGCACCTCGGTGGCGGCCACGGTGGGGATGCCGTAGCGCCGCACCCGCTCCCGCAGGTGCCGCTCCTGCCGCGCCTCTTCCGCGCGGCGGTGGCGCGTCACCAGCGCGTAGAGCCGGTCGCCGAAGGCGTCCTTGAGGTCGCGGGCAACGAACGCCGGGTCCGGCTCCCGCACCAGCAGGCTTTCCTCGCCGCCCCACAGGCCCACGAGCCCGCCGGCGTGCTCGCAGACCTCGCGCCATTGCACCACGCTCTGTCCCTTGGGCGAGCGCAGGCGCCCGGCGGAGATGAGCCGGCAGAGGTGGGCGTAGCCGGTGCCGTCGGCGGCCAGCAGCAGGATGGAGGAGCCGTCGGAGACGCTCATGCGGGCGCCGATGACCAGATGCAGGCCCAGCTCCCGCGCCTTCACGTGGGCGCGCACGGCGCCGTAGACCCCGTCCCGGTCGGTCAGGCAGAGCGAGTGCACCCCGATCTCCGCCGCCCGCTCCAGCAATTCCTCCGGATGGCTCGCCCCCTCCAGGAACGAGTAGTGGCTCTTGCAGTAGAGGGGGGCGTAGGGCCGGGACGCCATCTACTCCACTTTCCCGTGCAGGAACCAACCGCGCCGCTTGGGGTCGTAGTAGACCCACAGCCACGGGCCTTCGCCGTCGCGGACGAAGTGGTACTCGCGGTGCACGCCGGCGCCGGCGCCCCACCATCCTCCGGAGACGACGTAGGGGCCTGCGCTCTCCTGAATGAAAGAGGGAACGGCAATAGTGCCGTCGCCGGCTTGGACATCACTGACCACGGGTGCGGTCGCTCCATCGCAGGAGGCTGTATCAGAACTTGTGGGGCAGGGACTGTACGAATGCGTCATTCCCGCCCCACTCTCCGTCATTCCCGCCCCACTCTCCGTCATTCCCGCGGAAGCGGGAATCCAGGGGTGGGGAGGGGCCGACCGGTCGTGTCTCCCCGCTACCCCACCCCTGGATTCCC
>JAJEAI010000167.1 GCA_022824205.1 Candidatus Binatia bacterium
CATATATGGCCGAAGTCTCCTATCGAAAGAAACAGACAAATTCAATAAAATCGATCTCTTATAGATGAAATCTAATATCAATTCGAGATCTACACCCACCAGTTTTGCAGAGGTGCAGACTCGACTGAAAAGCATCAACGAGTCCCTGGGAACGAACCATAGGCGTTGGCAGGAGCTTTCAAAGGAAATAGGTCGGAGATTCTCGGTTCCAAAAGAAAATAGCTGCTGCATCACCGGCGACGGCACGGGACCAAACGGAATTCACCTGCTCGCATATTCAACGCCTGAGCGACTGACGTATTCGCACTGGCCGGACGCACACCCGGACACGATCTGACGTATGGTGAACGCCATTTGCACACAGTCATACCGCACTAAGAAAATGACAGTACGATGTTTCGGCTGATTGTAAACATCGGTGGCGCATTTGACCTCTATTGCTCTCCTTCGGCTTCCGACGCGCTTAGAGAATTTGTTCCACGTTCCAATCACCAGAACAATACTTCAGCTATTCTCAACGTCGACACAATTCGATTGGATGAAACCGCCGACTATGGACGGGCACGATACATCCTCCTTGTCACGGATTTCTCCCTGTCGACGTCGCAAAGGTCCCTTATTCGAAGGAAAATAGAAAGCGCGTTGAGCGCCGAGTTCGACCGCATCATGGCGGCGAAAAATCGAGAGGAAACTCTAGCCGACAGACGTAGAATTCGTCATGTGTGCGACCGATTCGATGCGTCATGGCTGAAATTTTCCAAGTACGCGGCTGAAGACCCTCAGCATATGCAAGAAGACCAAACAGACTCCTTTGCCAACGGGAGCAAAGTCGAAAGCAAGCCGCGTCCTGCAAGAACTGTGCTCAACGAACCTGGCGCACCCACACCGCCCAGTTCACCAACCTCGGTTCCACCGAGAGGCAGTACCGTCAGCCGATGCAGGTCAGGCGGCTTTCTCGCAAATGCGATTCTCACTACGATTATCGTAACCATTGGGGTGGCCGTGGTATTTTTCTTTGTATATCCGTCACACAACAATTTTAATTTTTTTGTCGACATGGAAGATAAAATAACAAAATTGCAACGCAGTGTACACAATATGGAGGAAAAAAGTACCACGTTGGCATACAAATCTGATGTGGAACGTATTGACAATGTGCTGGTATCCTTGGGTTCGAACATTAAATCGCTTGAGTCGGTGATCTTGAAAATCTTTGATACGAATGTACCCAACTCCTTGGCCAGTTCCATTTCGACTCTAAAATTGAACGTTTCGGATCTCAAGCAACGGATTGCATATATGTCCGATGTATCGCAGGAGGGTTCGCTTGCCTACACCGTGAAGCTCTTGCGTTCAGAAGTAGGTTTGCTACGCAGAGAAATTGGATCAGTGATCGATCCCTCGAACCCACAGTCACTGGTTGCTTCAATGAGGATTCTCGATTCCTCGCTCTCGAAGTCATTGTTGCTGGCGAGTGAGATCGATGAGTTGGAAACGGACCTCAGGCACCTTGGAGAAGACGTCAGAAACGTACGCATGAGAATTCTCAGGCTTTCTGATTCCACTGCCTCGGGTTCACTTGGTCATTTGGTAGGTGTGCTAGGGTCGGAAATCAACGTTCTTGGGGGCTACGTTTCTGAGTTGATTCACACTGCCGACGCGGCGTCATTGGTGGATGCCGTCGCCCGTCTGGAGTCTAACATTGAAATGCTGAGTCATCGTACACGGGAATTGGCGGATGCCACGAGCCCGGGTTCGTTGGCACTGAACATTTGGAAATTGGAGGAGAATATTGGATATCTTCAAGGTGAGCTGCAGAGAGTAGCAAGTACCTTGAATGAGTATCCCGGTTCAGTCCAATCGTCCGCGACTACGGATTCTGATGGCGCGTTGCGCGCCACCACGGCCGAGGACCTGCCGGATGATGCAGCCCAGGGTATCGTGTCAGTCGATGGCTCCAGAACAGTTCAGGATGTCGGTGTGTGGGATTCTGGTGATGTGGATTCGGATTCGAGAACTCCGAAGAACGGGAACGGCGCAACGACCACCAATTCCGGCGTAAGCGAGGATGAAGGGGAAGTTGCGGCTGTCGTATCTCCGGAGGCAACTGTTTCTGTCACATCCAAAGCTGAGGGTCCTGGCAATGGCGTGGACTCGGCTATCGACGAAACGATGCCGGACGATGGCAAGCTCGACTGGGAGAGTGCTCGGGCCGGGAGTGCGACGGAGTCGAATGGCGAAGCGGCTATCGGAGATCCGGGACCTGATGCGGAGGACTCCGGATCGGACGACCAATCTGGTGCACCGACGCGGATCTCCGAGGTACCGTTGGCGGGTATTGAAGGATCAGGCGCGGACTCGGGCAACGTCCAGACCGAAGGCGATTCCGACTCGGTCGCCCTTCAGCGAACGAAGTCGTCGAGTGGTGGGCTTGTTGCCAGGGATTCAGGGCAGGCGGCTGAGAGTGCCTTGAACCTCAAGTCGAGAGATCGGCGTCTTGTTCAATGCGCACTGAATGCGCTTGGGCACTATAGTGACAAGCTGGATGGAGAGTTCGGTCCCAATACGCGAAAGGCAATCGAGGCCTACGAAGCCGAGAAGAAGCGCAAGATGACGGGATATCTGACGAGTCGGACATCTGAAGAGTTGAAGGAAGTGGCAGTTGGTCGTGGGTGCATTGCCCGCTTGAATGCACTGGACGGAGACTCGGGTGGTCGCAGTAAATCACTGCGATGACTTATATAGATGTCTGTTCTAGCCCGCATTTTCCTATCCAGGGCACGGCTGCGGACGGGGATCTGACTGTTTTCGTTGCGTTGATCGCGGCCAGGGTGCGCAAGCGTACTTGCCGGTACGTCGGACCCTCGGGCCGCGTTCAACGCGGCGAAAAAGCAAAACTCTTGCGCATCAGGCGTTGGGTTGATCAGATTCGCGTCGTGATCCGTGACCTGGTTGGAAATGCGGGCTTCATCTACACGCGCACGTAGCAGTCCTCGCGAACGCGGCTCAGGCCTGGCTCCGCGCCCTCGCCGCGCTCGTCACCGTGAACACCCCGGCGAGGCAGACGAAAGCCACGACCCAGAACACGAACCCGGGGTCGCTCCGGTCCAGGATGAACCCGAACAGCACCGGCGCGGCGATTCCGCCGAGGTTGAAGCCGGTCGACACGAAGCCGAAGACCTTCGCGATCTCGCCCGGCGGAGCCATGGAGCGGATCAGCATGTCGCGCGACGGTGACACCATGCCGGCGAAGAGCCCGGTAACCGCGAACAGCACCCCGGTGGCGGCGAGCGGGAGGGGCAGGGCCGCGACCGCGCCGATGCACCCCGCCATCGCCACGAAGCAGGTCGCGGCGAACAGATCGTGGCGGCGCTTGATGCGGTCGGCCACCCAGCCGCCCGCGAGCACTCCGACGGGGCTCGCGAAGAGGTACGCGCTCAGCACCGTGGTCGCTTCGGCGAGCGGCGCGTCGTGAATGGCGTGCAGGGCGGACACGCTGAACGACTGGATGCCGTGTTGGGCCACCGAGATCCCGAAGAAGAACAGCAGGCCTAGGAGCAGGGGGAGGGTCAGCAGGAGCCGGATTCCGGTCGCACCGGTGGCGGCGGTGCCCGCTCCGGTACCTCCGGCGGTCCCCGGCTCCTCGCGCTCCTTCAGCGCGCGCGCGTTGAGCGCGACGAACAGGCCCACCACCGCGCCGCCGGCAGCGCACAGGACGAGGGCGGTCCGCCAGTCGGTCAGGGTCACGAGGAACACCATGGTGACCGGGGCGACCGCGTTGCCCAGCATTCCGGCCGCGGTGTGGAACGAGAACGCGCGCCCCATGCGGCGCGGGTCGACCGAGGCGTTGAGCAGCGAGTAGTCCGCGGGGTGGTAGACGGAGTTGGCGAGCCCCGCCACCGCCATCAGGACGAGGAAGGCGCCGTACGCGGGAACGAGCCCGATGAGGGCGAACGCGACCGCCTCCAGCAGCAGTCCGGCGACCAGGATGCGCCGCGCTCCGAACCGGTCCACCGCGAACCCCACCGGGGCCTGGGTGCAGGCGGTGACGATGCTGAAGACGCTGATCGCGAACCCGAGCTCGGTGTACCCCACCCCGTACACCTCGCGCAGCAGCGGAAACAGCGGCGGCAGGAGCAGCATGTAGAAGTGGCTGGCGAAGTGCGCGCTGCTGACGACCGCGACCGCCCGGGCGGATCGCCGCCGGGTCGTGGGTACCGTCGATTCGATGGTGGCCGCCATGGCGTGGCGATACTGTCGTCAAATCGGTCCGTTGACCAGACCGGCGAATCGAGCAGGAGACGGAGCCGCGCGTCGCGTGACGTTTCCGCCGCACCGCCGCGGCAGGATTCGTCGCGGCCCGGAACAGGGACCGTGCCGGGGAGGTGTGATCGCGCCGGTCGGGCGGCCCGCCGGGCATGGTGGGGCGGCACGACCGGATACGCCGGCAGTTCGCCGCGATGCGCCCGGGCGCACTCAGAAGATCGCCATCTGCCGGTCCGTGATTGCCTCGAAGCTCGTCTCCAGGAAGTGGAGGAGGCCGTCGGCCGCGGGGGCGAGCTGACGATCGCGATAGTGGTCGTAGTCGGGGCGAGGAAGGGGGCGGCCGTCCTCGACCGGCTCGGGACCGGC
>JAJEAI010000043.1:0-25000 GCA_022824205.1 Candidatus Binatia bacterium
TCGGTTCGCCTCACCAGGGTCATCACCGGCCCTACAAAAACCCTCTGCGGACCAGAATTGAACCCCTATGGCGCCTCCTGCCCCGCTGATACCCTCTTCCCTACGCCGCAAACCCGCCTTGGTGAAATATCCGGGCTAGGGATAATTTGAGAAGTTTCGAAAACTTTTGTCGAAGTATGCCTCCACCGTCGTAAGCAGCGCCGGCAGGAGCGTCAGGTCGGCCATGAGCGCAAAGGCTATGATCATGGCCGTAAGCACCCCCACCTGCGCGGTGGGAACGAACGGAGAAAACACCAATATCAGGAAGCCGGCCACCAGGACGACCGTGGTCGTGAACATGGCTTCGCCGGCCGTGTCGAAGGCGTGGCGCACCGCTTCTTCGGGGCTCAGGCCGTCGTCACGCCGCGCGCGGTGGTACTTGCTGAGAAAATGCACGGTATCGTCCACGACGATGCCCACGGTCATGGCCACGACGACGGACAACGAGAGTCCCACCTGTGCGACCGTCAACCCCCACACGCCGAAGCCCAGGATCGCGGGGACCAGATTGGGAACGATGCTCACCACACCCAGCCGCAGGGACCGCAGGGCGAAGAGGAGAACGGCGGAAATGGCCAGGAGCACGACCATGGTTCCGACTACCATGGCGCGGATGTTGCGCTGCCCGATGTAGGCGAACAGCGCCGCCGGCCCGGTGGCGTTTACGCTCGCTACCTGGGGGGCGTTTTCCTTGAGCCAGGCCTCGGCGCGCGCGTTCAGATCGAGCACCTCTTGAGAAGAAAGCGTCTCCGCCGAAATCGTGACTCGGGTCGCGGACCTGGACCGGTCGATCTGGTTGTTCAGGTTCAGACCCTGGGGGAGCGAGAGCTCGTAGAGCACCAGGTATTGCGCCGCCAGCTCCTTGCTTTTCGGAATCCGGTAGGCGGCGGGGTCGTCGCCGTGCATGCTCTTGTTGAGTTGCTGAAAGGTATCGGTGACCACCGCCACGTGCCGCACGGGGGGTTGTTGACGGTACCATTCGGCGAAGTCCGCCACGCCGGCGAGGAAACGGGGATCGGTGACGCCGCCCTCGACGGGTGCGTGCAGCGAGTATTCGAGCAGGGTGTTGCCGCTCAAGCGCTCGTCCATGAAATCGGTATCCTGCCGGAACTCGACGCTCTCATCGAAGAAATGAACCAGCACGTCATTCAGCTCGTTGCGCGGAACGGCCAGAATCATCGCGGCGACGACCACCAGCCATCCCCAAAGGATCGCCTTTCTGTAACGCAGCACCGCATCCGCCAGGAGCTTCATCAAGGGCGCCCGGAGCCGGCGGCCCTCTGTCGCACGAACCGGGAGAAGCGAAAGCAGGGCCGGAAGAAACGTGACGGAGAGGAGGAAGGAGGCGCCGACACCGAAGGCCACGAAGATGCCCAGGTGACGGTAAGGGGGGACTTCGGAAAAGTTCATGCTCAGGAAGCCGAGCGCGGTCGTGAGGCTTGCGAGAAACACCGGTTGCAGGTTGAGGCCGATGGATTCGACGATGGCGTGGTGCCTGGAAGCCCCGGTGCGCAGACCCCGCCGCAAAGCCACCAGCAAGTGCACGCAGTTCGCCACGACGATCATCAGCACGATGGTCGGTGCCGGGGAGATGGGCGGGGAAAAAGGCAAGCCGGCCCATACTCCCAGGCCCATCGAGGCGAGAATGGAAAAGACCATGACCATTCCGGTGGCTGCCACCCCCGCCCAGCCCCGGGTGAGGACGCCGAGGATCAAGCCCATGAGCAGCAGGCTTGCGGGCAGGAAGATCATCTGGCTACGGATGGAGGCCTCCACGAAGGTCTGGTTGACCATGACCGTGCCGACGACCCGAAGGTCGATGCCGGGAAAACGTTCCTCCGCTTCCGCGGCGGTCGCGCGGGCGTATGCGGCAACCTCCGCCACCGCCTCCAGCAGGCCATCGTCCGGCAGTTCGATGGTGGCGCTGACAACGCTGACGTCGCCGTTCCAGGCCAGGATGCTGCCCGCGATACGCGGATCGGACGAGGCGATGGCGCGGATGCGCGACCGCGCTTCGGCCTGTCCCAGTTCTCGCGGGTTCACCAGGTCCCGCACATACAAGTCGTCGCCTTCCGCGGTCGTGTATTGAAAATTGGCGAGGGAATCGACGCGGCGCGCATACGGTGTGCGCCAGGCCGCTTCCGTGAGCCAGACGGCGGCCGAGAGCGCGGTTTGCGAGGTCGCGTCGCCATCGTCGGGGACGATCAGGAACGCGACGTTCTCGTTCTTCCCGTAGGTGTTCTCCAACTCTTCCAGTGCCTGGAGCTGCGGATTGTGTTCATCGAAGAAGATGCGGTAGTTGGCGGAGAATTCGAGCCGGGCAATGCCGCTCGACGCGGCCGCGACCCACAGGAGCGTGATCAGAATGACCGGCCAGCGGTGAGCGAGCATCCATTCGGCGAAGCGGGTCGCGAATGGCTCTGTTGCTGCGGGCCGCATCCTGCGAGTCTACCCGATCGAAAGGTGGGAGCAATCCGGTCCGCCGTGTGTCGCGATCAAGCGATCTGCCTTCGGACGAGGTCTCGGAATACGCCGTCGACTTCCATGAGTTCATCGAAGGAACCGCTTTGCGCGACTCTTCCGGCCTGCAGCACGTAGATGCGGTCGGCCTGTTCCAGCGTGGACAGCCGGTGGGCGATGACGATCCGGGTCGAGGTCAGCAAGGCCAGGTTGTGCATGACCTCGGCCTGGCTTTCATTGTCGAGCCAGTTGGTTGCCTCGTCGAGCAGCATGATCCGCGGGCTGCCGAGCAGCGAGCGGGCGATGGTGACGCGCTGACTCTCGCCGCCCGACACGACACCCCCGACGGCCCCCACCATGGTCATCATGCCCATGGGCATCGCCTTGATCTGGCCTTCGATCCCCGCGGCTCGGGCCGCTTGCCATACTTCCTCTGAAGCGACTCCCTCGTGGTGCGCAACGATATTGTCCCAGAGGTCCTGGGGATGGAGCCGCACGGACTGGGGGACCGCGCCGATTCTCCGGCGCACCTGCTTGAGGTTCAGGTGTCTCAGGTCCCGTCCATCGTAGTACACCGCGCCGGCGGTGGGACGGTCGATTCCAAGGGCGAGCCGGAACAGGGTGCTCTTGCCGGCGCCGGACTCGCCGGCGATGGCGACGAATTCGCCGGGACGGGCACGAATCGTGACATCGTCGAGAATCAACGGGCCGTCGGGATCGTAGCGGAAGGAGACGCGGTCGAACAAGACTTCGCCGTCCAGACGTTCGACCGGCTCGCCTCCGACATCGGATCCGGGAACCGCGACGAGCAGCGGCCGCATCTGCTCGAACGCGGGCAGCATGGCGGCAAGGGTGCCGAAGGACTCGCCGAGCCGGGCGATGGCGGACTGGAAGGCGATGAAGACGGTGTAGACGACGAGGAAGTCGCCCACCGGGAGGTTCCGGTGGCCCATGGCGGCCACCGCGAAAAGCAGCACGCCACCGGCAAGCAAGGGAAGCGCGGCACCAAACGCGCGCGAGTGTCCCTCCAGCGCGCCGAGCTCGAGCTCCGCGCGTTTCTGCTCCCGATAATCCTGAGCCCACATGGCGAAGGCCGATCCTTCGGCGTTTTCCACGCGCAGCTTGGCGATACCGCCCATGATCTGGAACAGCCGGCCGGCGACGCGGCGTAGGGCGGCGATCATCCGCCCGTAAGGCGCAAGCTGGCGCAACCCGAGGACCACGGTGACCAGGAGCGAGGCCAGGCTGAGGGCGAGGGCGACGACCCCGAGGGTGGTATCGTAGAAGAGGAGGACGCCGAAGACCGGGAGGAGAAAGAGGATCGACAGCAGGCTGTCGGCCAGGACTCCCTGCAACCCGTCGCGAAGATTCTGGAAGGTCATTCCCGACATGGCCAGATCGCCCGCCGGATGGCGGTTCAGAATGCTTGGGGGAAGGCGCATGAGCCGGTCCCAGAAGGCGGCTTCCACGCGCGAGGCCGAGCGCCCCTCCAGCCGCATCATGGTCGAGCTTTGGAGCAGGTGCAGCAGCGCGCCCAGCAAGCCGAACCCGGCCAGCGTCAGGGCCACGGCATAGAGCGCTCCGGCGCTGCCGCCCGCCATGACGTGGTTCGCAACGAAACCGAGGGCGAGCGCCGGCAGCAGCTTGATCAGGCCGCCCGGGAATCCCGCGATCACCAGCCGCGCCAGATCCGCGGCCGATCCGTGCAGGGCGATTCTCAGCAGGTCCGCCGGTCGCACGTTCCCCGCCGGCAATGGCCGGTAGAACGTCCAGGCTTCGTGCCGAAGCGCGGCGGCGCGCTTCCGCGAAAGCCGGACGCTGGCCCTGGTGACGGGGTCCACTTCCCGGTAGCGCCCGAACGTCCCCGGCAGGAGCGCCACGGGCCGGCCGTCCTCGGCGCGGAATGCCAGCAACGCGTTGCTGTCGCCGCGCCACCAGTCGGTCTCGCCCTTGAAACGCACGCGCCGGGCGCGCACGCCGGACGCATCGAGTATGTCGACGAGGCCCGCCGGAGAATACGAAGGCCCCGAGCGCGCGGGAACCCTGAAGTCGATCCCTTGATGGCGCCCGATGATCCGCAGAGCATCCGCCAAGGCCGTGTCCTCGACACGGGCTTCCGGTTCGGCCGGCAGGTCGTAGATGTTGAACAGCCGCTGTCGGGCGGCGCTTTCCGCCGTGCGGCGGCTCGTTGTCCGCTCGCGTTCCAGGTTCGCATCGTCGACCACGGCCAGCCGGCGATTCAGGCGTTCCAGGGTAAAGGCGACCGCGTGAAACGAGGCGAGGGCCGACAGCAGCGTGCCCTGCCGCGCCAGGGATTCGGTCGACATGCCCGAAAGTGTCGCCTCGTCGAACAAGGTGAGCCAGCTTGTCCGGGTCAGCGGTATCGCCCCTTCGTGTGGGCCGCTCGCTTCCGCGAGTTCCGCCTTCTCGACCATGTCCATGAACAGGCTTGCGCCGCGGGGCGGTTCGGACACCCACACGACACCGCGCCGCACGGACAGCGTGCAAGGGCCCAGGGTCTTTGTCAGATCGGGTTCGGCCAGGGCGGTGGCACGCGGAAGGCGGCTTACCAGGCGCGAGAGCGTGTCCGTTACGGAGGTGAGCCAGGCATCCGTCTGTTCCGCCAGTTCCGTTGGGTGGACCTCCGACAGCACGGATGCCGGCAGGCGTTTCAACAGGGTGTCCGGCAATCCCTTGGCCATCAGACCGAGGGTCGTGTCCTTCTCGGCGTCGTTTCGTTCGTCCGGTGCCACGCCCCACACCAACCTGCCCGACTCGCAGCGCAGCCAATGTTGCGGCGCCGCCTGCTCCACCCCGTCCTTGCACTCCACCAGGAACAGATCGACGGCCCCCTGTTCGATGAACCAGACGCTTTCCGGATCGTCGAGGCTCACAGGCAGGTTGCCGGCGCAGGGCACGGACGTACCGGAGCGAGCGGCGAGTTGGCCCATGGATGCGTATTCCGTCATGGCGTCGTGTATCAGCCGGCCTTGACCAGCTTGTGATACGTGCCGTCCTGGTCCGCGATCAAAGCGTCATGCGTGCCGCGCTGCACTTCGGCGCCCTTGTCGAGCACGATGATCTCGTCGCTGTCCCGGACGGTGCTCAGCCGGTGCGCCACGATCAGGCAGGTGACGCCGCGCCGCCGCAGGGCGTCGTCGACGTATTCTTCCGTCGCGGCATCGAGAGCGCTGGTGGCCTCGTCCAGAACGAGCACCGTCGGATTGCCCACCAGCGCCCGGGCGATTTCCAGTCTTTGCCGCTGGCCACCGCTGAAATTCACCCCGCCCTCCTCGACGAGGGTCGCATATCCGTGCGGCCTGAGCAGGATTTCCTGGTGGATGGAGGCATCCCGGGTAGCCGCGACGATGACGTCATCCGGAACGGCGGGGTTCCACAAGGTGATGTTGTCGCGCAGGGAGGCGGAAAAAAGCACGGCCTCCTGATCCACCATGGAAATGGATCGGTGCAGCACTTCCTCGGGAATCGCATCCCGCGGATGCCCGTCGAACAGGATCTCGCCCGACCAGGGCTGACAGATGCCCGAGACCAGACGCGCCAGGGTCGACTTCCCGGAGCCGCTGGGACCGACCACGGCAACCCGCTGCCCCGGTTTGATCACGAGGTTGAAGTCCTTGATCAAGGGCGGCCGGCTCTTGTTGTAACCGAAGGTGACGCCGCGCAGTTCGAGCCGGCCCGCGAGTTGAAGCCGGCCGTTGAACGTGGGGATGGACCTCGATCCGTGACTGCGACGGCTGAAGACAGGGTCTTCAGCCGCGTTGGACACGTCTTCCAGGCGTTGCAGATCGGTTGCGAGCGCGTGGTGCTTGTCGGCGAACTCCAGAAAGCGCCCCACCGGCGCCAGGAACATCTCCGCCAGGATGTAGAATCCGACGAGCGTCCCCAGCGTTATTTCTCCGGAGATGACGAGACTTCCCCCGATGCCCAGGACCGCCGCGGCGCGGAGTGTGGCGATCAGGCCCGGAAGCGCGTAGTTGACGGAGCCAAGTTCGGCGTAGAGCTGGCGCGCTCGCAGTTCGCGTGCCTGTTGGCCGGTCCAGCGGGAGAAAAACCGGTCGTCCGAGCCCGTCATGCGCAGGTTGTCCGCATGACTCAACATCTGCATGCCGACGCTGAGCAGCAATCCCTGTTCGCGCCTCATGGCCTGGCTGCGGACGTCCCGGAGCGCGTTGAGGAAGTGGGCCAGCATGCCGTGCAGAAACGCCAGCAACAGGACGACCACCGTGAGCAGGACGTCGTAGGCGAACATGGCGACGAGCAGCACCGCGCTCATGGCCATGTCGATAATGAGCACCAGGAACTGTTCGGTCAGGTTCTTCGCGATCCGGTCGATGGACGAGACCCGATCGGTCAAATCGCCCACCAGCCTGTGCTCGAAGAACTCCACCGGCAACCGCAGCAAGCGTGACATGCCCCGGTTGGAGCCGACCACCGAAATACGCACCGCGAGCCGTTTGAGGAAGCGGTGCTTGAGCAACGACAGCAGGTACACCAGGATGCCGCCGCCAAGCAATGCCGCCACCAGGCCGCCCCAAGGCCCATGGTTTTCCAGGACGTCGTCGATGAAGACACCGAGAGTTGCGGGCACAAGAAGGGCGAGCAACGTCAACATGAGCCCGCAGGCAGCCACCCCCGTCAGCACGTCCCATGATCCCGCGAGCAAGGCGCGCAACCGGCTGAACAGGCCGGGACGCTCGCCGCCGGGCTTGAAGTCGGCGCCGCGGCCGAATTGCAACGCGATGCCGCTGTAGCTCTTGGCGAACTCCTCCGCGGAAAGCGTGCGCCGCCCCGTGGCCGGGTCATTGAGATGGAAATTGTGGCTGTCGAACCCTTCGAGCACGACGAAGTGGCTGTATTGCCAGAACAGGATCAGGGGCAACGGCAGCTTTTTCAGTGACTCGGCGCGCAGGCTGAGTCCCCTGCATTCGAGACCGTAGTGCCTGGAGGCGCGCGAGATGCTCGCCGCGCTGCTGCCGTCGCGGCTCACCTCGCATCTGTCGCGCAATTCCGTAAGCGGCACCCAGCGGCCGAAGTAGGCCAGAACGCTGCCGAGGCAGGCGGCACCGCATTCCGTCGCATGCATCTGCAACAGAATGGGCGTGGTGACCCTTCGTTTCGATGGTTCCGAAGCGGTCCTGTCGCTTGCCCCACTGGAGGCGCTCGGCGGCATGTTATGATCGCCTCAACCCGAAGAGCGCCACCGGAGACTGCCTGCCGAGCTCGATGACGATCCGGCATTCCCGTCCCGCGAGGGAGGCGAGGTCACGGCCTTCGTCGAGGGCGATGTCGAGGCGGTACACGGACACCGGCGCCACGGACTCGAACGCCGCCAACCCCTCGGACATGGGCAAGGGGGAAATCGCCTTGACCGTTCCGTCAAGCGCTTGTGCTTTTCCGCCCGCCCTGCCCAACTCTATCGCCGCCGGCATCCCGGCCCCGATGCTCGGAGCAACGTCGCTGTCGATCCAGACGAGTGCTTGCACGGTCCGGGTGCTCTCGGGCTGGCTCTCGCCGGGTCCTGCCAGTGCGCCGTCCACGGCGATGGTACGGGCTACGTTGCCGAGGATGAGCCATGCCGCGAGCATGCACAACAAACCGGCGATGACGGCGACAAGCAGACGCTCCCGGGGAGTGGAAACGGTCAGCAAGCGGTCGAGTTGCTCGCGCTCTTCCTTCCCCTCGGCAACCGTATTTTGGAATGAGTCGAATGGATTGTTGAACACGGCCGTACCCAGCCTCCTCATGGAGATCAAGCAAGGACAAGAAGAGATCATGCGGCGGGAGTGAAGGTTCGGGAGATTGTATGCGATCTTATATGCAATCTCGACCCGGCGAGGTCAAGTCCTCGGGCTGCCGCGAGGGGCTTCCGTCTCGTGGCCGGACTTCCCCTGTCCGGGGAATCGAGGTACATTGCGACATGCCCACCACGCGATCCGTGCGGGTCTTCCCCGACCACGGAAACGCCGGAGAACGGTTCACCGGACAAGGCGTGACGAAGCGTTTTCGCTACCATCCGTGTGCGTCGTTCAGTGCCTGGGTCCTGGCGCTGGCGTTCTTTTGCCTGCCGCATACACATGCCCTTGCCCAAGGGGAAACACCGGAGGACAAGGGTCTCCGGATTGCGCGTGAAGCAAGCGCGCGCGACGACGGGTTCGGGGATTTCACCGCGGGTATGACGATGGTGCTGCGCGACCGGCACGGCCGGGAGAGCGTCCGCCGGATGCGCTTCAAGGTGCTGGAGGTGCAGGGGGACGGCGACAAGAGTCTGTTCGTGTTCGACGAGCCGCCGGACGTGCGCGGAACCGCGCTCCTGACCCACGCCCACGTCAACACCCAGGACGACCAGTGGCTGTATCTGCCGGCCCTGAAGAGGGTGAAGCGCATCAACGCCGCGAGGCGTTCAGGGTCGTTCATGGGAAGTGAGTTTTCCTACGAAGACATGAGCTCCCACGAGGTGGAGGAGTACACCTACAAGTATCTTCGCGACGAGCCCTGCGGCGAACTCACCTGCACGGTGATCGAGCAAGCTCCCCTGGACAAGAAGTCCGGATACAGCCGCAAGCTCGTGTGGCAGGATACGGGCGAGCTTCGAACCTGGAAGGTGGAGCTTTACGACCGAAGGGGCTCGCACCTGAAGACGCTCACTCTGGCGAACTATCAGCAATATCTGGATCGGTACTGGCGGGCGGGAGAACAGACGATGGTGAATCACCTGACCGGTGCGGCCACGGTGCTCCAATGGACCGGTTTCCAGTTCCGCACCGACCTCGATGACGGCGAATTCAGCCGAACGGCCCTTCGGCGCGTGCGCTGATGCGAGATGCAGCCAGGCGGTAAATCTCTACGGAAGATCGCGGTTGTCGGACGAGGCACCGCTGGGTGTCTGGCGGCCGCCAGCGTCACGAGCCTGCACCCCGACGGCGACCACGAGCTGCACCACATCTACGACTCGCGTATCCCGGTCATCGGCGTGGGGGAGGGCAGTTGGCCGAGCTTGGTGCAACAATTGCAGCAACTGACCCATCTGCCCCACGAAACCGTCCAGCAACGCCTGAACGGAACGCGCAAGTACGGTGTCGCATTCGAGGGATGGGGCCGGCGCAATCGGGACTTTACCCACTACTTCACTCCGCAACAGGTGTCCTACGCGTACCATCTGTCCGCCGACTTGATGGCGGACCTGCTGGAGGCGAGCACGCGCGCGCGTCACATCGACGCGAAAGTGCTCGATATCGCCAGGGTGGACGGCGGCGCGCGGGTGGAATTGGAGGGCTTGCCGCCGGAACGTTACGATCTGGTCTTCGATGCACGCGGGTTTCCCAAGGAACTCGATCCCGCCCGGCACATCGAGATTTCCTTCATCCCTACCAATACGGCGGTCATACGCCGGTGCCCGGCGATAGTCGAAGAAGAGGGGGACGGCCCGGTTCGGCAACATACCTATACCCGTGCGGTCGCGCGTCCACACGGTTGGATATTCGTGATTCCGCTTACCGTGCACACATCCTATGGGTACATCTTCAACCGTGGCCTATGCAGCCTTGACGACGTCGAGGCGGACTTTGACGCGTTCCTTGAATCCGACGGCGTAGCGGAGTTCGAGCAGCGCGCCGTCATCCCGTTCCCGAACTTCGTCCACCGTCAGGTGTACGATGGCGCGGTGGCCCGCATCGGCAACGCCGCGGCATTCATGGAGCCCCTCGAAGCAACGGCGATCGTATCCGCCCAGTTGCAGGTGGGGATGGTCCTCCACATGCGCCTCAACCGTTCGCCGGTGAACGTCGAGAGCGATGCGCCGGCGGTCAATCGATTTCTCGTCGGCAGCATGCTCCGCTACGGCTTGTTCGTCGGTTGGCACTATTCCCGCGGTTCCAGGTACGACAGCGAGTTTTGGCGCCACGCTCGTGACCACGTCTGGCCGCGACACCGCAAGGCGGCGCACCCCGAGGTGGTGGGTTGCGACGCGCTCCGCAGGTTCGACGAAATGATGGAACTGTTGAGCCAGCCGGTGATCGACCGGGCGGACTGGGACCGGATGTGCGCGGTCCCTCTCACCAGCTATGCGCAGATGTCCCAGGGACTGGGCTGGTAGCCCCCGCCGGCGTGATGATCCGCCGCTTCGCGAAGGCGCGCCGCGCCGCCGGCTAGCCGGCGGCGGTGGCCTGTTCCTGCCCGCGCCGCTCGAAGTAGTCCTTGGCGACGTCCGGGAACAGCGTGTAGGAGAGCACGTCCTCTTCGTTGGCGGCGAGGTCGCCGATCTCCTTGCGCGCCTCCTCCATCCGGGGCTTGAGGAGGTCGGCGGGGCGGCAGGTGATGGGGTCCTTCTTGCCCAGGACCATGGCCCTTATCTCCTCGCTCATCGTACCCGGGGGTTCGCCGTAATGCCCCATGACGTAGTTGCGTACTTCCATGGTCACGACGCCGTAGCGCTTCCCCATGAGGACGTTCAGGGTGGCCTGGGAACCCACGATCTGGCTGGTGGGGGTCACCAGCGGCGGATAGCCCAGGTCCTTGCGCACCGCCTGGACCTCCTCGAGCACCTCGTCCAAGCGGTTTTCGGCGTTCTGCTGCCGCAACTGGGACACCAGGTTCGAGAGCATGCCGCCGGGAATCTGCGACTCGACGATGTCGGCGTTGACGCGGTTGCTGATGGCGCTCTCGAACTCGCCATACTTGCCGCGCACCTCGTTGAAGTAGTCGGCGATACGCGCGAGCTGCTGGAGGTCGAGTCCGGTGTCGTAGGGCGTGCCCTTGAGGGCCACCACCACGGCCTCGGTGGCGGGCTGGGAAGTGCCGTCGGAGAGCGTGGAGATGGCCGTGTCGACGATGTCCACGCCCGCTTCCACGGCCATGATGTAGGCCATCTGGGCCATGCCGGTGGTACAGTGGGAGTGCAGGTGGACCGGGATGTCGAACCGGTCCTTCAGCGCCGCGATGAGCTCCGAGGCCACGTAGGGCGACAGCAGGCCGGCCATGTCCTTCACCGCCAGCACGTCGGTGCCGGCGTCCACCAGTTTCCGGGCGAAGTCGACGAAGTACTGGGTCGAGTGCACCGGGCTGATGGTGTAGGACACCGCGGCCTCCAGGGTCTTGCCGGTGCGCTTGACCGCTTCCATGGAGGTCTTCATGTTGCGGACGTCGTTCATGGCGTCGAACACGCGAAAGACGTCGATGCCGTTCTCCGCCGACTTCTCCACGAAGGACTCCACCGCATCGTCCGGGTAGTTGCGGTATCCGACGATGTTCTGGCCCCGCAGCAGCATCTGCAGCCGGGTGTTGGGCATGGCCGCGCGGATCAGCCGCAGGCGCTCCCAGGGACATTCGTTCAGGTACCGCAGGCAGGCGTCGAACGTCGCCCCGCCCCACATCTCCACCGACCAGAACCCGACCTTGTCGATCTCCGCCGCGATGGGCAGCATGTCCTCGGTACGCATGCGCGTCGCCAGCAGGGACTGGTGGGCGTCCCTGAGCACGGTTTCCATGATCCCGACTTTCTTCCCTTCCATCAGTGTCTCCTGCGCTCGTGAGGGGCGACGGACGTGTGTTGCCGGCGCACCGGAAATTTAACCGCCTAGACTACGGGAGTCCCGGTACATTTGCAAGCAAAATCGGGCTTGTGCGTGAGTTGGGTTAGCGTGGGGGGCGGTCGCGTGTCTTCAGGCGACCACGGCCTCGGCCCCGGGCAGCGACGGAGGGGCGCCTTGCAGGTAGACGGAGACCTGGGTGCCGCTTCCCAGCCGGCTCTCGATTTTCAACTCCCCGGCGTGAGCCTGGGTGATGTGCTTTACGATGGCGAGGCCGAGTCCCGTGCCGCCCAGCTCCCGTGAACGCGCCTTGTCCACCCGGTAGAAGCGTTCGGTGAGCCGCGGGAGGTCCTTGTCCGGTATGCCGCAACCGGTGTCCGACACCTTCAGGACCACCATGGACGGCCCGGTGGGGTTCGCGCCGGTTGCAAGGTCGCCGCTGACCAGCACCTCGCCGTGTTCGGGGGTGTATTTCAGGGCGTTGTCGACGAGGTTGATCAGGAGTTGCTGGAGGCGGTCTTCGTCGCCGAGGACATCCGGAGTAAGCGCGTCGACCTCGGCGCGCAGCCGGACGCGCCTCTTCTGGGCCTGGTCGCGAAACAATTCCAGGACCCGGTCCAGGAGCGGCCGGACCGCCACCTCCTGCATGCGCACGTTCACGTTGCCCATTTCCAGATCCGAGAGCGCCAACAGATCGTCGATCAGGCGGCCGAGGCGCTCGGAATGGCTCGTGACGATGTTGAGGAACTGCCGCGCCATCCGGGGGTCGGTGGGAGGGTTGTGCAGGAGCGTCTCCGCGTAGCCCTGTATGGCGGTCAGTGGCGTGCGCATCTCGTGGGAGACGTTGGCGACGAAGTCGGCCCGGATCTGCTCCAGGCGCTTCAACTCGCTGACCTCATGGAAAACCAGCACGTAGCCCAGCAGTCCCTGCTGGAAGTGCTCCAGGCGCGCCCCTGTGGCCGCGAACCAGCGGTCGTCGTCAAACGACAACTCCCGGTGGACGGCATCGCGGTCGGTGTCGCTGTTCAGCACTTCCTGGATGAGCGCCTGCATCTCGGGGTGGCGGGAGACCTCGACCGTGGACATGCCCTGCACCGTGTCGTCCGGCGGGAGCTTGAACATCCTCTGGGCCGTCTGGTTCACGAGGACGACCTTGCCCTTGGTGTCCAGCACGATCACCCCTTCCATCATGCAACTGACAATGGATTGGAGCCGCTCTCTTTCCGCCTTCACGTCCTGGAGCCGCCCGGTGAACGTCCGGGTCAGTTCGTTGAGGCCCTGCTCCAGGGACCCGAGGTCGTCCTGGCATCGCACCGCGAGCGTCTTGTCGGAGGGGTCGTCCTCATTGGCGTTCCGGCAGAAGGCTATCATCTCCGTGACGCGGCGGTGTGAACGTCGCAGCCAAACGACGGCGCCGACGATGCACAATGAGAACAGCAGGCCGAATACCACCCCGAACCAGGAGTCGACGGGGTTGCCGGCCGTTCCAGGTCCCGGGATGATCCGGAACTGCGAATGGACGAAGGTGTGGAACAGGACTACGGCGCAGGCGAGAAACGCCAGATAGACACGCCACGGTCTGGCCCCCGGGCTATTTTTCCAGGCTTCTTTCATCCAGCTTGTAGCCTACGCCGCGAACGGTGACGATCCACTCGGGATTGTGGTCGTCGTGTTCGAGGGCTTCCCGAATTCGCCGGATGTGAACATCCACCGTGCGTGGGGTCACGTAGACATTCGACCGCCAGACACCGTCCAGGATCTGATCCCGGCTCAGTACACGATTTCGATTCTGAATCAGAAACCGTAGAACTTCAAACCCCTTGAGCGTGAGCTTCACCGGGCTGCCGGCGACATGCACCTCGTACGTCGTGAAATTGACCCGCAAGGGTCCCTTTTCGTAGATGTCGGAGCTGTCCGACGGCACCAGCGTCTCGGTGCGCCGGAGTACGGCCTTGACCCGCGCCACCATTTCCCTGGGGCTGAACGGCTTGGTGATGTAGTCGTCGGCGCCCAGTTCCAGGCCCACCACCCGGTCGGCTTCTCCCGCCTTGGCGGTGAGCATCAGAATCGGCGTCTGGGCGGTTTCCGGGTTTTGCCGGACGATCTTGCAGACATCGAGTCCGGAAAGGCTGGGCAGCATCAGGTCCAGGACGATGAGGCGAGGCGGTTCCTGCTGGACCAGATCCAGGGCGTCTTCGCCGTTCTCGGCCTCGAGCACGCGAAAACGCTCCTGCGTCAGATGGTAGGTGATCAGCTTGCGAATGTCCGCCTCGTCTTCCACGACGAGGATCTTGTCCGCCATGGGGCTCCTCGGTGCCGTTCTTCAAATGGAACTGGGCACTTCCTTCACGTGGCGTATGCTCTTCCCCTTGACCAGGAAGATGACCATTTCGGCGATATTGGTGGCGTGGTCCGCGATCCGTTCGAGGTACTTCGAAACGAACGTGATCTTCATCGCCCGGTTGATGGTCCTGGGTTCGCCGATCATGTACGAAACCGTCTCGCGAAAGATCTGTTCGTTCAGGTCGTCGATTTCCTGATCGTCCTGACACACCTTCAACGCGAGCATGGTGTCCTCCTGGACGAAGGCGTTGAGACTCTCGGAGATCATCCTCCGCGCGATCTCGGCCATGCGCGGGAGGTCTATGTAGGGCTTGAGCGGAGCTTCCCGGATCAGTTCCAGGGAACGCTCGGAGATGTTGACCGCGATGTCCCCGATTCTCTCGAGGTCGGTGGTGATCTTGAGCGCGGTCGTGACGAACCGGAGGTCCTTCGCCGCCGGTTGGTGCAGCGCGATCAGGCGCACGCACAGTTCGTCGATCTCGGCGTCCATCTGGTTGACCTCGGTGTCCCTCTGGATGACACCCTCGGCGAGCGGTGCTTCGCGGTCCACCAGGGCCTTGACGGCGCGGGCGATCTGATCCTCGACCAGACCACCCATGTTGATGATCCTCTCACGCAGGAATTTGAGCTCTTCCTCGTATTTCCGATCGGTGTGCTCCGGGCGCATGGCCAACCTCTCCTGATGCGACGGCCAACGTTCGTGTCGACGCGTTAGTGGATCATTTCATCTCACGTCGGCCATCCTGGTTAAGGGGAGGTTACGATCACATGAAATCGACGGATTTTCAACAAGTTCCAGCGCCGTGGCCCACGGGTTCCGTCGCGCGCGTTGCCGTTGCCCCCTTCTGGTGGAGCGCCCCGACCCCCTCGATCCGGTACGCTTCCGGATGCAGCTCCGAGTTGGCCTTGATGATGACCTGGCGATCGATCTCGCGCTCAAGCGCTTCCAGACCCTCCTTGGCCTGGTCGTAGAGGAAGTTGGCGATGCCCGGGTGAACGTGCACGGTGATGCGCCCGCCGTTCGCGAGCTGGGCGCTTTCGCGCTTGACGTCGCGCAGGAGTTCGTAGGCGATGGTGGGCTGGGACCTGACCCGGCCGCGCCCGGAGCACTGGGGACACGGGACCAACAACAGGTTGCCGAGGTTCTCCCGGGTGCGCTGGCGGGTCATCTCCACGAGCCCGAGCCTCGATACGGGCAGCACGCGGGTTCTGGCCTTGTCCTGCTTCACCGCCTCCTTCAGGGCTTCGTAGACCTTTTTCCGGTTGGCCGACTGGGCCATGTCGATGAAGTCGATGATGATGATGCCGCCGACGTTGCGCAGACGCAGTTGATGAACGACCTCGCGCGTCGCTTCCAGATTGATCTTGAGCACGGTGGCTTCGAGGTCCTTCTTGCCCACGTAGCGGCCGGTGTTCACGTCCACCGCGGTCAGCGCCTCGGTTTGCTCGATGTTGATGTGCCCGCCCGAATTGAGCCAGATCTTGGGCTCCAGGGCCTTGCGGATCTTGCGTTCGATCTCGTAGCGGTCGAGCAGCGGCTCGGGCTCCTCGTACAGCGTCACGCGGCTCTTCAGGCGGGGCATGAACTGCTGCACGAACTCGACCACGCGCCGGTACTCCTTCGGTTGGTCCACCACCACCTCTTCGGTGTTGGCGTTGAAGAAGTCGCGGATGGTGCGCGGGACGAGGTCCAGGTCCCGGTGGATCAGTGCCGGCGTCGCGGCGGAGTCCAGTTGCTTGCGGATCCGGTCCCAGAGCTTCGTGAGGAACCGGACGTCGCTCTGGATGTCCTTCTTGTTGCGCCCCTCGCAGGCGGTGCGGACGATGAATCCCTCGTCCTCCCGCGCCAGTTCCTGGACGATTTCCTTCAGCCGCTGCCGTTCCTTGTCGTCCGCGATCTTGCGTGAGACGGCCACGTGGCGCGCCCCGGGCATGAAGACGAGGAAGCGCCCGGGCAGGGAAATATGGGTGGTGACCCTGGCCCCCTTCATTCCCAGGGGATCCTTGGCCACCTGCACCAGGATTTCCTGGTCCGGGCTCAGTTGTTCTTCGATCCGTTGCGGGCTCGGCTCGGGGTGGGTTTCGAGCAGCTCCTCGTCGCCGTTCTCCGAGACCGTCGAGGGCAAGCCGCCCGACGGGGAGCCCACGTCGGACGCGTGGAGGAACGCGGCCTTCTCCAGGCCGATGTCCACGAACGCGGCCTGCATGCCGGGCAGGACGCGTCCCACCCGGCCCTTGTAGATGTTGCCGACGCATCCCCTTTCCTGCTCGCGTTCGATGAGGAACTCGGCCAGGGCGTTGTCCTCCATCACGGCGATGCGGGTTTCTTCGGGGGTGGTGTTGATGAGGATGCGTCTCATGTGTCACGCGGACTCGCGGATGGGAAAGCGCTCGGAGGCGCAGTTTCAGGATAGGCGAGTCGCGGGGGAATGGCAAGCTGTGACAACATGGGGCGCGGCCGCCGTGCATTTGACAAGGCAGGTGCCGGGCGTTAGATTCCGACAGACTCAACACGGGATCTTTGTGGACACGGTGACAGTAGAGGAAACGAATTCGGCGGTCGTAGCCTCGGGCCGTTTTGTGATGCACACGAAGGTGCTGATGTTGAATCGTTCGTACCTGCCGATACACGTCACTTCCGTACGCCGGGCCTTCACGCTCCTCTATCTCGGCATCGCCAAGGTCGTCAACGAGCATTACGAGACTTTCGACTTCGAACGCTGGCGTGCGCTGACGGTGTCGCTGGACGAGCATTCGGTAGGGCTGGTGGACCGCGCCATCCGGGTTCCACGGGTCATCCTGCTGTCGCGCTACGACCGCGTGCCCAGGCGCCAGGTCCGCTTCAGCCGCGTCAACATCTACGCGCGCGACAACTCCACCTGCCAGTACTGCGGCAAACGGCTTCCGCGCCACCAGCTCAATCTGGATCACGTGATTCCTCGTTCCCGCGGCGGCACCTCCAGATGGGACAACGTGGTTTGCTCCTGCGTCCCGTGCAACCGGAGGAAGGGAGGCAGGACGCCTCAGGAAGCGCGGATGAAGTTGTTGCAGAAACCCTGCAAGCCCACCTGGACCCCTTTCCTTCAGGAAGACGACGGCGGGGTGCGCCATCGCGAATGGCTTCCCTTCCTTCCCACCGTGGACGTCCCCGGGCGGAGTGCCGTCGTCACGGAGGAGATATCCGCTTTCTGAACCAACATGTTGTGGTGCCTGCCACCCTCCATCACTTCATGTTGTGAGTTCTCCTTGACACTCGCCCCCGGCGTGTGGAATAAAGGTACGATGGAGACACGGTGTCGCCGCGCTTTCGGCGGCACGGGATTCATCGTATGCGTCTGAAGGCATTGGAAATCTCGGGGTTCAAGTCTTTCGCCGAAAAGACCGTCCTGAACTTCACCTCCGACGTCACCGCCATCGTGGGGCCCAACGGGTGCGGCAAGTCCAACGTCGTCGACGCCCTACGGTGGGCCATGGGCGAGCAGAGCGCGCGGCATCTTCGCGGCCAGTCCATGGAGGACGTCATCTTCGGCGGCAGCGAGCGGCTCGCGGCCATCGGCATGGCGGAGGTCACCGTCCTGCTGGACAACGCCGATCACACCGCCCCCGCCGATTATGCCGCCTTCGCCGAGATCGCCGTTACGCGGCGACTGTTCCGTTCGGGCGAATCGGAATACTCCATCAACCGGGTGCCCTGCCGTCTGCGCGACATCGTCGACCTGTTTCTGGGCACCGGCATCGGCAACAAGTCGTACGCCATCATCGGGCAGGGGCGGGTCGAGGAGTTGGTCAACGCCAAGCCCGAGGACCGGCGCCGGGTCATCGAGGAGGCGGCCGGCACGAGTCGCTTCAAGAGCCGCAAGCTGGCGGCGGAACGGCGGATGGAACGCACGCGGCAGAATCTCCTGCGCGTCAACGACATCGTTCGCGAGGTGGATGGCCAGCTTCGCAAGATCGAACTGCAGGCGCGGAAGGCTGAACGGTACCGGAATCTCAAGGATGAGTTGAAGGAAAAGGAGTTGCGTTGGGGGGGCGTCCGCAAACGGCACCTGCAACGGGAGATCGCCGAACGCGGAGGGGAGATCCGCGCCGTCGAGGAGCGCGTCACCTCGCTGACGGCGGCGATGCAGGCCGGAGAGGCCGAGAGCGAGCGGCTGCGCGCGACGTTGCGGCAGGTGGAGGAAGCCGTCGGTTCGCTACAGGAACGGCTCTACCAGGCCAGGTCCGGCCTCCAGGGGGAGGAGCAGCGGATCGGGTTCTTCGAACGCGCCGAAGAGGAGGCGCGCGGGTTCGCCCGGAGTGCGCGGGAAGAAGCCCTCCGAACGAGTGCGCGGCTTGAGGCGATTTCGAGCGAAATCGAGGGGTTGAGCAACGCCGTGGAGGATTTCTCGCAGGCTTGGCGACGAGAAGCGGAACGCGTGGAGCGCACCGAGGCGGAGACGGAGAGCCTGCGTGCGCGGATCGGCGAGCTTGAGGCCGCGGTCGAGCGCGAACGGGAGGGGCGGTCGGAGCGGATGTTCGAGCACTCGCGCTTGGTCAACGCGCGCCAGAGTCGTCAGGAAAGGCTGGAACGGCTGGGAACGGAGTCGACGGAGAAGGGGAACGAACGGCAGGCGATGGAGCAGGCGCTGGAAGCGTTGCGCCGGCAGCGAGCCTGCGAGGCACGGGAGTTGGACGGTTGCGTGACCCGCGCCGGCGCCATGGAAGAGACCCTGCGACGCGCGGAGACGGAGCTGGAACGGACCCGGCGCGAACTGACCGAAGGGGAGACGGTGCTCGGCCGGCTGAAGGAAGAGTTGCAGGAGGCGCGCTCCGCCCTGAGTTCCCTGGAGACCCTGCAGAAGAACTTCGAGGGCTATCAGGAGGGCGTGCGCGCGGTCATGGTCAAGCACGAGAGCAACGGCGGGTCCGACGGGGTGTGCGGCGTGGTGGCGGACTTCATCGAAGCGCCGGAACAAGTGGAGAAGGCATTGACGGCCGTTCTGGGAGAGCGGCTCCAGTACGTCGTGGTGCAGGGACACCGGGAGGGGGTGGAGGCCATCGAGTTCCTCAAGCGCGAATCGGCCGGGCGCGGCGGATTCATCCCGCGCCGGTTCGAGCGCCACAACTGCGCCGCCGCGCCGGCCCCGTCGGGCCCGGACGTGATTGCCCCGCTGCGGGGCCTCGTGCAGGTCAAGGACGGATACCGTGACGTGGCCGACTACCTGCTGGGCGACGTGACCGTGGTCCGGGATCTGGAGGCGGGACTGGGCCTGTGGCGCGCCAACGGCTTCGACCATTCGCTGGTGACCCTGGACGGCGAGGTCATCGATCCCATGGGCGTGGTCACCGGGGGCAGCGTTGAGAGTCTGCAAGGGGGTCCGATCAGCCGTCGCCGCCGTATCAAGGCGTTGCAGGAACAGGTCGCTTCCGGAGCAGAACGGGTGCGGCACCGGCACGAGGAAGTGGCCCGCAAGCGTGCGGCCCTTCAAGCCATGGAGACGGAGCGCCGGCGGCTGGCGGAGGAGGTGCAGCGGCTTGCGGTGAAGAAGGTGCAGCGCGAGCAGGAATTGCTGCGCACGGACCAGGCGGTGGCCCGGTCCGAGCAGGATCTGGCGACGGTCGGCCAGGAACTGCGCAACGTGGCAGGCGAAGTGGACGCGCTCAACGAGGCCATCGCCGCATGCGAAACGGCCATCGTCGAGAGCGCCCGCGAAGACGCGGCGTCGCAGTCGAGGTTGCGGGGCATCCAGGAGACCTTGCGGGACGCCGGCGAGGAACTGCGCGCGGCCGACGATCGCTTGACGGGGTGTCGCGTGAGCGCGGCCGAGGCGAGGGAGCGGGCGGAAAACGCCAAGTCCAACCTCGCCGACCGGGTGAGCCTGCGTGACGAACTCGCGGTGCAACTCCAGGAGCGGGAAACGCGCATTGCCGAAATGAACCGGAAGGCCGCGGAGATGAAGGAGGGGCGTGAGCGGGCGGCATCGCGGGTCGAGGTGTTGCGGGTCGACGCCGAGGGTCTTGAAGCCGCGCTGGTCTCGAAGCAGCAGGATCAACGGGAACTTGCCGGCCGGGCGGCCGAGGCGCAGGAGGCGGCTCAGCGGATGCGTCCGGACATCGATGCCTTGCAAGGGGAAAGGAACCAGCTCCAACTGCGCGAGCGCGAGACATCCATGGAGTTGCGTCATCTGTGCGAGGACATCCGGGAGAAGTACGACGTGGAGCTCCTGGACGTTCCCGTGGAGGCGGACGATGGGCTCCCGGGCGCCGGCGACCTGTCCGAAGAGGTCGCGGAGCTGCGCGCGCGGCTCCAGCGCATGGGCGAGGTCAACCTCGCGGCCATCGGCGAGTTCGAGGAACTGACGGAACGAAGCCGGTTCCTGACCACGCAGCGGGAGGATCTCGAACGCTCCATGGCCGACCTGCAGCAGACCATCACGAAGCTCAACCGCATCTGCCGGCTGCGTTTCAAGGAGAGTTTCGAGGAGATCGACCGCGAGTTTCGGGCGATCTTTCCGAAACTGTTCCACGGCGGCAAGGCGTCGCTGATCCTGACCGACGAGAACGACTACCTGGAGACCGGGGTCGACATCGTGGCGCAGCCGCCCGGCAAGAAGCTTCAGTCGGTGGGACTGCTCTCGGGCGGCGAGAAGGCATTGACCGCGGTCAGCCTTCTCTTCGCCATCTTCCTGACCAAGCCCAGTCCCTTCTGCTTCCTGGACGAGGTCGACGCGCCGCTGGACGACGTGAACCTCGAGCGCTTCATCGACATGGTGAAGGAGATGACGCGGCTGTCGCAGTTCATGATCATCACCCACAACAAGCAGACCATGCAGGCCGCGGACGTGCTCTACGGTATCACCATGGAAGATCCCGGGGTGTCCAAGAGCGTTTCCGTGGAAATGGTCTAGGAGCCTGCTGCACCGGGTATCCCCGAGGTTCGCGTTCAATGGCTTGGCAAGAGGGTTTGTTTTCGCGTCTCAGGCAAGGCTTGTCGCGGACGCGGGAGGTGCTGACCGAGCGCCTGGAAAAGGTCCTCAAGGAGACGAAACCGTCCGAGGACGATTGGGAGTCGTTGGAGGAGGTGCTGCTTGGCGCGGACTTCGGCGTACAGGCGACCCAGAGGTTGCTGGATACGGTGCGGGAGTCGTCCCGCGGGCGCGGCGGCGCCGAGTCGCTGCAACGGGAAATCACGAACCTCCTGAAGGAACGTCCGGGTATCGGGGCGGGACGGTACTCGGCCAAGCCATGGGTGGTCATGGTGGTGGGCGTGAACGGCGTCGGAAAGACGACCACCATCGGCAAGCTCGCCCACCAGCTCCATCGCGACGGGAGGAAGGTGCTGCTGGCCGCCGCCGATACGTTCCGCGCCGGAGCCATTCAACAGCTCGATATCTGGGGCGAGCGGGTCGGGGCGGAGGTCATCAAGCATGCCCCGGGGCAGGACCCCTCGGGAGTGGTGTTCGACGCCGTGCATGCCGCGCAGAAACGGGCCTCGGACGTTCTTCTGGTCGATACCGCCGGCCGCCTGCACAACAAGGTGAACCTCGTGGAGGAACTGAAAAAGATGCGCCGGGTTCTCGGGCGGGTTCAGGAGGGGGCGCCGCACGAGACGCTGCTGGTACTGGACGCGAGCACGGGTCAGAACGCGGTCATGCAGGCGAGGATCTTCCAGGAGGCCGTGGCGGTCAGCGGAATCGTGCTCACCAAGCTGGACGGCACCGCCAAGGGCGGCGTGGTACTGAGGATACAGCAGGAACTGGCCATCCCCATGGAGTACGTGGGCGTGGGAGAAGGAGTCGATGATCTGCAGGAGTTCGACCCCGACGCGTTTGCCCGGGCGTTTTTCCAATAGCCGGCACACCTGCCCGAAAAGTTCACGCGCGGCTTGACATCGGCTCCCGGTAAATCCTAATCTATCAATTGAATATTTGTCCGGTAGCTGTTCCATGGATCTCGATAAACTGGAACAATTGGAACGGTGGGTGGACCGCTTGGTCGAGCAGCATCGACGGATGAGGCAGGCCAAGGCCCGGGCGGAAGTGTGCCTCCAGGAGAGGGAGACGGAGTTCAAGGGACTGAATGAACAGATCCGACGGTACGAACGGGAGCGGGCCGCGTTGAAGGATCGCCTGACGGCGATCATCGGCCGGTTCGAGCATCTCGACCTTCCCTGAGGACACGGGGGCTTCATGCCAAGGGCAGTCGACGTCCAGATCATGGGGCAGAAGGTCACTCTGCGGAGTGACGACGAAGAAGAGTACATACGGAGAGTGGCGGAGTATGTCGACGGCAAGATGCGTGAGGTAAGCAAGTCCACGGCGTCGAGGAGCAAATACAGCGTTGCCATGCTCGTGGCCCTCAACATCGCTGACGAATACCACCGCCTCAAGGACGATTGCGAAGCGGCTTCGACGCGGGTGGATCGATTGCTGGAGAGGTTGACGGCGGCGTTGTCCGAAGACGGCTGAACAGACCTTCCTTTCGTTGACGCCCGGGCGGATGTGTCGAGCGGAGCAGGCGTGGCGGCGCCCTGTCTCGGGACTCGACACGGGATTGGACATGGGTTCCGTGGAAAGGAACATGAAGCGGATGCTCAGGGGCGCGGTGCTGGCGAAGAGAGAAACCCTGTCGCCGGCGCTGGCTCGGGCCTGGGGGCAGGGGATCCAACGCCGTGCGTTGACCCTGCCCGCCTACGCCGCCGCTCGGGCGGTGGCGCTCTACAGTCCCCTGGGCAATGAAGTCGAGACATCCGGGATCTTTCGGGACGCGCTGGAAGCCCGTAAGCGGCTTTACTACCCGAAGGTAACGGAAGGGGTTCCGGGCGTATTTCGGGTTCGAGCCGGGACGGACCTGGTTCCAGGCCGGTTCGGGATACTCGAGCCGGAGGGCGATGAGCGCCTGCCGCGTTTCGGCGGTGGTGCGCTGGCGGTGTTCATTCCGGGAGTCGCTTTCGACATTCGCGGAAACCGCATCGGTCGCGGCGGCGGTTGGTATGACCGCTGGCTGGAGGGGCTGGATGTGTGCGTGCCAAGAATCGCCTTGGCCTACGAGTTTCAATTGCTTGAGGAAGTGCCTGTGGAGCGGGGAGATCTGCCGGTCCACACCATCGTGACGGAGAACAGAGTCATTGCTTGTGATGGGTCGGGGCATCGCGGTGCCGAGCCCGACGTATAGATCTTCCCGAAGCTCCCGGGATTCCGGGAGGTAGCCTGTCTTGGTTACTTGGTTTTCGCTGATCGTGGGCGTCGCCATCGGGTGCCTGCTCGTCGTGGCCGTCCTTCTGGTTCGCAGGAAGCTGCGCGCGCGCCAGGAGGCGCTCGACCGGAACACGGCCGCGCGCATTCTGGAGGAGGCGCGCCGGGAGGCCGACGCGGTCCGCAAGGATGCGGATATCGAGGCCAAGAACAAGCTCCTCAAGGCGCGGTCCGAGGTCGAGGACGAGATTCGGGATGCGCGCAAGGACCTGCAGCTCGGGGAGCGGCGGTTGCAGTCCAGAGAGGAAGTCCTGGACAAGCGCCTGGAAGGCCTGGAGAAGCGTGAAACCGGTTTGACCAACCGGGAGGGTGCGATCGAGAGAAGGGAGCAGTCGCTGGAAGAAAAGGAGGCGGAATCCCAGCGCCTGCTGGACGAGGCCAGCAGGCAGCTTGAGATCGTCGCGGGCATCAGCCGGGAGGAGGCGAAGAAGATCCTGATGGAGGAAATGGTCGAGGACGCTCGACACGACTCCGCCAAGCGCATCCGGCTCATGGAGGAGCAGGCCAAGGCGGAAGCGGATCGCGAGGCCAAGAAGATGATTGCCCTGGCCATCGCGCGCCTGGCGGGGGACTTCGTGGCGGAGCGGACGGTGTCGGTCGTGGCCCTGCCCAACGATGAGATGAAGGGCCGCATCATCGGCCGAGAGGGGCGCAACATACGAGCGCTGGAGGCCGCTACCGGCATCGACCTCATCGTGGACGACACGCCGGAGTCCGTCATCATTTCGGGCCACAACCCGATTCGCCGGGAAATCGCCCGCCTTTCGTTGGAGACGCTCATCTCGGACGGCCGCATTCATCCCGGACGAATCGAGGAAGTCGTCCGCCGTTCCGAGCGGGAAATCGACGACGTGATCAAGGAAGCCGGGCAGAAGGCGGTGTTCGACGTGGGCGTCCACGGCATTCACCCCGAGTTGGTGAAGTTGTTGGGACGGCTCAAGTTTCGCTACAGCTATGCCCAGAACGTCTTGTTGCACTCCATCGAGATGGCCTTTATCTGCGGTTCCATGGCTGCCGAGCTGGGTCTGAACGAGAAACAGGCCCGGCGCGCGGCGCTGCTGCACGACATCGGCAAGGCCGTGGATCACGAGGTGGAGGGCTCCCATGCCATTATCGGCGGCGAGCTTGCGCGGAAATACGGCGAGTCGCCCAAGATCGTCAACGCCATCGCCGCGCATCACGAGGAAGTCCGGGCCGAGACCATTCTGGCGCCGCTGGTAGATGCCGCGGACGCTCTTTCCGGCGCGCGGCCCGGCGCTCGCCGGGAGATGCTGGAGACCTACGTCAGGCGGCTGGAGGAGCTGGAACGAATCAGCAATTCGTTCAAGGGGGTGGAAAAGTCCTACGCGGTGCAGGCGGGACGGGAGCTCAGGATCATGG
>JAJEAI010000122.1 GCA_022824205.1 Candidatus Binatia bacterium
CATTCCCGCGGAAGCGGGAATCCAGGCGGGGTAGGGCCTGGGGCAATGGGCCGCCCCACCACCACCCCTGGATTCCCGCTTCCGCGGGAATGACGTATTGGGGGGCCGGGAATGACGTATTGGGGGGCCGGGAATGACATATGCAAGGGCCGGGACTGACGTTTCGGAGGGCGGTGCCTTGTGAGTCTTGACACTCCCTGAAAATCGGGAATCCATGAGCGGGGCGGGGCCGAACCAGGCATCAGATTTCCACTTACGGCCCCTTCGTGTCACCCGCCGCGGGCGAGTTCAAGCGCGATCCGTACGGCTTCCGCGTTGCTGCGGCCCAGGGTCACTCCCGCCTTCTCCAGGCTGCGTTCCTGTCGCGACGCGTTCTGTGGATCCTCCGGTGTGCCGCAAACGGAGGCGACGAACAGGAGGCGTCTCGCGGCGCTCTTTGTTTCCTTCCGGGCTTGGCGGATGACGGGCGCCAGCGCGCCGGCGGGGTCGTCGTGGGCCCCGTAACCCAGCACCACGTCCAGGAGGATCACCGCCACCGCGGGGTCGGCGGCTTCGCGCAGGATGCGCTCATTGCGCAGCCCCGGATCGATCATCGGATGCGGGCGCCCTCGGGTCAGCCGGGCGTCGCCGAGGTCCACGACGGTGTGCCCCTGGCTCTTCCAGATGTCATCGAGGGAACGCGACGCCGAAGTGTTGCTGTAGACCGTGTCCAGTGCCTCACCCATGATCATCGCAGCCTCGGCCGCCAGGGTGCCGCCGCTGTAGAGCCCGCGAATGAACCGTTCGCCGTTGGCCCTTGGGGCGCCGTCGGGGACCCGGTCCTCCCGCGGGATGCCGTCCATGCTGTCTCCGGACGCGGCGTCGGGCGGGGGCGGGATTCCCTGGGACAGGGCCACCGCCCGGCGCGCCGCCTCCTCCAGCGTCCGCGCCAGGACGAGCCCCGGCGCCGGTCCGGTGTCCGCGGTTGCCCCGAGAAAGTTCACCACCACGGGCTTTCCGGCGCGTCCGGTCCGTTCGAGGATGCTTGCGGCCACCTCCGGGTCCGGCGGCTTGGAAACCAGCACGATGACCCGCGTCGCCGGGTCTTCGGCGAGGGCGTCCAGGGCCTGCAATGTCGCGAGGCCGCCCACCGTCCGGGAGAGGTCCCGTCCGCCGGTGCCGATGACCTGGGAGACGCCGCCGCCGTACCGGTGGACCAGCGTGGTCACTTCCTGAAGACCGGTGCCGGAAGCGCCGACGCAGCCGATGTCGCCGCGCCGCACCACGTTGGCGAAGCCCAGCGGCACCCCGTTGATGATGGCCGTGCCGCAGTCGGGACCCATCACCAGGAGCCCGTTGGCGCCGGCATGCTCCTTGAGCGCCACCTCGTCCGCTTCGGACACGCCGGCGCTGAACAGCATCACGTGGAGCCCCAGCCGCAAGGCCTTGAAGGCCTCGGCGGCCGCGTACTCGCCCGGCACGGAGATGAGCGCCAGGTTGGCCGGCGCCCGCCGCAAACCCATGGCCAGGCTGCGCGGAAGGATGGCCTCCCCGCGTTCCGCCCGGCGAGATGCCGGCGCCGCCCGGTTCAGCTCTTCCGCAAGCCCGGCGAAGGCCGCCTCCAGGACACGGGTGTCCTCACCCCGGATCACCACCAGCATGTCGTTGGCGCCCGCATCCGCCTCGCCGGCGAAGAGCCCCGCGTCGCGCAGCAGCTCCCGGTTCCCGTCCGTCGCCATCACCACGGCCGCGGCGTCCACGCCCGCGGTCTCCGACACTCGCGCCGATAGCTGCATGAGCGACAGGGAGTCGCGGTAGCAATTGGGGATGACTCGCGTCAGGGTGGTCATGGTTCGAATCGTCGAGAAGCGGCGCGTTCGGACACGGGATGGAACGCCGATCTCTTCCGTGGGCGTCGCCGGGACTCTACTACGAAACCGGTGGAGGGTCCATTTCAGTTGGCTTTTCCCCGGTTATCGCCGAAACTCCTCCTTCAAACCACGCCATCGGGAGCAAGCATGAGCGAACCATTCGATCTCTTGATCCGGGGCGCGCGGCTGCGCCGCCGCCCGGGCACGTTGTACGACATCGGGGTGCGAGGCGAACGAGTCGAAGCCATCGAGGAGTCGTCGGAGCGGTCGGCCGCGGTGGTCGTGGACGCGGCCGGCGGCCTTGTGACCGAGCCCTTCGTCAACCCCCACCTGCACCTCGACAAGGTCTACACCCTGCAGCGGCTGGACGAGGAGTCGTCGCTGCGCGCCTATCACGGGGAAGGCATGGGCAGCGCCATGAAGGCCATCGAGGCGGCTTCGCGAGTCAAGGAGTCCTACAGCCAGGACTGGATCGTGGAGAACGCCAGACGCGCGCTGCGCGCCGCCGCCCTCCACGGCAACACCCATGTCCGGGCCTTCGCCGACGTGGACACCAAGGCGCGTCTCGAAGGCGTCAAGGCGCTGCTCCAGGTCAAGGAGGAGTTCCGCGGCGTGGTGGAGTTGCAGGTGGTGGCGTTTCCCCAGGACGGCGTGGTGCGCGAGCCCGGAGCGGCCGACCTCGTGCGGGAGGCGGTGGCCCTGGGCGCGGACGTGGTCGGAGGCATCCCGTGGATCGAGTACACGGACGCCGACGCACGGGAACACGTGCGCCGGATGTTCGACATCGCCCTCGCCAACGACCGGCCCGTTTCCATGCTCGTGGACGACGCAGGCGACCCCGGCTTGCGTACCCTGGAGATGATGGCGGTGACCGCCATCGAGACGGGCTGGCAGGGCAGGGTGCTGGCCCATCACGCCCGCGCCATGGCGCTCTACCCCGAGCCCTACTTCCAGAAGCTGTCCGCGCTGCTGCACCAGGCCGGGATGCCCGTGGTCACCGACCCCCACACCGGCCCGCTCCACGCCCGCGTGCGCGAGCTCCTGGCCGCCGGCGTCCGCGTTTGCCTGGGACAGGACGACGTCTCCGACGCCTACTACCCCTTCGGCCGCAACAACATGCTGGAGGTCGCGTTCCTCGCCTCGCACCTCTTGTGGATGACCACCGAGGACGATATGGAACGCCTCTACGACATGATCACCGTCGACGCCGCCCGCGCCATGGGGCTCGACACTCTGCGTCTGGAGGTGGGCGGTGCGGCGGACATGGTGGTGCTGGAGGCGCCGTCGGTGCTGGAGGCCTTGCGCGAGCACCGGGCGCCGGTGCGGGTGATCCGGAAGGGGAGGGTGGTGGAGCGGGATATGGGGGCGTAGCGCGGGCCGACACGACGGATCGCCGTGGGAATCCTACGCGCGTAGCGCCGGCGATGGAACGATCTTTGAGGTGATAAACGAGGGCACGATAGGAACGGCGAGTGGTGGTCATGGGCGCGACGATGACGGTGCCGATGTGCCGGTTCAGTTCATCCGGCGAGACTACCACGTACAAGCGGGTCTTCTGGAACTCGTGCCCTTCCGAAGGGTCGAAGCGGATCACGTAAACCTCGAAACGCGTGACTACCAATCCCACTCCGTGGTGTCCCACTTAGTGGACGGCAGGGAACCCTCGTCGAGCAGGGCATCGTCTCCCCTCTCGGCCATTCGGCGGAAGGCTTCATCCCAGCCCATCCGGGGCCGTGTGACCGCGCGAATGACCAAGTGGTCGTCCCGAACCTCCAGATCGACTTCGTCCTGAAGCCGGCACTCTTCCAAGAACGCCTTGGGGATTCGCGCGCCGCGAGAATTGCCGATCCGAATCAATGCCGTTTTCATCAGCGACTCCGCTCCCGTGTTCCAGTGCGCTTTCAAGGAAGAAGCGGTCAGATCGTACTCGACCAGATCCGCACCGTTGACAAGACTCGCCTGGTCCGGCACCTGGGCAGTATCAGCGGCAAGGCCGCCCGGGACGTCCTGTCAGTGCTGAGCGAAATGTTCGCGAACTAGCCCGGATATTTCACCAAGGGTGGGGAGCGGGACCTCAGTTCGTGATATAAAGTAATCATATCAACGACTTGGCGGGTCGAGGAACGAGGTCCCACGATGACAGAGTGTATTTTGGAGCAACTGGAATTTCAAGGG
>JAJEAI010000041.1 GCA_022824205.1 Candidatus Binatia bacterium
CCCTTGAAATTCCAGTTGCTCCAAAATACACTCTGTCATCGTGGGACCTCGTTCCTCGACCCGCCAAGTCGTTGATATGATTACTTTATATCACGAACTGAGGTCCCGCTCCCCACCCTTGGTGAAATATCCGGGCTAGTTAAATTGACCTGACCGTTGGAGCGATGTTACGATATGGGGGCATTCGCAGAATTGGTGCGACAAAGGAGGGACCGCCATGAGAAGTGGTGACGAAATGCTGCAGCACATTGTCGAGAAGTCCGCCATGGACACCGAGTTCAGGCAACAGCTTCTCGCGGATCCGAAGACCACCATCAGTCAGGAATTGGGCATTACGATTCCCGATTCGATGACGATCCAGGTGCATGAGAGCGACATGCAGACGGTGCATCTGGCGTTGCCGCCGGATCCGAACATCACCGAGGAGCAACTAGAAGCGATCTCGGCCGGCCTCTGCTGCTGCTGGTAGACCCGACCGCCGGCAAGCAGCCGGGTCAGGATGCGGAACCCTCGGGATGCGTATCCGCATGGCGTGCATCGCCGGACCCGGTCCCACGCCATCCCCTTCGAGGAGGCGGGCGGGGGTGTATGCGGCACCGGCTGATTTCAAGGGGAGACCGCGGCCGAGAGCACCATGAACACGTAGGCCTTGGCTTCCCGAAGTCGATCTCCCGATATGACCAGCTTTATGTGGTGGATGCCGCGCATCAGCACATAACGCCCGCCCTTCCCGAACAGCGGCGTGGGTTTCGAAACCCAGCGGGCCAGCGCCGCGAGCTTCTCCGGAACGACCCCCTTCTCATGACCCAGGGCTTCCAGGAACGGATCCCAGTCGGTCAGGCCGTCGAGCCAGTAGCGTGAGTCCTTCGTGTATCTCTGCTTGACGATGAGCGTCAGGCCGAGCGTCGGACCCAGACCCTCTTGCCGCACGTCCACGTTCGCCCCGCTCCTGACGATGTGTGCGCGCTCCTTGAAGCGTGCGATCACGGTGTCGACAGCCGAGAGTTGCCCGGGCCAACCGGCGTCCTGGAGCCAGGCGCGCAGTTCCTCCCCCGCCTTGAAGCCCATGACCGCCAGGCGGATGGACCGTTCGCGTGACGGGAAGACACCGAACGAATCCAGGCGCGTATCCTCCGGCTGCGCCAGGTAGACCCGTTCCACGTTCTCCCGTTCGGCGCCGTTCCTCTCCCAACCGACGCAGGACACGAGCGCATCCACCACCGTAACGACGTCATCCACCTGGCCGCCGGCTCCGACGATCGGGCGTTCGCCGGGGCGCAGGAACATTCCCGGGTGCGTACGCTCCCGGTCCCGGGCCGAGCCGATGTCGTATTCCAGCATCAGCTTGCGGCCGACGATGTCCCGCAAGGGCGAGACTTCGGCATCCATTTCGCCGAACAACCGCGTGATGGCTACCGCCGTCGCGTCCGCCTCGTCGGTCCGCGCGCGCTCCCGGAAGAACGCCGCCGTTCGGGTGCCGCTCGCCAGGGAGGCGCCGAAGTCGGCCTCCGGCGCCGGCTCATGAAGCGGCAGCTCGAGGCCGAACGGCAGGGCGCCCATGGTAATGGGGAGTCGTGCGGCGCACTCGAGGATGCGCTGCCATTGCGGGTCGCCCACGAGGACAGGCGCAACCCTGTTCCGGAAGTGCCCGAGCAAGTCCGCCATGGTGGCGCCCTCTTGAGCGAGACGCTCCTGGGTCAGCGTGACGGCCTCGTCGATCTCCATGTCGTCTCCTCAAGCGATGACGGGCAAGGGGTTCAAGTCGGCTTCGGCGAGAGGGTGCTCGCGGCGGCCCATGCGCACCGGTACATCGTAAAGGCGCCCGGGTGCGAACCGCGCCCAGAAATGGCGCATGCCCGGCACCATCACCCGCACCACCGGCATGCCGATGTCGGGCCGGGTCTGGTCCAGCACCAGGAACTCCATCCCCCGGGCTTCCACCAGCCCGCGGCAAACCTCCACGTCGGCGCGCGCGTCGGGCGATTCGATCATCGCATAGCTCGACGCCTTGCGCGCGGGAACGCCGTCCGCGGGGGCCAGCCAGGAGCAGTCGGCCACTCGCGCCGTCCGCCACCACCAGAGAGCCAGCGGGTCATCGATCATGGGCCGGCCCTCGCCGCTCCCGGGACGCGGCAGCCAGGTGAGGCACTGGTTCAATTCGCAGACCGCTCGCAGCGCCGCGATGCGCGGGTCGGCGTGGGCGCCGGCGCCGTAAATGATGTCCTCGGTCTTCGCTTCCGGCCTGCGTGACAGCGCCACGAACGCGGGAACACCGATATCCGAGGTGACGTCGAGCATCCACAAGTCCCGCTCGTAACGGGCGTAATGGTCCGCGGCCGTCGCGAGGTACGCGTCGTCGAAGCTCGCGAGATCCACCGCGGGCACCCGCAGGCGGTTGTACCACCAGATGGCGAACGCATCGCGTTCGGCCAGCTCATAGAAGCCCTGCACGATGGCCTCTTCCAGCGTATTGCCCGCCGCGCAGCCATTGGAGTCGGCGATCAGGTCCGAGGCGCCGCGCTGTTCGGCCGGCATGCTGTAGAGCATGGACGTCGGCAGATGGCGATGGCACTGCCGCGTCAGCGACCACACCGGGGTCCAGTCGATTTCGGCGTCCGGGTCGAGACGCGGCGGCACCACGTTGTAGGGATGGCCGCGCGCGTTGATGCTCTCCGCGTTGTCGAGCTGATGGTCGCTGAAGAGCTGCACGTCGTTGGGATGGATCGCCTCTCCTCCCCCGGCCAGCTCGGAGAAGCGTTTGCGGACGCGGATCTCGTCGCCGTGAAAGGCGCCCGAATAGCGCTCCACCGCCTCGCACAGCGCGCTGACCTCGGACTGTTCGCGCGTGCTGCCCTTGCCCGCGCTCTTGCTGCGCAGGCTGCGCCTGAGCGAGGTCAGGCTCCGGCTTCTCATGCCGAGGTTGCTCCCGGCCCAATGGACATGCAGCCAGGTGTCGGCCTCGCCGGTGGTGCGCGAAAGCCAGGTCACGACACCGCTGATCCGGCTCACCAGGTGGCGGTACTTCGCCAGGGTGACCTCCGGCGCCACGGTGTGCGCGCCGCCGCTGTTGCGGTGGACCTTGGGACTCGCCTTCAGACGCAACGGCACCGGCGGTCGATCCGGTCGATACAACGCCTCGTCGCCGCAGGCCGGGCACTGCGGACGGCGCATCACCCGATGCCGCGAACTCGCGAAGGTGCCGACATCCATCGCGATGGCGTGTTGGTGAATCGGCGCGGCCTCATCCAGCACCAGCCATTTGACGATCTCCGCCGCCATCAGCCCGTAGAGCGCATCCAGCACCGCGGGCTGCGCCGCGAACGGCTTGAAGGCAGCCTCGTCGCCGGCAACGTTGCGCAGAAAACCGTGGACCTCCTGATGGTTGCGCAAGCGGTACGCCAGACAGTCCCAGCAAGGTCCCTGTCTGTCCGCGCGAAAGACGGGACCGAACAGCGCCTCCATGCCCCGCGGCCGCACCAGCGTCCACGGCGTCCTCGCCTCGAGCCGGCGCCGGTTCACTGCCCCAAGGTGTGCGTCGAGATAATCGTCGCAGACGACGACGGTGAGCCCGGCATCGCCGGATCCGACACGGGCGCCGCTCTCTTCCAGACGGCGGGTCAGCCGGCCGCCGTCACCCTCCACCGCGACGCGCGTTTCCGCCAGCTCTTGTTCGACCCGGCGCGGCGACGCGCCGAGCGAAGACCAGTAGGCCGCCCGGCCCCGGTCCATGCCATGGTCGGCGGACACGACATAGCCCTTGGCGGAGAGCCCGGCCACGGCCGCGAGAACGTCGGCTCCGGCATGGGCGCCGTGAAGGGCCGCGACGATCCCGTCCAGGGCTTGCCGGCCGTCGAGCAGCGGCAGCAGATCGCGGTACAGCTTGCCGTGCAGCAGAGTGTTGAACGTCTCGGAAACCAGCAGCGTCTGCCGGTCGCCGACCTCGTGGAATTGCAAGTGCGGCGCAAGCGCGGGGAGCTTGACGAGCCCCTCATCCTCGGGAGTCGTCTTGATCAGGATTCCGCGCCGGGAATTCACGTCCGTCTGGGTCGGCATTCGTGGTTTCCGCGCCGTATCAGCCAGTGCAGGGTTCGGTTAACCCCGAGGTTTGAAAGTTGTTTGCGAAGAGCGATCCGAAGCACGCCCCCCGAAACGTCATTCCCGCGAAAGCGGGAATGACGTACCCGCCAGTGCTCCTCGTCGCGCCTTCACGCGCGGGAAAGGAGCGTATCGATCTCGGCCGCGGCGCGGGACGCGGTTTCGGTGACCGCCGTCTTCAGCGCGTCGAAGTCCTCATGCCCGCAGGCGCTCGCCACAAGGGACTGGACCTTCGGCCCCGCCGCGGCCGCGTCAAAGCCCTCCCCGCCCACAAGGTGCGTGATGCCCTGCAAATCGCGCCACAGAGACGCGGCTTGCGCCAGCGGCTCCGCGCCCGCGCCGTGAAGCAGCGCGGCTGCGGTCGGGGCCGGATGGTCGAGGGCCGCAGCGCCGTTCGTCAACTGCAGGAAGCGCGCGGTCCGCTCCACGTCATCCAGTCCGCCGCGCATGAGGGCGTACGTGGACACGCCGGGTTCGGCGGCGGCTTGCCGTCGCTCGCGCGGCCGGCCCGTCAGCGACTCGCTCCCATCCCATCCGGCCAGGACTTCGCGCCGTGCTTCATCGAAGCGGCGGCCGATGTCGGAGTCGCCGCACTCGAACACGCAGCGCGCCCGGGTGAGCGGGGGGATTCCGCCGGAAGCAGGCCTTCCGCCATGCTCGGCCAACTCGGCAAGGGGCAGATCCGGAAGGGGATTGGCGTCGGGCGTGATGGGCGAGAACAACAGGCTGTCCCGCGCCAGGTCGGTGAGGGTCTCACGGAAACCGCGGCACAGGCGTTCATGTTCGCCACCCATCCCGCCGTCATGGACGAACATCATGCCGACGGCAACGCCGGGATGAACCTCCCGGCTGGCGAGATCGCCCAGGAATATCGCGGCGACCCCGCCCCCGCCCAAGGGTCCGAAGCGCTCGACCACGTCCGCCGCCACGGCGCCGAGCAGGGTCGCGATCGACGCTTCGGCGAGACTGGACAGCGCGGACTTCGCCTCGGCCGGCGACAGGTTTCCGCGCACCACGTGCATGGCGACCTGAAAGGCCTTGTCGTTGGACCAGTTGCGCACGATCTCCGCGCTTTCCCTTGCGTCCGCCGTGGGGATTTCGGCGATCAGGTCCTTCATCTCGGGGACGCCCATTTCGACCGTCCAATAGAGTCGCGCAAGCCCGCGGCGCGCGATCGCCTCGGATTCGCGATCCGGCCCGAATCCCTTCGGCAAGTCAAGATCGGTGAACTCCCGGTCCTGCAAGCTGTCCAGAAGCTCCGGATTGCGTTCGATCCATTTGGCGAGGCGCGGGGCGGCGCCGTAGATTTCGACGATGGCCTCGAAGGCTTCCGGCCGCGCCGCGGAGATCGGGCTGTCGTAGGCGCTCCAGTCATCGATCTCCGGGTAGAAATGCGCGCGCCATTGATCCACCAACGGATCCATCTTCTCGAACCAGCGCCTGGGCCGCAGCACGATGTTCATCATGTCGGCGTAGGTGCCCGGCAACACCGGCGCTTCATCCGCGCCGCGGACCTGGAGCAGCGGGTAGTGGCGAGCCGCCGCCGCATGATGATCCGCATGGCGCTGCATGTTGAAGAACATCCAGTTGCTGTACTTCCAGTCCGCGTTCCAGGAATGGCGCGGCATCACTTTTTCCCAACGGCCGTTGGACTGACGCACCCGGCGCAGACCGTAGTGCTGGAAGTAGTTGCTGATCTTCATGGAAAAGACGCAACTCAGGCCGAGGAAGACGAAGACCAGCACCGCCAGGATACCGCTCATCCACCACACCAGCCCATACCAGAACAATAGAGCGAGCCCGTAGCGCCAGAACTGATTGCTGTAATGCCACCGCGGCAGCCCGCGCCGCGCCAGTCGCTCGCCGGCGAATTCCCAGGAGTTGGTGACGTTGCTGACGATCTCCCTGGGGAAATAGCGCCAGAAACTCTCACCCTTCGGAGCGGACCCCACGTCGAGCGGCGTGCCCACCTTGGCGTGGTGGATGTAGACATGCTCCGTGGAGTATTGCGGATACGAGGCCGAGGCCAGCAGGAATTCTCCGAGCCGCCGTTCCCAGGCGGAGCGCCGGTGGACCAGTTCGTGACCGACCACGAAGACAGCCTGCGCTTCCATGGTCAGGAGGCTCGCCAGGATCACGGCTTCCCAGACCGCGAACTGATTCGCGACAAGGATCTGCCACATGCCGAGAATCAGCACCGGCGGCCACAGAAACGCCCAGGTCCAGACCGGCAGATTGTGCCAGACCAGCCGGCGTTCCGGCGTGTTCTCCGGGTCCATGTTGCGGCCGTCGGGACCGAGCGCCCGATCAAGCGGCCCCACGACGCTCATGAAGAGGAATGGCGGCAACAGCCACCAGCCGCCATACATCGCGGCGGCAAGAAGCAGAGGGAAAATGCCCAGTGGCAGGTAGTGCGGCAGGGCGTTACGAATCGAGGGCTCGATCCTCCGCGTGACGTCAGCCTTGTCCGGGCTCAAGCCACCACCTGCGGCTGCATCCTGCGGCATAGCGGACCATACCCCCCCGGTAACGGTCCGATTTTATCACCGGGTACCGTAACCCACAAACACGTCAAGCCCCCAAGGTGCACGACAAGAAGATGGTGAGAGGGGCAGAGGTGAAGGAGGGCACGCCGGGGTCGGTGTCCCGTGTTCAAGTTCTCACGGCATCACCATCCCGCCGTTCACGTGCAGGGTGGCGCCGGTGACGTAGTCGCTCTCGTCGCAGGCGAGAAAGAAGATGCCGTCGGCGATCTCCTCGGGCATGGCGGCACGGCCCATGGGGAGGCCGCCGGAGAGCTTCGCCCACTCGTCTTCGTCGTACTTGCCGCGCACGCGGTCGGTGCCGGTGAGACCGGGGGCGATGGTGTTGACGCGGATGCCGTGGGGCGCCAGCTCGCTGGCCAGGGACTTGGAGAAGGCGATGACGGCGGCCTTGGAGGCGGCGTAGTGAGTGCGCTCGCCGCCGCCGGTGACGCCGAAGTTGGAGGCGGTGTTGACGATGACGCCGTGGCCGGCCTGCTTCATGGGGGCGATGACCGCCTGAGAGCAGAGGAAGGTGGTCTTGAGGTTCAGGTCCAGGCACTCCTTCCATTGAGCGGGGGTCACGTCCTGGATCGCGCCCTTGTGGAAGGTGCCGCCGGCGAGGTTCACGAGGACGTCGATGCGGCCGCAGGCAGACAGGATGCGCTCGAAAGCGGCGGTCACCTCCGACTTGTCGGTCAGGTCCGCCTGGATGAAGCGGCCTTCCACCTGCTTCGTTTCGAGGAGGGACGCGGTGGCCGCGCCGGCTTCGGCGTCCCGGTCGAGGATGACGGGCGCGTAGCCCTCTTCGCTGAAACGGAGCACCGCGGCGCGGCCGATGCCCCTGGCGCCTCCGGTGACGACAACCACTTTCGCATCCATCATAAGTCCTTTGTTCCGTGAAAACCCCGGCCGGCAAGGTTACCCGCGCTCATCAGGGGTTCCCTTGGCCACCGGGCGGTCCTCCAACGCCTCGTTCACGACGTTACTGCATGATCGCGCCACCATTGACCACCACGGTCTGCCCGGTGACGAACCGGCCCCGGTCGCTGGCGAGGAAGACCGCCGCCTTGGCCATGTCGCGCGGCTGTCCGATGCGGCCAAGGGGAATCCGGGCGGCGCTGGCGTACAACTCCTCTTCCGTGCGGTGACCGCGGGGCTGGGCGGTGTCGGACACGCCGGGGCAGATGCAGTTGACGGCGATGCCGGCGGGGGCCAGCTCCAGGGCGAGGCTCTTGGTGAAGCCGATGATGCCGCCCTTGGAGGCGGCGTAATGGGCGCCGTTGTCCGCCCCCTGGAGCCCCCGGCCGGAGGTGATGCTGATGATGCGCCCGCTCCGCTGTGCCAGCATGTGCGGCGTCACGGCGCGGCTGCACAGGAACGTCCCGAACAGGTTGGTGCCGATGACCCGTTCCCACTCGTCCTCGGCCATGTCCTCCACCGTGCTGGTGGGGTAGATGCCGGCGTTGTTGACCAGGATGTCGACCTTGCCGAAGCGGCCGAGGCAGGCTTCCACCATGGTGTCCACGGAGGCGTCGCGGGAGACGTCGGTGGCGTGGGCGAGAGCGGTGCCGCCGGCCTCCTCGATCCGGCGTTGTACCCTGGCGGCGGTGTCTTCGCGCAACTCCGCCACCACGACGTTCGCGCCCTCTTCCGCCATGACCAGGGCGATGGCCTCGCCGATCCCCTGCCCGCTTCCGGTGACAATGGCCGTGCGGCCTTCGAGTCTGCGCATGAGGATGCTATTTAGAACCTTCCAGCCGCGTTGGCAACATGGCCCCACCTCGCCCCCTCCTGGATACCCGCTTCGGACGGGGTCGAGGGCAAGCCTGCGCGGGAATGACGGAAGGAAGAGCGGGAATTGACGGAGGAGAGCACCGTCACGACCGGGGAGCGCGCGGCAACGGCCGGGAGAAGAACGCGGAAGCGGCCGAGGAGAAAGCGCGGGAGGGACCGGAGGAGGCACCGGGACGATGTTTCACCGAGGAGACAGGACAGCATGAACACGGCAGTGCCGCTCGACATCCGCAACGTCTCCTACTCGGCGGGGCAGCGCACGATTCTCGACTCCATCGAGTGGACCGTGCGCCAGGGCGAACACTGGGTGATCCTGGGACCCAACGGCTCGGGCAAGACCACGCTGCTGAAGATGGCGTGCGGGTACCTGTGGCCGAACCAGGGGGGCACCGTCTACCGGAACGGCAGCCGGCGGGTGGATCTTCGCGAGCTGCGCAAGGGCATCGGCTGGGTCACGGTCACCCTGGCCTCGCAGATCCCCGCCCGGGAACCCGCGCTGCGAACGGTGGTGTCGGGAAAATTCGCGCAGATCGGCCTGCTGGAGATGTCGACGGTCCGGCCCGTGGAGGAGGACTTCGCGCGGGCCGAGACTCTCATGGAACGCATGGGCTGCCTGCGCCTGAAGGACCAGGGGTTTGGAACCCTTTCCCAGGGGGAGCAGCAGAAGGTGCTCATCAGCAGGGCATTGATGGCCCGTCCCTACCTGATGTTCCTGGACGAGCCGTGCGCGGGCCTGGATCCGGGGGCGCGGGAGAGCCTGCTGGCCGCGCTCCAGGAACTGGGGCGCACCACGGACGCCACCGCCCTGGTCTACGTCACCCACCACATCGAGGAGATCCTGCCCGCCTTCGAGAAGACGCTGGTGCTCAAGGGCGGCCGCGTGTTCCGCTCGGGCGAGACGGGAAAGGTCATCACCGAGACGCTGCTGGAAGAGCTTTACGAGACGCCGCTCGCGCTGAGGCGGAGCAACGGGCGGTACTGGACCGTGGGTGGGTGAACGGTGACGCCCATGCCCCTGGTGTCGCGTCGTGTCCAATGAATTCAATCAGTTACAGACGTCCGTCTTCGTCACTCCCGGCCCTCCGATCCGTCATTCCCGCGAAAGCGGGAATCCAGGTGGGGTGGGGCGGGGAAACGCCGCTGCGGCGCCCCGCCACCACCCCTGGATTCCCGCTTTCGCGGGAATGACGGATTCGCGTTTAGTCGCCAGGAAGCAGCGTATTGACACAGCCTGTTCCGCGGGAATGTCGTTCTGTTACCTAGTTGCGTGTTACGTAGTTGCGCTGTGAATCTGACACAGCCTGTTTCGTGGGAATGGCATGATTTATACTCGGTCGCATCGAGGTGGGAATGACGGAGAGAGGAGGAACCCGTGAAGGTCGTCACATGGAATCTGAACTCCATTCGGGCGCGGGAGGAGCGTTTGCTGAGCTGGCTGTCGCGCCACGACCCCGACGTCGTGTGCCTGCAGGAGACCAAGGTCACCGATGAACAGTTTCCCCACGAGGTCTTGAAGGACCAGGGTTATCACGCGGCCGTGCACGGCCAGCGGACCTACAACGGGGTGGCGATCCTGTCGCGGGAGCCCATCGAGGACGTGCGCATCGGCTTCGACGACGGCGCGGACGATCCCCAGGCGCGGTGCATCTGCGGCGTGGTCCGCGGCATCCGGTTCATCTCGGTGTATGTCCCCAACGGCTCCACGGTGGAGTCGGACAAGTACGTCTACAAGCGCGAATGGCTGGAGCGGCTGATGCCGTACCTGGACAAGACCCACGTCCCGGGGACGCCACTGCTGATTTCCGGCGACTTCAACATCGCGCCCGACGTGGCGGACGTAGCCGAGCCGGACGCGTGGCGCGACACCGTGCTGTTCAACCCCGACATGACCGGCGTGATGACGCGGCTCTCGGACTGGGGGCTCCAGGACGTGGTGCGGCGGCACAATCCCGACCCGGGGCTCTACTCGTGGTGGGACTACCGCCAGCTTGCGTTCCCGCGCAACCAGGGGCTGCGCATCGACCACATCCTGGCCACGCCGGACCTCGCGGCGCGGTCGACCTCGGCCGGCGTGGACCGGGACGAACGCAAGGGCTCGAAACCGTCGGATCATGCGCCGGTGTTGGCGGAGCTGGACTGGCCGTAGGTTCCCTCCCCGCGGGGTATGTCTATCGGGGGAAGCGGATGTGTTGAGAACGGAATGGACGGGCAGGGCCGGGATGCTGTAGGGGCGACCTCCCGGTCGCCCCTACGACGTTTGCAGCACCGGGGAAGCTCCGATCAATAGCCGCTCGGTACCGTGGCGTCCTTCGGCGTCGCGAAGCCGGGTCGAAGGACGCCGGCACGGCTGATCGGAGTCTCCTTGGTGTCCGGCTACTTCTTCCGCGGCACCGCCGCCCACGCCTCGATCTCGATGAGCATGTCCTGCAGGTCGATGCCGACGCCGCGCAGCAGCGTGGCGGGACGGGGATGGGCGCGCAGATCGGGCTCGTGCTCCTCGAAGAACGCGTACATCTCGTCACGCATGTCGAATACGTCCTCGCGCCGCGTGAGGAAGTAGCGGATCATGACGATGTTCTTGAGCTCGCCGCCCATCATCTCCAGGTTGTCCTTGATGTCCTGCCAGGCCTGACGGGTCTGCTCCTTGATTCCGCCGACGACCTTGCCGCGACCGGCCCGCTCCTCGTTGGGCTCGCGGCAGGGTGCGTCCTCGAACGGATCGCGTCCGGTGGAGCCGGAGAGGAACAGGATGTCCACGTCGCCGCGGGTGCGGAACCCGGTGGCCCAGTTCATCCTCTCCTTGTGGTAGTGCGGCCACAGCGTGCCCCAATCGTACTCGGTCTTCTCCGCTTCCTGACGTTTCACCGCCTCTTGGTTGGTTGCCATGGTGATTCACCTCCTTGTGGTTTGGGTTGGTTGCTGTTGATTGTGCGGCCCGCGGAACACGAGCGCCGCCTCGACGCCCCTGTTCAACGAGCGGCCCGGCGCCGAGCCATGCGCCCTACCCCAGGCCGACGAACGGTATGGTAATGCCCTCGGTGCGCTCGATGTAGCGGATGAACCGGTACTTGTACTCCGCCAGGTCGACGTTGGGGCGCGGGATCTCGCGGTGGATGAGGCTCTCCTCGACCTTGCACACGACGTAGTGGAGTCCCTCCCCGGTCACGCCCGGCAGGCCGTGCTCCTTGAACCCCTCGATGTCGTGCACCGTGACGGCGTTGTCGATGCCCGAGGCCCGGGCGATGGCTTCCAGGTCGGCCTTGCCGGCCGTCGCCGTGGGCTCGCTCATGGTGCTGCCGCTGTACACCTCGTTGTCGAACACGAACACCGTCAGGTTGGACAGATCGAGGTTGCCCAGAGTCGGGAGATTGAACAGAGACAGCAGCACGCTACCGTCGGACTCCAGCACGATGACCCGCCGATGCGGCAGCGCCAGCGCCAGTCCCATGCCCACGCCCGTGGCGCACCCCATCATGCCCACCAGCAGGTTGCCCTCGTGCTGCGCCGCCAAGTGGAACCACTCGATGCGCTGGCCGCTCTGGGAAGACAGCACCAGTTGATCGGTCATCAACGGCGCCATGAGCTCCAGGCATTCACGCCGGATCATCGGGCGAACTCCCCCGAGAAGATCAAGGCGGCGGGCTGGCGCATGGAGTCGCTGACCCGTTGGGCGTCCCGGATGTGCCGTTCCAGGTTCTCCGCGTTCTCGACCACGCGGTACTCGATGCCCAGGCCCTCCAGCGTGGGGATCATGCGCATGCCGATGGTCACGTACAGGAAGCTGTTGCGCTGGTCGGCGAAACTGCCCAGGAAGCCGATGAGCAGCAGGATCGGCACGCCCATCTGCTTGCCCACGGTGAGCAGCGAGTAGGCGGACACGTAGGGGCCGGTGCTCTCCATGTAGCAGGCCACCCGCTTGCCCCCGAGGGCCGCGCCCGCCGCGATGGTGATGGCCTCCTGCTCACTGGCGGTGCCCACGAGCTGCACCGTGCCGTCCTCGCGCAGCAGCGGCAGGATCTGGCTCAGCCGGCTCTCCGGCAGGTAGGTCATGAAGTCGATGCCTGCCGCCTTGAGGCCGTGGACGATCTTCTCGGCGAGTACCGGTTCCATGGGTTCGCGTTCGTTCTCGATGTCCGTTCGTTCCGGAGGCGTCAGCGCGTCCAGTTGCAGATGGTGGCGGCCGACAGCGCGTAGATCTGCGACGCGCGCACGATCTCATCGACGTCGATCTGCTCGGACCGCGTGGTGAAGCGGCCTCCGCCGAGGCCGAACTTGCACGCCGGAATGCCCATCTCGTTGTAGATGTTGGTGTCGGTCCAGATGCTGGAACGAAACGTGTTGACCGGCGTGGTCTTCTTGCCGAACAGTTCCTGGTGCGTGTTCTCGATGACATCCACCACCGGCTCGATGCCCTTGGCCTCGTAGCCCATCTTCGACGTGTACATCTCGATGTCGTACTCGTAGCCGGTGGCGTCCATGACCGCGCGCAACTGCCGCTGCACCTCCATGGGCCGAAGCTCCGGCGGAATGCGCACGTCCACGTAGAGCGAGCAGATGCCCGGGTGGTAGTTGGGCCGGTAAGGGGCGCCTCCCTGGACGGCGCCGAGATTGACCTTGGGGATGATCGGGCCGTTGGCCGACTGGTACACGTGCGTGGCCTCGAACTCCTCGGCCCAGGCATCCACCGCCTGCGCCACCCTGGCCATCTTGAGCACCGCGTTGTGCTCTTCGGGCGGCTCCTGCTGCCGCGTGACCCCCCAGGCGGCGTGCGGATTGCCGAAGGTGTCGATCTTGAACTGGGCCACGCCGGCCTGGGTCCACACGATGCACAGAGCCGAGCGGTCCGCCACGATGGCGTAGTCGGACTGCACGCCGTAGGTCAGCAGGTGACGCGTGCCGGTGCCTTCGCCGCGGTAGAGGCCGGACTGGTACGGCCCGATGGGGGTGCGCGAGATCTCGCCCGCCACCGCCGCGAGGATCAGGTCGCCCTTTATGGCGACGCCGCTCTTCTTGAGCGCTTTGCCCGCCACCATGAACGCCGCCAGACCCGACTTCATGTTGGACGCGGCAAGGCCGAACACCTTGCCGTCACGGATGGCGCCGCGCAACTCGCTCTGTGGCTCGAGCTCGCGGCACAGCATGAGGTCGTCCTCCTGCCCGGTGAAGCTCGTGTCCATATGGCCGTTGATCATCAGCGACACGCCGCCCCCGGTGCCCTGGAGCACGCCCACGGCGTTCACGCGGTTGGGGTCGATCTCCTGGCGGACCGGCTTGAGACCGTTGGCCCGGTACCAGTCGAGGATGAACTCACCGATCTCCTTCTCCGAGCCGGTGGGGCTCAGGATGTCCACGAGGTCGCGTGTGAGCTCGGCCAACTCCTGGCCGTCGATATGCTGGAGGATGCGTTCCTTGGTATCGTTGTCCATGGTGTCGAGGTGGGGTCGGGGATGTTCGATGCGTGTGATCGATGCGTTGGATGCTTCGATACGGGTCAGCTCTTGCGCTGCTTGTCGATCTTCATGATGGGCATCACCCCGGTGACGTCGACCTTGTAGAGGTCCTGGAGCAGCCGGTGGGTCTCCTCCGCCTGCCTGGCGATGGATTCGATCTCGTCCTCGGTGAGGTTGAAACCGTATTCCTTGTCGATCTCGCGAATCCGTTCCTTCACGGCCGTTCCTCCGGTTGGCGGACAACATCAGCGAAATTGCGATGGAATCGCACTCCTCGGGCTCGTAACACGCCCACCTGAGTGTGTCAACGCGGCCCCTGTCGGACCCACGTCCCCGAGCCCGCGTTGCACTCGCGGCCGTCCGCCAACGCCGGAATACGTGGGGTTACAGACCCAGCAACTCCTCGGCGTTCCCGCCCAGGATCTTGACCTTCTGGGCGTCGGTGATGTCGCTTCGTTCCTCGATGCCCGAGACCGTGTGCGGGTACTCCGAATCGAAGTGCGGATAGTCCGTGGCCATGAAGATGCGGTCCTCTCCGAGTTCCTTGATGGGCGTCGCCAGGTCGCGCTCGTCCGCCTCGCAGGTCACGTAGCAGTTGCGCTTGATGTACTCCGACGGCGCCATGCTCAAGTGGCCGGTGAGCTGGGAGAAGTCCTTGGCCCACTCGTAGTCGTCGTCCATCCGGTGCATCCAGAAGAGGATCCACTCCGCGCTGCACTCGAAGAACACCACCTTGAGCCGCGGGAACTTCTCGAACACGCCGCCCAGCACCAGCGCGATGAGCGCGGCCGTGCAGTTCATCACCCGCCCCAGGACGTGGGTCTTGTAGAAGTTGTCGAACCGGTCCGTGAGGTCGCCGTTGCTGTTGGGATGGCAGAAGAGCGGCACGCCCAAGTCCTGGACCGTCTCGTAGTAGGGATAGAAGATCGGATCGTCCACGTTCCTCGAACCCACGTACGGCACCAGATGGGTGGCCTTGAAGCCCAGCTCCCCGACACAGCGCGTCACTTCGTCCGGCATCGCTTCCGGGCAGCCGGCCGGGGCCATGGCGCAAGGCAGGAACGTCTCCTCGTAGCCCTTGACCAGGTTCGCCACCCAGTCGTTGAAGGCCCGCGCCACCACCGCGCCCAGGCGGCCCTGGTTCTGCGTGGCGATGCTGATGCCGGTGGGGAAGATGATCTCCTTGTCGATGCGCTCGGCCCGGATATCCTCTGCCCGCCGCGCCATGTCGTAGCCGCCCACCTGCCGCTCGGCGATCTCGCCCGCGCGCCAGTTCACCTTGGGGTCGTAGATGTAGGGGTGCTTGTGGGTCGCGAGCCCCTGGGGATTGAGCGGCTCCAGGGAATGGATGAAGCGGGTCCCGTGACTTCGGCCCGCGTCGTTGGCCTTCCTGGGAGTGAACTGGGCGAACGGTTCGTCCAGCTTGTACACCTCGTCCATGAAATAGCCTTCGCGCAAATGCGAATCGAGATCGATGATCATGGGCTGTCCCTCCGTTTGAGCAATATCAGAGAAGGGAGACTAACACCCGGTCAGGGACCCGGCAATCTCGCCTTCTTCTTTTCGAGCGTGTCCAACTCTGCCATCAATCGCCGCTTGGCCTTGTGTCGCACTCGCATCGCCGCGATGTAGCGGCGGAAATCGTCGCTTCGGCCCAGGCCTTGCATGAGCTTCTCCATCTTCGAGAGATAGGGCATCGCCTCACGATAGGCACTGGGCTGGACTCGGGCGATCAGACTCTCGGCCTTGCCTCGCCACACGTCGATGCTGACGTCGGGATGCGTCTTCGCCACGGCCTGGGCGATGCGGTCGGCATGCTGGTCCTTGTGAGGAGCCTCCCGAAACCACCGCAAGGCATCCTCCGTCCGTTTCTCGTGAAGCGCAATCGTTATCAGGCTATCGTGGTCAGGCGTGTCGCGCCGGAATCGTCGTGCGGGGAATGGAAGTCCTGTATCCGGCAACGGCCAACCGGCCGCGGACGAAGGGGCGGAGCCGGTCTCCAGGTAGCGCAACAACCCGGACCTCACCTGCGGCCAGCAGCCTTTCTTGCGGGCTGTCTGTTCGACCCGGCGATAGTTGTCCACCGTGCTCCGTTCGAGAAATCCCTCCACTCGCAACGCCGCTGCCAGCAACCAGTCCCGCCGTCGCCGGGCGATGTCAAGCAACTGCTCCACCAACTTCCAGGCGATGCCGGGTGAATGCTCCAGGGTCAGCCTGAAGCCCTGGTAGATCCAGTGCACGGCCTGGTCGTAGTCTTTGCTCGCCGACAGGGCATCAACCAGATCGACATAGTTGTCGCAATAGGGCAGCTCGGCAATCATCAGCTCGATCGCTCGATGCTCCTCGCCGGCCTCGCCCAACGCCCGTTGCGTGTACTTCAATAGCTGCTCCCGACGGTACCGTTCCGACGACCAGCGGCCACGGCCATCGGGCTTGGGGCTGGCCGCCAGCCGGTTGCCGAACGCTTCGGCGACCTCGCGCCAGTCGGCGGGTTTCATCTGGACCTCGTTCACCGGCGGCGTCAGCCCGTCCAGCAAGCAGTACGAGTCGTTCAGGAGCTTGTCCCAATACCAGATCATGCGCTCCGCGGCCGGGCGTTTGGTCTGCCTCATCGCCTCCAGCACCACGGCCAGGCAATCGCTGATCTCGCCGGCGGTTTCCCCTTCGTCGTCCGATTCCTCGACCTGGGTGGTGCCGAGTTTGAACAATTCCTCTCCCAGCTTCAGCACCGCCTCGTGATGCCCGTCGTTCAGCAGCTTCTTGAGTTGCTCTCGAATCGGAGAGTAGGCCGGCGTATGGCCTTCGTGGCGCCAATAATCCTGCCAGCCTCTCTCGCTGGCCGTCTTGCGAATCTGCCGGCGCAGCCGCGCCACGGCCCAATCCGGAGCCTCATCGGTGAGCGGCCCCGCCAGGGGCAACGTATCGAAAAGCGACGGATCGAACGCGAACCGATCCATGGCCCATTCAACGAGCTGCGCCTTTGTCAGAGCGTCAAGCGCGGCGCGCGCCTCATCGGGATCGACAGCTCGTTCCGTGCCCAAATCTCCCGCCAAGCCATATGTCGAGAGCCGGTCGCTCAACTCGTCACCGTCGATCCGTGGAACGGATGTCCCCGCCGCGACGCAATCGAGATAAGCCAGAATGACGGCAACGGCGTGCTTGCAAGGCCCGTCGTAGGGACAACTGCACTCGTGATCCGGCTCGCCGTGGGTCATCCAGACTCGCGTGGCGTAGTTTTCGCTTCCGACAACCTCGGCAACCAGGTGCCCTTCCTCGGTCACCGCGAGATCATGCACACGTCGCCGATAGCCCTTGCCGCGCTTGAAAATGGTGGCTCCAGCCCATTGCTCCAGGTCTTCCGTACCGAGTGATGTATAAGGCGTCGTCGGCATGGTAGTCACTTCTCCCCCTGTACCGCATATCGATACCCCGCCAACGTCCATCAAGCCAAGACCCCGCCGTTTCGCCCGTTGGCGCAACCGGCGCTCTCCCCTCTCCTGTCGGAGGAGTACGCCGACGAGGAAGGTAGCCCTCAACACATTTGCCATTCCCCAACCCGTGGCATAAGGTCTGGCCGTTCAATGCGCTCCATGATCACTTGGATCAAACGCAAGCCTACGTCCGGAACGCCTTCACGAGCTTACCAATCCTGGATCTCCTCCAGGTCGGCCAAGGCGGAGTTGGTCAGCCGGATCTCGGCAGGCACGACTATTCGAGACCGAGTCGGTGCTTGGCTTCGGCCAGCGACACTTCGCGTCCCTCCTCCAGATCCGACAGCCCCTCAATCACCGCCCGCATGAAGGCGCGCTCATCGTCGGCCGCTTCGAATTCCTCGACGGATTGGACGACCGCCACGCCACGACCCCTACTCGTCACCAAAACCGGACGCCGCGTTTCCGTTGCGTGTTTCACAACGCGACCGGGGTTCGTCTTGAGGTCGGTCAGCGGAACGATGTCCTCAGAAAATTTCATTTGATTTTTCTCCTATAGGACCTGTTTAGTATGCTACTACTCCTCAAGCTCATGTTCGGCGCTATGATCCGGGCTGCCGAGCGCTGGAGGGCCATCAAGGTCTCTGATCTCGAGCGCCGCCAAACGCGCGCCGTCAGAGAGGACCTCGATCAGGAATACCAGGCCCCTGACGGCCTCAACCGAAACGCCTCGGCCAATGCTTCCCCCTCCCAATTATCCAACACTTCTCGGACTTGACCCGCGACAAGGACCCCGAACTGCGACAAACTGTCCTGACACTGGTCGCCTTTCACGACGTTGAATCGAAGGTCGACCTGATCGAGCGCCGCATCGCGGACGGCGACGACTACCTCGACCTTTTGACCGACAGCTTCACGCGTGAGTTGCTTGGCGAAGACGGCTACTTGACCGCCCTGCTGGAAATCTGCGCCCGAAAAGTCCTGTACGAGAACGCCTACTGGAACATGCTGGCCGATCTCCGCAACCGCGGTCATCTGGACCAGAACGGCTACAATCAACTGCTCGACAAGCTCCACGCCCGGAAGCTCATCGACGACCTCAACTATCGTCGCTGGAGTAGACGAGACGCTCCAGCACTACAGGACGACCCCCTACCACACGTGGCTGAATCAGCACCGGACTACTATCCGAAGAGCCGTCTGAAAAACGGACAAAACGACCTGTTTGACTGATACCAGTATCTCAGCCGCTCGCCCGAACGAGCGCGTCCCATCTCAATCACAGCCAAACGAGCCAGATGATCTTCGAATACGCAACCTCGGCGGTGTCCATGTGGCCGGATTGTAAGCTATACTTGTATATCCGTTGAGAGGGGGAGCCGTTATGCTCGCGATCAGACTGCCCGCCGAGGTGGAAGCCCGCCTTGATGCGCTGGCGAAAGCCACGGGTCGGACCAAGACCTTTTACGCCCGCGAGGCCATCCTGAAGCACTTGGAAGACCTCGAAGACTTGTACTTGGCCGAACAGCGCCTGATCGAGAGCCGCGCCGGACGATCCGAAAGCCTACCGCTTGAAGAAGTAATGAAACGCTATGGCATGGAAGGTTGAGCTTGACCGTGGCGCTGTGCGCGACCTTGACAAGGGGGATCAACCATGGCTGCCAATCAACTTGTCCAGGCCCGCATCGACGGGGCCGTGAAAGAGGAAGCGGCCGCCGTGTTGGCTGCGATGGGGCTTACGGTGTCCGATGCAGTGCGGCTTCTGCTGACCAAGATTGCCCAGGAAAAGGCATTGCCTTTCGAGCCACTGATTCCAAACCCCATCACTATCGAGGCGATGAAGGAGGCCCGCAAGCGCGGCCTGCCCCGGTTCGACAGCGTACAGACCCTCGTGGACGATCTGAAAACGGAAGATTGAGCGTACTGTCCAAGGGGACCAACCCATGCCCGTGGTCAACGTCGATCAAGCCAAGACCCAACTCTCCCGCCTGTTGGCGCAGGTCGAGGCGGGCGAGGAAGTGGTTATCACGCGCCAGGGTGAACCCGTCGCGCGACTTGTCCGCTACAAGCGGCCGGGCAAGCGGCAATCCGGCACCCCGGAGGGGCGAATCGTCGTGGACGACAGCATCCTCGATCCTCTCCCGGAGGATGAGTTGAAGTTGTGGGAAGGTGGTTAGCGTGTCTCACAAACGACACTTATCCAGCAGGGGAGAGAAGGGAGAAGCAGCATGACCCCGCTCGAAATCGTATTCGCCGCGGCGTCCCTGGCACTTCAGACCGTCGCCGTTGGGGCCATCTTCTACGGCATCGGCCAAATGCGCCGGGCCGGAGACCAACGCGAGAAGCGCGAGGATGCCCGGCACTCCGAAACCATGGAAGCGCTACGCCAGCAGGGCGAAGTGCTCCAGGCACTTGTCCGGGGTATTGAACAGCAAGGCGAAGCTCTCCGGCAGCAAGCCGAAGCACTCAAACAGCAAGGCGAAGCGCTCCGGCAACAGGGCGAAGCGCTCAAGATCGTAATCGAGAGAACCGCCGCCCCGGCCTAGCTAGGAGTCCTCACGGAAAGCGATGCCCGGCATCAGTGCCCTTCGCCCTCGCTCCTTCTCCTTGACACCCCGACACCCGCAACCCACAATGAAGGATGCTCCGGCGCCACGCCCTCCCGGCTCTTTTCGGACCGGGCCGAGGGCGCCGGCATGGATCCATGATCGAGCTTCTTGTGACCTATCCGGGTCTCGTGTTTATCGGACTGTCGATGTTGGTGGTTCTCGACACGGTGAGCGGGAACTTGCCTCCGGCGGCGCTGGTGCCGTTCGCCTTGGGCACGGTGGTGGCGGTGATCCTTTTGTGAGGCGGTGCCGGCCGGTGCCGGGAGTGGAGCCGAGAGAATGACAGGACCTTTTGCGCGGGCGTGGGCGGCATCCGGAGTGCTCTTCCTGACGGCGTTGTTCGTGGGCGGGGTGGCGATGGCCCAGATCCAGTCCACAAACCCGGACGAGCCGGCGTCACCGCTGTTGCGGCAGGGGACGATCATGGAAGAGGATCTGACCGGCTCAGCGCCGGAACCGGCGCCGTCCGTTGGGCAGACCGTGCCCGAGACACCCGCCGTGACGGAACCGCTGGCCCGGCCCGAGGGGCAACCAAACGTCCCGAGGCCGGGACCGGAAAAGGCGGAACCGGAGGCGTCGCGCCCGGCAACGGCGGTTCTCGCGCCACAACCAGCGCCGGCCGCCCCCGCGTCCGATGTCCGATCCGACCACGGCACCGGGGACTCCTACCCGTTGCCGGACCTGACCGCGGCGACGGGCACGGCCTTACCGCAGCGCGAGGCGTCGATGAAGCTGTTGCAGCAAGGTCGGACACTGCTTCGAGCGGAGAGCCACGACGCCGCGCTGGCGCGCTTCGAGCAGGCCATTCGGGTGGACTCGACCAATCCCTACAGCCATTACTTCGTTGCCCGCGCGCACTACTTCCTGGGCAACTATCGCGAGTCCCTGAACTTTCTCGAGGTCGCGGAATCGGGCCTGGCGGTAGACGACAGGTGGCTCGCGGAGGTGTACGTCCTGCGCGCTCGCAACGCCACCGCTCTCGGCTTTCACGCGCGCGCCGACCTCGACTACGTGCGCGCGTTGAGACTCCAGCCGTTCCACGGCTACTCGCTAGCGCGCCTCACCTCCGTCGAGCCGCTGGCGCGCGCGGGCCGCAATCCCTGACGACGCGCATTGCGACGCGACGCGCGCGCGGAACCTCGCGCCATGGCATGAGGAATCGCCCGGGGCTCCGCCGTTGGATCAGGGCGCGACGGCGGGCGGATCCGGCAGTCCGTAGTTCAACGTCAGGCGAACGGTCAGGGAGTTGTCGGGGACACTGCGGGGTATGGGACCGAAGGGCGCGGTTTCCCGAACGTTGCGCAACGCCTCCACGTCCAGCACGATGAAGCCGGACGACCTGGACAGCTTGATGCCTTCGACCTCGCCGTTCTCGCGCACCGCGAAGACCACGTCCACAGCCCCCTCCTGGCGCGTCCGCTTGGCATATTCGGGATAACGCGCGTTGCCGCCGATCTTCCGCCGCAGCGACTCGACGTAGGCCCACTCTCTCGGGTTGTCCGGCTCTTCCCATGGCTCGGTGTGGGTCACCTGGACGCCCTCGACCGGTGAGGGTTCGGGCGTTTCCTCGCCACGTTGCCGCCGCCGGATACGCTCCACGGCCTGGTCGATGCGGGCCAGCCGATCCGCCTCTTCGGTCCGCGGGGGTTCCACCGGCGCCACCGCACTCACCTCGCCGGGGTCGCCCGCGGGCGACGAGGCGGCCGGCGCCGGCCCTTCGGCCACGGGCGCGGCCGGCGTCCGCGGTTTCCTGAAGAGCCGCGACAGCATGTCGATCCGGTCTCGCGCCAGTTTGACGCCCGACCGGTGACCGAGCTCCGTGTAGACGCCCAGGACGCGGTGGAAGTCCTTCAAAGCGTCCAGCGGCTCACCCTTGAGCAGGCGCACCTCCGCCATGTTGTGGAGCGCCAGGGCCAAGGGCAATCGGCTCCCCGCCTGCTCGGCAAGCGAGACCGCCTGCCCGAGTTGGTTCAAGGCTTCCAGGTAGCGTTCGGAGCGCGCGTTGCCGCGCGCCTCGACGATCTTCTCATACGCCTGTTGCGCCAGTTCGGACGGCGCGCCCGTCTGCGCGTGCGCCATGGCCGCGCCGACCAGGAGCCACGCCAACACCAGCGCCCGGCGGCACACTCTCAGTCGGTTCAACAGATGGCGGCCCTTCTCGTCCTCGAAGCGGCAGGTCCGCACTAGTGCTCGCCCCTCCCCAGGGCTTCCGAACGCTCCGTCGCCTGGATCACCGCCTCCATGATGGTGGCGCGAAAAGCCCCCTGCTCCAGGGCGAAGAGACCGGCGGCGGTGGTCCCGGCGGGCGACGTGACGGCGTCGCGCAACTCGGCGAGGTGCCCCTTGGACTCCCGTGCCATGACCGCGGAGCCGTAGACGGTTTGCAGCGCCAGATCGAGAGCGACGTCGCGGCCGAGCCCCATCTGCACGCCGCCCGCGGTGAGGGCCTCGATGAACAGGAAGACGTACGCCGGGCCGCTGCCGCTCAAGGCGGTCACGGCGTCGAGATGATGCTCCTCCACGGTGACCGCGACGCCCACGCTCGAAAGGATCCGTCCAACCCTGTCGAGGTCTTCGTCCTTCGCCCATTGGCCTCCGGAGTAGGCCGAGGCCGCCTCTCCCACGAGGCAGGGCGTGTTGGGCATGACCCGAACCACGCGCGTGCCCTCGGGCAGATGCCCCTCGATGCGCGCCAGCGGCACCCCGGCCGCGATGGACACCACCAGCTTGTCTTCCAGCAAGGTGCCGGCGAGTTCCCGCAGCACCGCGTCGATGACCTGGGGCTTGACCGCGAGCACCACGATGTCCGAGGACTTCGCCAACTCGACGTTGTCCTTCACGAACCGGACACCGGTCTCGTCGACCAGCGCCTTCCCCAACGCCTCGATGGGATCGCTCGCAACCAACTGGCTCCGATCCACCAGACCGGCGCGCAAAATTCCCTTGATGATGGCGCTGCCCATCTTGCCGGCGCCGATGAAACCGATCCTGTCCTGGAGCATGGAGCCTCCTTGCGGAACCCGTGCGCGAGTCGGCGCAACGTGGTGTTCCCCTGCCGTCCCGCGTCACACACCCTGAACTCGCGCGGTGCGGAAACAGAACGGCGGCGGCACTCACCACGGAACGCCGCCGCCCGATACCGAATTTCCGAGCGCGCCTATACGGTCTTGAGTTCTACCGTGCCCTCGGCCACGCCGCGGATGTAGCCTTCGAACCCTTGGGGCGAGAAGGTCCACGTAATCCACAGCGGTTCGTCATGATCGTTGACGAACCCGTGGTTGGTACGCGGCGGTATGAACACCACCGAACCCGGAACGATCTCCGCGGTCTCGTCTCCCACGGTGGCGGTCGCCCGGCCGCCGAAGACGAAGAGTATCTCTTCGGCGTCATCGTGGGAGTGCAGGGGGATCTCGCTGTGAGGATCGACTTGCTGGAGGCCCATGGAGAAGTGGCGTGTCCCGGTGGTGCGGGGCTCGACACAAGGGTAAAGGGTGCGCGGCGCCTCGCCCTCGATGCGCACCACTTCGGCGTCTTGCCTGGAAAAGAAATACTTCATGGGCTAGTAGCTCTCTTCCTCCGTATCGTTCGTCGCGAGGCGGCGGAACGTACGGTCCTCGTCGAAGTTCTTCGTCATCCGGGATTCCTTCTCCAACTCTTCCTGACAGCGTACGCACAAGCGCGTGAACGGCATCACCTTGAGCCGGCCCACCCCGATGTCCTCGCCGCATTCCTCGCACTCCCCGTAGGAGCCTTCGCCCAGCCGGGCCAACGCGTCCTCGATGGCCATCAGCTTCGTGCGCTCGCGGTCGTTGAGGATCATGTTGATCTCGCGGTCCCGTTCGTCACTGGCCAGATCATAGGTGTCGCGTCCTTCGTCCTTGGTGCTCTCCACCTCCTGCTTCAGCCGGTCCGGAAGGTCATCCAGGAGCTGGCTCTTCATGTCGAGCAGGGTCTCCCGGAATTTCTTCAGTACGTCTTTTCTCATGGTCGTATCTCCTGGGAAGACACCCAATTGACCACTATTTCAAGGCGGAGTCAACCAGATAAAAGAGGTCCCCCGGCGACCCCCGTGGGAGGGGTGCCGGTCAGGAGCCAAACTCAACGATATCGGTACCTTGCGGTACCTTCAAGCGGAACACCGAGGGGTCCAGACCGACCCCGCGCCGGATGTTCTCGAAGGCGAAAGTCCAGAGGTTGCCGCTGCCGTCCTCGATGCGCACGCGGCGGATGTCGTAGCCCTCGGCGTCCACCGTAAGGGTGATCTCGCGGAGGCCCGTGTTGGCCCGCCTGGGCACCAGCTTGAGCCGGTGTCCGTGGGCGGTGCTTTCCAGCAGCTCGGAACGAAAGTCCCGCTCCAGCTTGCCGATACCCAGCAGGAACGACAACGGCAGGTCCGAACGAAAAGCCACGCCCACGGCGGTCTTGATGACCTGCCGTTCAGCGGGCTGGTAGAAGTAGAGATGGCGGCCGTCGGAAAGCACGAACTGTCCCGCGGGCTCCTCGTAGCGCCAGAGCATTCTCCCGGGGCGGCTGAAGTAGAAGCTGCCCCTGCCCGCGATGCGCCGGTTGAGCGTCCGGTACTCGGTGGTCTGGTGGAATTCGGCGCTGTAGTCCCGCGTCGCGTCGTAGCGCAACTGCACTTGCCGCACCACCTCCGCCGCATTTTGTGCGCCAGCTTGCGGCGCCAACAGGGCCAGGAACACCCCGCATCCGAGCGCCACCGCCAGGGCCCGTGAAAGGCCCGAGAGCCGCGCCAAGCCACCGCTGTCAGGGCCGAGGGAGATTCGCATGTCGTCCTTTCCGTGATCTCGTGTCCTGTCTCGTCATTCCTCGATTTTCGGCGCCAGGACCTCGCGCGGCTTGGCGCCGTCCGCCGGCCCTACGACCCCCTCCCGTTCCATCTTCTCGATCATGCGCGCGGCGCGGTTGTAGCCTACCCTCAGGCGGCGCTGGACCATGGAGATGGACGCCTGCCGGGTCTCGGTGACCACCGCCACCGCCTGGTCGTACATCTCGTCGTAGTCGTCGTCCAGGCCGTTGAACTCCCCGCCCCCTTCCGCGCCCGCTTCGAGGATGTCCGGCCGGTACTCGGGCCTCCCTTGCTGCTTGATGAAGTCCGTGACCTTGCCGATCTCCCGGTTGGACACGTACGGGCCGTGGAGGCGGATCAGCCGCGCGGTGCCGGGCGGCAGGAAGAGCAGGTCGCCGTCACCCAGGAGCTGCTCCGCTCCCTGGCCGTCCAGGATCGTGCGCGAGTCGATGCGCGAGGTCACCTGGAAGGAGACTCGCGCCGGGAAGTTCGCCTTGATGAGCCCCGTGATCACGTCCACCGACGGCCGCTGGGTGGCCAGCACCATGTGGATCCCCGCGGCCCGGGCCTTCTGCGCCAAGCGCGTGATGTGCTCCTCGATGTCCCGTCCCACGGACATCATCAGGTCCGCCAGCTCGTCGATGAGGATCACCACCCGCGGCATGCGCCCGTGCTCCAACTCCTCGCTGCCGTCCAGGCGTCCGCCCACCTCCTCCTCGGAGGGGTCCGCGGACGCCGGGACGGGCGGCGGTTCCTTCTCCACGATGCGGTTGTAGTTGTCGATGTTGCGCGCGCCCTTGTCGCGCATCAGGCGATAGCGCCGGTCCATTTCCTGGACCGCCCAGAACAGGGCGGCACGCGCCTCCTTGGGGTCGGTGACCACCGGCGTCAGGAGGTGGGGCAAACCCTCGTACGGCGTCAGCTCGAGCATCTTGGGGTCGATCATGATGAAGCGCACGTCGTCCGGCGCGGCCCGGTAGAGGATGCTCAGGATCATCGAGTTGAGCGACACCGACTTGCCCGTGCCGGTGGCGCCGGCCACCAGCAGGTGCGGCATGCGCGCGAGGTCGGTGGCGAAGGGAGCGCCGGACACGTCCTTGCCCAAGGCCAGCGGCAGGCTCGCGCCGGAGTCGGCGTAGACCGGGTCTTCCAGCATCTCTCGCAGAAAGACCTTCTCCCGCCGGGCGTTGGGCACCTCGATCCCCACGACGGACTCGCCCGGAATCGGCGCCAGAATGCGGATGCTCACCGCGCTCAGGGCCATGGCGAGGTCGTCCGCCACGCCCACGATGCGGCGCACCATGACGCCGGGCGCGGGGCGGAACTCGTACACCGTGATGACCGGTCCGGGCCTGGCCGCCAACACCTCGCCCTCGATACCGAAGTCCTGAAGCTTCCGCTGGAGCACGAGACAGTTGGCTTCCAGCGAAGCCTTGTCGACGCCGGTTTTTTCCCGTGGAGGGGAATCGAGGAACGCCAGGGGCGGGAGGGTGTAACCGTCGCTGAGCTCGGGGAAGACGAACTGTTCGGGCTCCGGCTTGCGTTTGACCTTCGCCCGCGCCTTCCTCCTGCGTGGCTTGGGTTCCTCCGGGGCCTCCTGCTCGATGACCTCGTCGAGGATGATCGGCGGCGGCTCGAAATCCTTGTGCTCCTTCTTGACGTTGACGGGTGCCTCTCCTCCCGGTTTCAGCCGGCGCGCCGACGCCACGGCCGCGTCCATCGAAGAGCGGATCTGGTCCTGCGCTCCGGCAACGCGACCCCACCAGTTCAGCATGGACGTCTGTGAGAGCAGCATGCCCGCCAGGAAGAACAAGAAAACCGTGATGACCCACGTCCCGGCATAGCCGAACATCTCGGTCAGCAACACCTGCGAGAAGCTCCCCAGGACGCCGCCGCCGTCCCGCGCCAACTCCGGCTGGTGTACGAGGCTGAGCAGAATCGTCACGCCCCAGAGCAGCACGCAGCAGCCGACGAACTGGAGGACGCGCAGCCTGCGCGGTTGGCGGCGGAACAGGCGCAGGGCCATCCACACCAGCAGAAGCGGCACCAGGTAGGCGGTGACGCCCAGGCCCTGCAGCAGGGCATCGGCCAGATAGGCGCCCACCAGACCACCGAGGTTGAGGGGATCCTGCGAGCCGGATGGGACGTTGAAGGAGCGGTCCAGTGGGCTGTAGGAAGCCAGGCTCAGCACCGCGAAGCAGGCGCCCGCCAGCGCCACCGAGCCCCACAGTTCACGATTGAGTCGGGAACCTTTCTCCATGAGCGTCCCGCCTACATCTCCATGATATAGGGCACGATCACCGGGCGGCGGTGCAGCCGCTTCTCGAAGAACCGGCGCAACGACCGGCGGATGCCTTCCTTCAACTCCACGGAGTCCATGCGCGTCTCGGAGCCGCAGCCGTCGAGGTACGCCCACAGCGCGTCCTTCGCCGTGTCGAGGACGTCGTCTTCTTCCTCCGCGCGCATGAGGCCGCGTGCCAGGAGGTCCGGTCCCGCGGTGACCTCGCCGGTGCGCGGGTGCACCGCCATGGCCACCACCACGAACCCGTCCTCGCTCAGGTGCCGGCGGTCGCGGATGACGAAGTCCTCCACGTCGCCGACGCCCTTGCCATCCACGAAGACCTTGCCCGTCGGCACCGGCTCCACGCGCCAGGCGTCCTCCCCGTCCAGCTCCAGCACGTCGCCGTTCTCCAGGAGAAAGCAGTTGTCGGCGGGGATGCCCACGGCGCGGGCCAGTTCCACGTGCTTGCAGAGCTGCCGGTACTCCCCGTGCAGCGGCACGAAGTAGCGCGGACGGGTGAGCTGGAGCATCGTCTTCAACTCTTCCTGGCTCGCGTGCCCCGACACGTGGATGTCCGACGTGCGCTCGTAGTGGACCTGGGCGCCGCGCTTGTATAGGTGGTTGATGAGGTTGCTGATGATCTTCTCGTTCCCCGGGATGAAGCGCGCCGACAGCACCACCGTGTCGCCCGGCCGCAGCCGGATGGAGCGGTGCTCGTCGAAGGCGACCCGGTGGAGCACGGAGAGGGGCTCCCCCTGGCTCCCGGTGGTGAGGAAGCAGAGGCGGTCGTCGGCCACGTCCTGCCAGCTCTGGCCGTCCGTCATCACGTCATGAGGAAGGCGCAGGTAGCCCAGGTCCGAGGCGATGCCGGAGTTGTTGATGATGCTCCGTCCACTGAGCACCAGCTTGCGCCCGAAATCCGCCGCCACCTCCGCCACCTGCTGGATGCGCGGGATATGGGAGGCGAAGGTCGCGATGAAGACGCGTCCGTGACTGGATGCGAAGATGCCCCGGAGCCCTTCCCCGACGCTGCGTTCCGACGGCGTCGTGCCCCGGTTCTCCACGTTGGTGGAGTCCGAAAGCAGCATCAGGACGCCGCGGTCGCCGTAGGCCGCGAAGCGATGGAAGTCGAAGTTCTCCCCCGCCACCGGAGTGTTGTCGATCTTGAAGTCGCCGCTGTGGACGACGATGCCCACCGGCGTCTCGATGGCCAGGGCGACGCAGTCCACCAGGCTGTGGGTGACCGGAATCCCCTCGATCGTGAAGGGACCCACGGAGAAGCGTTCGCCCGGCACCATCTCCACCAACTCCGTGGCCCCTTCCAGCCGGTGCTCCCGCAGCTTGTGACGCACGAAGCCCAGGGTGAGACGCGTGCCGTAAACCGGCACCGGGCAACGCTGGAGGACATAGGGCAAGGCGCCGATGTGGTCCTCGTGGGCGTGGGTGAGGATGATCGCCCTGGGGATCTTTCCCTGTTCCACGAGGTAGCCGATGTCGGGGATGACGAGGTCGATGCCCAGTTGCTCGGGGCTCGGGAACATGACGCCGCAGTCCACCACGATCACGTCATCGCCGGATTCGAGCGCCAGCATGTTGCTGCCGAACTCGCCCAAGCCTCCCAGGGGCACGATTCTCAAGGGATCCATCTATTGCGCCTGCCAGGTCCGGCAGCCTTCGGTCGGGTCCGGTTCGTGCCGCGGCGCCAGCCGCGCGGCGATGGCCTCGCGGACGCGCTCCATCTGCCCGCGTGAACGGTCGTCCTGGGACCCGGCGGCCATCGCTTCGCCGATGTGGACCTCCACCTGGCCCGACCGGAGGCGCCAATCGCCCCGCGGCATCAGGACGCCCGACCCGCTCACGGTGATGGGGACAATCGGCACGCCCGCCTTCTCGGCCAGGCGGAAGCCGCCGCGCTTGAAGGGCAGCAGCCGGCCGTCCGTGCTGCGGGTGCCCTCGGGAAACACCACCAAGGAGATTCCCCGCCCGAGCTTGTCACGCGCGCTGTCCATCGCCGCCACCATGTCCTTGGAACGGGTGCGCTTGACCAGCACGTGCTTGGACGCCCACAGGGCCCAACCGAAGAACGGCACGCGCAGCAACTCGCGCTTCGCCATCCAGCGCAACTGGATCGGTGCCAGCGCCTGCACCAGCACCGGAATGTCGATGTTGCTCTGGTGGTTGGCCATGAAGACGTAAGCGCGCGCCGGGTCCAGATCCCCGCTCCGGCGCACCCGCACCGCCACGCCGCCGGTCTTGAGAATGCACCAGGACCAGAAACGGAAGAACGGATAGACGCGCCTGCCGTAGGGGTCGGCGAGTCCGATGACAATGATGGGAATGCTCTCCAGAAGGCTTATGCAGAGGATCAGGGCCAGCTTGAGCGTGTACATGCGTTTGAAGGCGAATCCGACCGGGCTTGCGGGCGGCCCGCGGCCCAGAATGCCTTCATTTTAAGGGATACGGCCGGTGATTGCAATTTTGCCGGCCGGTGACATTAGAGTTCGATCTTCTCCGCGTAGAGTCCCTTGACGAAGCCGCCCTGCTCCAGCCGCTTCAGCATGTCCAGTTCCATGAAGCCTTGCGGGTCGAGACGGCGCGCGCGCGCGTCCGTCACCGCCACCGCGTCGATCAGCGCCTGCACCCCCTCGACGCGGGGCACCGGCAGCGGTTGCAGGCGCTGCGCCAGTGCGTTGTAGGTGCCCGGGAGCGTCGCGCCCCGGGCCAGGGTCACGTACTTGTCGATGATGCGCATGGTGTCGGCGCGTTCGGCGAGGAAGTGCTGGATGCCGTTGAGATAGGCCATGAGAAAGCGCCGCAGCTCGTCGGAACGGCGCTGGGCGAAGGAACGGCTGGTCACCAGCAGGTCGGTGGTCAGGTGAACCTGACCGAGGTCGAGCACCTTGATGCCCCAGTGTTCGACCTGCGCGGCCACGTCCGGCACCAGCGGCGCGGCCTGAACGACGTTGCGGTAAAGGGCGGCGGCTCTCTGGGGAGAGAAACCGATGGGCACCATCTCCACGTCATCCACCGGGTTCAGCCCCGCGCGTCTCAAGAGAACCCGCGCGATCAGGTCGGACTTGCGCCCCAGGTCCGACACCCCGACCTTCTTGCCCTTGAGCTGGGCGAGGTCGTCGACGTACGACGCCACGCCGAAACGGTAGTTCTCGGGACTGGCGTGGCCGCCGATGAACACCAAGTCGGCGCCGCCGCTGATGGCCTCCAGCGTGGGCATCACGTTCTCGGAGGCGACGAGGATGTCCAACCCCAGGAGGCTCTGCACGCCGCCCGCGGCGGCGCTGTCGATGTACACGGGATCGATGTCGAGACCGTACTTGGCGAAGAACTCGGTGTCCCTGGCGATCCAGGTGACCACGGTGCCGGCACCGAAGCCGGCGAAGGCCACGCGGACCGTCCTGGAGTCGTCGGCGGAAGAGACCGAAACGAAGGTCAGCGCGGCAACGGCCGCCGCCGCAAGCACACACAGGAATCGGCGGAACATGATCCCCTCCCCGCGGCCGGGCATGAGCAGAGCACTCGCGCCGTCCGCAAAGCCATCCTATAGGCGGAACCGGGCACGGTCAATACGGCCGCGGGGTGCTCGGGCCCCCTGTGTGACGCGGCACGCTACGCCAGTTCCGCGAGCATGTCGATGAAGAGCGGGTGATCGTTCACCGCGGGCGCCCGATGGTACTCCATTCCCAGGTCGAGCGCCCGCCGGCGGGATTCGACGTCGAGGTCGTACAGCACCTCGACGTGATCGCAGACGAACCCGATGGGAACCACGACGACCGCGTTCTCTCCGGCCCGGGCGAGTTCCTCGATCACCGCGCACACGTCGGGCTCCAGCCACGGGTCCCCGGGCCTGCCGCTGCGGCTCTGGTACGCCAGCTCCCAGCGCGTGCTCCCCACGGCCTCGGCCACCCGCCGCGAGGCGTCCGCGAACTGTTGCGCGTAAGGCGAGGCATCGGCCATGGACCGGGGGATGCTGTGGGCGGTAAACACCAACGGGGCGCCGCGGGACGCCGGCGGCAGCCCTTCGAGGGTGGCGGCCACGCGGCCGGCCACCGCGCCGATGAACAGCGGATGGCCTGCCCAGGGGCCGGCGTACTCCACCACGGGAGCCCGTTCCCCCAGCGCCTCGCGGGCGGCTTCCACGCTGTCGATGTAGCGGCCCCACGAGGCCTCGGTCTGGAAGGCGGACAGAACGATGCCGCGCACGCGCCGGCGGCCGTCGGCCGCGAGCGCCTCCAGGGTCTCGTCCAGGAACGGCCGCCAGTTGCGCATGCCCAAGTAGACCGGCGTGGCGCGTCCGTCCCGCCGGAGCCGTTCGCGCAACCCGTGCGCCTGCCGGCGCGTCAACTCGTTCAACGGCGAACGCCCGCCGATCCGCTCGTAGTGGTGCGCCACCTCTTCGAGGCGCGCCGGTGGAATGCCCCGCCCCTCGGTCACGCGCTGGAGGAACGGACGGATTTCGTCGGGATTTTCCGGGCCGCCGAAGGCGATCAACAGGATCGCGTCGAATCGATTCATGGGGTCGAAGACTCCGGCCAATTGTGACGGCGCCCTGCCGGCGGAAACGGTCGGGGTCTTTCGTTTCAAGCTTGGTTCGCGACGGCGGCGGGTGGTTCCGCGATGTTCGTATGGGTGGGCCGGAATCCGGCGGCTACCACTCGATGCGGATGCAGAGTTCCTCGCCGCGTTCCTCCACCGGCAGCACCGTCAGCGGATCCGCGCCCTTGGGCAGCAGGCACTCCCCGGAGCTGAGGTCGAAACAATAGCCGTGGTTGTCGCAGCGCACCTTGCCCGCGAGGATGGGGCCGTTCATGAGGTCCGCGCTCTCGTGCGGACAGTAGCGCGAGAACGCGAAGTAGTCGTCTTCCAGGCGGGTCACCACCAGCGCCCGCCCGTTCAACTCCACCGCCTTGCGTTGGCCCGGCTCCAACTCGTCCGCGCGCGCCACCGGTATGTAGGTCACTCCCACGCCTTCCTCCGAATCGATTGAGCTTCCATGATGCACGCCGGGGCGACCGGCCGGTCGCCCCTGCAATACCCGAATCGCATCATGAACCGGCCGGGGCATACGGTTACGGCCCGGCCGGACCATTCCGCCATTCGCCGTTCGTCCTGAGCCCTTCGACCACGCTCGGGACAGGCGTGGCTCCGCGCCAGCCGAGCGAAGTCGAAGGACGCGACTCGGCAAAGCCCCTACGCGGCCGCCGCGCGGCTGGGCGCGTAACCGGCGCCCCGCAGCACCTGGCCCGGAAGGTCGCCGCTCAAGTGGCCGTCCTCGTAGATCACACCGCCGTTGACGATGGTGTAGTGGATGCCGTCGGAACGCTGGATCAGCCGCTTGGTGCCGGCGGGGTAGTCCTCGGCCCACTCCGGCTCGTGGGCGCGCACGGTCTCGGGATCGAACAGGGTGAGATCCGCGGCGTATCCCGGCCGGATCAGCCCCCGGCCCTCCAGCCCGTAGACGGAGGCCACGTGGAAGGTGAGCTTGTGCACCGCCTCTTCGAGTGTCATGAGCCCGCGCTCGCGCACCCACAGGCCCAGCAGCGTGGTGCCGTAGCCGAAGTCGGCGCCGTACATCACGTGGGCGCCGGCGTCCGAGGTGCCCACCAGCACGTAGGGGCTGCGCAGGATCTCGCCCATGGCCTGGGAGTCGCCGCCGGTGTTGGCGTTCCGGAAGGTGGTGAGCAGCCCCTCGTCCAGCGACAGGTCCAGGAAGGCGTCCACGGGATCCTGGTTGCGCATGGCCGCCATGTCCGCCACGCTCTTGCCCTCGTAGCGCTTGTTCTCTTCCTTGACGACCTTCTCCACCTCGACGATGTCCCAGCGGCGGTGGAAGTTGGTCATGCGCTTGGTGGCCAGGTCCTCGCGCAGCTTCGCGCGGGTGGCCGCGTCGGCGAAGGCCTGCTGGCGCACCTCCACCGGCAGGAACATGATGTTCTTCCAGGTGGGGAACTCGTCGAAGAGCTGCGCGTTCTGCAGGTTGAAGTGGCGCACCAGCGGCACCGTCTGGGTGAGGCCGTAGGCGCGGTAGCCGTCGCGGAAGATGCGCGACACCGCGTCCAGTTGCTCCTGCCACAGCGTGGGCTCGGCCCAGCGATGGTGCACGCTCTGCCAGATGATCGGGCGCTGCGTCCGGCTCGCCAGGTCGTGGTAGATGTCGAAGTGCTCCATCTTGTTGCGGCCCAGGATGGTCTCGATGATGCCGCTGTTCATCTCCCCGAGCACGTCGCACAGGGCGTAGAGCTCGTCGTCGTCCGCCAGCCGGCTCGCCACGGGCTTGCCGTCCTCGCGCATGTGCCGCTCGTTGCGGTTGGTGGAGAACCCGAGGGCGCCCGCCTCCATGGCCCCCCGTACGAGCCCCTTCATGGTCTGCACCTCGCCGGCCGTGGCCGTGCGCTCCACCGACTCCTCGCCCATGACGTTCTGGCGCACGGCGATGTGCCCCACCAGGCCGCCGGCGTTGATGCCGAGCCTGCCTTCCAGGGAGTCGAGGTACTCGCCGTAGCTGTGCCAGCCCCAGGTCACGCCCTTCTCCAGGGCGAAGCGCGGGATCGCCTCCACGCGCACGAAGCTCTTGACCAGGGCGTCCTCGCCCCCGTCGCTCACCGGCGCCAGCGCCAGCCCGCAGTTGCCCATGACGATGGAGGTGATGCCGTGCTGCGGCTCGGAAGTGCCGTAGGGGTCCCAGAGGATCTGCGCGTCCATGTGCGTGTGGTGGTCGATGAAACCCGGAGACACCACCAGCCCGGCGGCGTCGATGGTCCGGTTCGCCGAGCCGCCGAGGCGGCCCACTCCCACGATCTTGCCGTCCTTCACGCCCACGTCCGCCGTATGGGACGGCAGCCCGGAACCGTCGGCCACGCGCCCGCCGCGTATCAGCAGATCATATTCCATGGACAAGTCCTCCTTCGTCGTTGCATTTGGTAGGGAGCGCGCGTGTGTGGGCGGACTCAGCGTCCGCCGCGACCACAGTTTGCGGAAAGCAGCATATTGAATCGCGCGCTCAAGCGCAACCGTTTTACGCGGGACCGAGTACGCCTCCCTCGGAGTGATTTCCACACAAGTGCGGATCCGGTACGACTACCTGGCCTACGGCAAACTGATTGGCAGAGAGATGAGTCCCAGCCGAATACGCCCAGGATGTTGCCCCGGAAGAACCTTGGCGTGCGTGGCGCCTCAGCGAGGTAAACGTGAGCGCTCGGCGAGTAGGTGGCGAGGCCATGCCGCCGGAACTGGACCCAGCAGTGGAACAGGCAAAAAGCGGGTTGGAATCGCTACGATGAGGACAAGATCTTGGTGATGGTGATCTCCTTTGCCGGACGTCTGGTGATCTCAATTGGCGATGGGAAGGTCGGGGAGTCTCCGTACCACCACAATTACCGACCCTAACCGGGATTGGGGGCTACTTGGCGTTCTTGACGACCCCAATTAATGTATGTACATAAATGAAAAAGGTTGAGTTCGATGAAGCGAAACGCGAAGCCACGCTCAGGGTCAGAGGGCTGGATATGGCCCGAGCCGAGGACGTGTTCGCGGAGTCGACGTTGACCGTTGAGGACGACCGGCGGCGGGACTATGGGGAGCGCCGTTTCATTACCGTCGGCTTTCTCGACGGGGCGATGGTGGTCATCGTCTGGACACCTCGCGGCGACGCCCGCCGGATCATCAGCATGAGGAAGGCCAATGAACGGGGAAGAGAACTCTACTACCCGCGATTTTGATCCGGATACCGCACCGGATCTTTCCCGCGACGGGTGGCCGGAGAAGTTCGGCAGGGCCACCGTGCGGCGCGGGCGACCGCCGGTCGCGAGACCGAAAACGGCGATCACGATCCGGCTGTCGGCCAGTGTCCTCGACCATTTCAAGGCGGACGGTCCCGGATGGCAGACGCGGATCGACCAAGCGCTTCAGGAGTGGGTCGCGAAACGCCGCCGCACCTGATCTTTCAATCAGCCACACTTGCCAGCCGGGGTCGCCGACCTCGGCAACCACTCAACCGCCACAACGAACAGGAGCAACCATGGATCTCAAGGTCGTAGGGCAACCGGTAGGACGCGTGGAGGGGCCGGACAAGGTTTCCGGGCGGATGGTGTACACGGCGGACGTGGACGTGCCGGAGGCGCTGTGGGGCAAGTGCCTGCGCAGCACCATGGCGCACGCCCGGCTGGTACGGGTGGACGCGTCGCGGGCGCGGCAGGTGCCGGGGGTGCGCGCGGTGCTGACGGGGGCGGACGTACCCGATTTCCGGGTGGGCGTGAGCCTTCAGGACCTGCCGGTGCTGGCGCGCGACAAGGTGCGCTTCATCGGCGACAAGATCGCGGCGGTGGCGGCGGAGACGGCGGACGCGGCCGAGGAGGCGCTGGCGCTCATCGAGGTGGAGTACGAGGAGCTGCCCGCGGTGTCCGGCATCGAGGAGGCACTGGCCGACGGCGCGGCGGTGATCCACGAGGGGCTGGCGGACTACGCCGGCGTACCCGGGCGCCCGGAGGACCGGGCCAACGCCCTGTCGCTCAAGGAGCACACCGCCGGCGACGCGGCGCGGGGAATGGCGGAGGCGGACGTCATCGTCGAGCATACGTTCCGCACGCCGGGCGTTCACCAGGTGTACCTGGAACCCCACGCCACCGTCGTATCGGCCGGAGACCCGGACCGCATCGACGTGTGGGCGTCGTGCAAGGCACCGTTCCGCCTCAAGCAGATGCTGGCGGCGCAACTGGAGCTGGAAGAGGCGAACATCCACGTCCACGGCGTGGCACTGGGGGGCGACTTCGGCGGCAAGGGCTCCCAGATGGACGTGCCGGTCTGCTACTACCTCTCCAGGGCCGCGGGGCGCCCGGTGAAGATGGTGATGAACTACACCGAGGAGTTGATGGCCGGGGACCCGCGCCACCCCTCGGTCATGCGCGTCAAGCTCGGGGCGAAGCGGGACGGGACCCTGACGGCCCTGGACAGCGACATCTACTTCGACAGCGGCGCCTACTCCGGCTTCAAGCCCTCGGAGATCGACGGCACCTTCATCGTCAACGCCTACCGCATCGCGGACTACGCCATCCGCACCTGCAACGTCTACACCAACGGCGTGCCCGGCGGTTACATGAAGTCGCCGGGGCAGCCGCAGACGGTGTTCGCCATCGAGTCGCTGCTGGACATGCTGGCGCGGGAGCTGGACATGGACCCGGTGGCGCTGCGGCTCAAGAACCTGATGCGGGACGGCGACGAGCTGCCCAACAAGCGCGCCATGCAGAAGATCCGCTGCCGCGAGACCGTGGAGGCCGCGCTCAAGGCGGCGGGCTGGAACGACGCGCCCGCCGGCCCGGACACCGGCCGGGGCATGGCCCTCTCCTTCCGCCACACCGGCGGCAGCGGCACGGTGAACCTGGAGATCACCTGCGACGCCGGCGGCGACGTCACGGTGCTCACCGCCATCCCCGACATCGGCACGGGCACGCACACGCTGCTGCGCCAGATCACCGCCGAGATGCTGACCGTGCCGGCGGACCGCGTGCAGGTGGCCCGCGGCGACACCGACACCTTCGAGACCGACGCCGAGCCCGGCGGCAGCAAGATCACCGCCATGGTGGGGCGCGGGCTGGTGGAGGCGGTGGAGGAGTTGCGCGACCGCATGACCGAGGCGGCCGCCCAGGCCCTCGGCTGCCAGCCCGACGCGGTCGCCCTGGCGGACGGCTGCTTCACGGGCGGGGGCGCGTCGCTGGCGTTCGCCGACGTGGCCGGCAAGCTCATCGCCGAGGAGAAGGCGCTGTCGGTGCGCAAGTCCTACCGGCCCGAGCGCTCGCCGGTGCCGGCCTTCTTCGTCCAGGTGGCGGAGGTGGCGGTGGACCGGGAGACCGGCACCGTGGACGTGAAGAAGGTGGTGACCGCCCACGACGTCGGCACCGTCATCAACCCCCTGGGCCACCAGGGCCAGATCGACGGCGGCTTCGTGCAGGGCCTGGGCTACGCGGTGATGGAGGAGATGGTCAAGGACGGGCCGCGGGTCACCACGCTCAACCTCGGCGACTACTGCGTGCCGTGCGTGAAGGACCTGCCGCCGCTGGAGACCGTGCTGGTGGAGGACCAGACCGGCCCCGGCCCCTACAACGCCAAGGCCATCGGCGAGATGAGCATCGTGCCGACGGCGCCGGCCATCGCCAACGCGGTGGAAAACGCGGTGGGGGTGCGCATCCTCGACCTGCCCATTACGGCGGAGAAGGTGTTCAACGCGCTGCGGGAAGTGTGAAGGGCCTCCGCCCCGCCAGGGTTTCGTTGCAGGGGCCGGTCTACGACTTGGGCCAGGACCTGATCCGGGAGTCGGGGCGCAGCTTGTCCCGGTCGTAGGTTTCCCAGTGGACGAAGTCGTCGACCTTGCGGCGCGGCTTGGGCTTGGGCCAGGCGCGCGGGCGTCCCACGGGCATCACCCAGAGCAGGCGCAGCGGGCGCGGCACCTCGAACAGCGCGCGCAGTTCCGGCTCCACCTCCTTGCGCACCGAGACCCACACGGTGCCGAACCCCATGCTCGCCGCCGCCAACATCATATGCTCCACCGCGTTGGCCACGTTGGCCTGGAACAGCTTCTCCCGGTCCGAAGGCTGACGCGTGGTCAGGTAGACCCGCCGGGTGCGGGCGTCGCCGCACGCCAGGACCAGGGCGCTCACGTCGCCCACGTAGTCTTTCTTGAGCCCCTTGTAGTTCACCGGATCCTCCAGCTTGCGCTGCTTCCACTCGGCGGAGTAGATCGCGCGGACCTTGCGCATCTTCGCCCGGTCCCGGGTCACGATGAATTCCCACGGCTGGCTGTTGGCTCCGGACGGCGCGAGCCTGGCCGCCTCGAACATGAGCCGTAGCTGCTCATCGGTGATCTTCCCGCTCCGGTAGACGCGCACGCTGCGCCGCGCCGCCATCACGTCCAGCAGTTCCTGTATGTCCATCGCCGTTTCTCTCCCCTTCAACCCTGCAACCACCACGTTCAACCACAAGATGGCATCCTTGACCACCCTGTGGTACTTCTGCCGCAGGATCATGATCAACGTCGTCGGCATCGTCGCGAAGTACGGAGAGGAGAAGGCCGAGCAGATCATGCGCGGGACCATTCCGTGGCTGGAGGGCCGTGGAATGGAGGTGCTCGTGGAGGCCGAGTTCGGCACCGCGGGCGGGAGCGTCGCGCGCAAGGAGGAAATGGCCGAACGCGCGGACCTGATCGTCGTCCTGGGCGGGGACGGCACGCTCCTGAGCATCGCCCGCCTGGTGGAGCGGCCCGAGGTGCCCGTGGTCGGCGTGAACCTCGGGGGCCTCGGTTTCATCACCGAGATCGCGCTGGACGAGCTCGAAGAGGTTCTCACCAGCACCATCGCCGAAAACTACACCATCGAGAAACGCATGACCTTGCAGGTCAGCATTACGGGCAAGGACGGCGTACGGCATCTGCGCATCCTCAACGACGCGGTCATCACCAAGGGCGCCCGCTCCAAGATCATAGACCTGGAAACCTACGTCGGCAGCGATTACCTGTGCACGTACCGGGCCGACGGTCTCATCATCTCCACGCCCACGGGATCGACGGCGTATTCGCTGGCGGCCGGCGGCCCGATTCTCCATCCCGCCATGAGCGCCATCATCCTCTGTCCCATCTGCCCGCACACGTTGACCACCAACCGGCCCATCGTCATCTCCAGCGACGCCCGTATCCGGTCGACGCTGAGGTCCGCCGGGGACACCGTCATTCTGATCCCCGACGGACAGGAGGGCCTCCTCCTCAACAACGGCGACCGCGTGGAGGTGCGCCGGCACAAATCGCCGGTGTCGCTGGTTCGCCTCCCCACGCGGTCGTACTTCGACGTGCTCCGCAACAAGCTCAAGTGGGGAGAGCGCTAGTGTGACCCGTCACACTGGCTGTCGCGTCCATGCTGCAGCAGCTCCGCATCCGCAACATCGCCGTCATCGACCAGGCCGAACTGGAGTTGGGCCCCGGCTTGAACGTACTCACGGGCGAGACCGGCGCCGGCAAGACCATGGTCCTCGCCGCCTTGAACCTCATCCTGGGAGGCCGGGCCTCGTCCGACCTGATCCGCGAGGGCGAGACCGAGGCCACCGTGGAGGCCCAGTTCGGAGATCTTCCGGCGTCCACGCGCGCCGCCCTCGAGGCGGCCGGCTTTGGGGACGACGACGAGCTGGTGCTGAAAAGGGTGGTGACCCGCGGGGGCCGCGGGCGCATCTACCTCAACGGCGGCCTGACCCCGCGCTCGCTTCTGTCCGAGATCGGCACCGGCCTCATCCACATCTACGGGCAACACGAGCAGCACACGCTGCTGCGCACCGAGACCCACCTCGCCCTGCTCGATGCCCACGGCGGCCTCGAACCCCGGGCGGCCGCCATTCATGAGCGCTTCACGGCCTTCGCGGACGCCTGGCAACGGGTATGCGATCTCCGGGAAAAGCTCACGGACACGGCGCGGGAAGAGGCCCTCCTGCGTGCCCAGGTGGATGAGATCGAAGACGCGAGGCTCGATGCCGGCGAAGAAGAAACCCTGCTGGACCGGCGCCGGCTGATCGTCCATTCCGAGAAGCTCTACCAGACCTGCAAGGAAGGGGAACTGCTTCTCTACGACGACGACAACGCGGTGGTGGGTGCGCTCGGACGGTTCATCCCGCGCCTCCGTGACATGGCCGAGATCGACGGCGCGTTGTCCGAGGCGGTGACGCTGCTGGAGGGATCGGCGGCGCAACTCGATGAAGCCGCGGCGTTGATCCGTCAGTACGCGGACCGGCTGCATTTCGACCCGCGCGAACTGGAACGGATCGAGGACCGCTTGGCCGAGATCAGCCGACTGAGGCGCAAATACCGGGCGCCAGTGGAAGAGATTCTGGCCCTGGCCGAGCGGGCGAAGGAAGAACTCGCGGCCATCGACCGCGGCGAGGAGAATCTCGCCGTGCTGACGCGGGAATTCGAGACCGCGCGGGATTCGGTCTGGGAAACGGCGGAGGAGCTGTCACGCCTGCGCAAGCGCGCGGCCAAGACGCTCCAGCGCCGCATGGAGCAGGAGACCGGCCAGATCGGACTGCCCAACACCACGTTCGAAGTGCGCTTTCACGCGCGCGGCGACACCGGCGACCAGCCGCCGTTCGTGATGGGAGGCCGGCGCATCGGACCGGACGGCGTCGACGACCCCGAGTTCTTCTTCTCGCCCAACCCTGGCCACGCCGTCCGGCCGCTGGCCCGGATCGCCTCGGGCGGCGAGCTGTCGCGCCTCATGCTGGCGCTCAAGTCCGTCGTATTGACCGGGAGCGAGATTCCCACCTTGCTGTTCGACGAGGTGGACGCGGGCATCGGCGGCGGCGTCGCCGAGATGGTGGGGCGCAAGCTCGCCACGGTGGCGCAGTCCCACCAAGTGATCTGCGTGACCCACCTTGCCCCCATCGCCGCACTGGCGCGCTCGCACTACGTGGTGGAGAAAACCGTCGATCGGGGCCGCACGTTCACCATGGTGCGGAAGCTGGTAGAGGCGGAGCGCGTGCGCGAGCTGGCGCGGATGCTGGCGGGCATCGAGGTGACCGCTCAGGCGGAACGGCACGCCGCCGAAATGCTGAAGGTCGACGACCCGGGCCGGGCATAGCGCCTCGCGTCCGACTCCGGCATCCTATCCCCTTGCCTCACGGCCCGCGTATCGGCTATGCTCTATCATCCAGCCGGCGGTTGAAGATCCTGGTGGATCCGCAACCGCCTCAGTTCCCGAGCGTGGGGCCGTAGCTCAGCTGGGAGAGCGCTTGAATGGCATTCAAGAGGTCGCCGGTTCGATCCCGGTCGGCTCCACCACGTTTTCCAGAAACCTGTCCGGAGGCGGTGTGTCGCAGCTTCGAGCAGCGGGAGGCGGGGTCTTTTCAGGCTATGACCTGGACGTGCGCTTCTACGATGAGATGTTCGGACCTCGCGGCAATCCCCGCGAGGCGTCCCGCAGGCTGCACGCGGTGTTGGCGGAACTGGCGCCCGAGGACCTCGTCAAGCTCCAGGACGGCGTCTATCGACACTTCCTCCACGAAGGCATCACGTTCACGGTGCTGGACGCGGACAATGTCACCGAACAGATCATTCCCATCGACTGCGTCCCGCGGGTGCTGACGGCGCCGGAGTGGGAACACCTGGAGCGCGGCCTCAAACAGCGGCTGGCGGCGCTCAATCTCTTCCTCAAGGACGTCTACCACCAGGGTCGGTGCCTCAAGGACGGCATCGTTCCCATCGACCTGGTGCTGGGCTGCCCGCAGTACCGCATGGAGATGCGCGGCCTCAAGGTGCCGCACGACGTCTACGTCGCCGTCTGCGGCACCGACGTGGTGCGTACCCACGACGGTTTCGCCGTCCTCGAGGACAACCTGCGCGTACCCTCTGGAGTGTCGTACATGCTCGCCTGCCGGGACGCCATCAAGGAGGCGTTCCCGCGGCTCTATCGCGCGAACCGGGTACGCGAGGTTTCCGACTACGCCGAACTGCTCTACGCCACCCTCGCCTCGCTCCGCCCTTCTCAAGAGAATCCCCACGTGGCGATCCTGACCCCCGGCATGCACAACGCCGCGTACTACGAACACGCCTTCCTCGCCGGCGAGATGGGCATCGACCTCGTGGAAGGACAGGACCTGATCCTGCGCGACAGCGCACTCTATACCCGCACCACCTCGGGCCTTCGCCGGGTGGACGTGCTGTACCGGAGAATCGACGACGACTTCCTCGATCCCGTGCAGTTCCGTTCCGACTCGGTGTTGGGAGCGGCGGGCCTTTTCCACGCGTTCCGCGCTGGCAACGTGGTGGTGGCCAATGCGCCCGGCACCGGCGTGGCCGACGACAAGAGCCTGTACGCGTACGTGCCGGAAATCATCCGCTATTTCCTGGGGGAGGAGCCGATCCTCGCCAACGTGGAAACCCATCTGTGCCGCGAGCCCGCGGGCCTGGCCTACACCCTGGAACACCTCGACGAGTTGGTGGTCAAGGAAGTTGGCGGGGCGGGAGGCTACGGCATGCTGGTGGGCCCTCATGCCAGCGCCGACGAGCGTGCCCGCTACGCCGAACGGCTGCGCGCCGATCCCGCCAACTTCATCGCGCAGCCGGTGCTCGACCTGTCGCGCGCGCCGTGCTTCATCGACGGCGCCATCGAGCCGCGCCACGTCGACCTGCGCCCATTCGTGCTGCAGGGCCGGGACGAGCAGCACGTGGTCCCCGGGGGGTTGTGCCGGGTCGCGTTGCGCCGCGGCAGCCTGGTGGTCAACCCCAGCCAGGGCGGGGGCTGCAAGGATCTCTGGATCGTGGAGGATTGAGTGCAAGCGGCATCGAGGAGCGATTCATGCTGGCGCGCCTAGCGGCCGAGTTCTACTGGCTGGGTCGTCACGCGGAGCGCATCGAGCACACCGCGCGACTGCTTCGCTTCCAGCTCAACCGCCTTCCGGACCGGCCGGTGGACGAGTTGACCCTGGGATGGCAGGCGGTGTACCGGATCCTCGGGCAGCCGTACGTGGGGATGGCGGCCGATGGAGGCGACGCCGAAACCCTCGTCATCCCGGACGCCTACACGCTGGCCGGCAAGCTTGTGGAGGAGCGGGCCAATCCCGATTCGCTGGTCTCGTGCTGGGAGCACGCGCGCGAAAACGGCCAACGAGTGCGGGCGCAGTTGCCGTTGCCGGTGTGGACCTGCCTCAACCAGGGTTACCTGTGGATTCGTGACAGCAATTTCAACACGGCGTGGACCCTCGGGCCGTCTGCCCTGGTGAACGAAGCCGTCGATCGACTGAATCTGTTGGCAGGGGTCGTGGAGGCGGTCATGCCGCGGGATGAAGCGTGGCGCTTCATGGAACTGGGCCGGTTCATCGAACGGGTCCAGCATCAAGCCGAACTGCTCGCGGGCTGGATCGAATTCAACCGGGAAGAAGCGGGTGCGGGGGCGCTGTCGTGGGCCGACCTGCTGCGGGTGTGCGGCGCCTATGAAGTCTATTGCCGGCGCCGTTCCACCAACGTCGAACGGGCGCAGGCGCTTGGCCTTCTCACCCAGGACCCGGAGGTCCCCCGCTCGTTGCGCTTTGCCGCCCAGCACATCACCCAACTGCTGGCGGGAATCGATCCGGTGGGCGCCCGCTACCCCATGGCGCCACCCCACCGTATGTCACTGAGCCTGACGGCGTCCATCGAGGTGGAACCCACCGGCCTTTCCGGCGAGGGCGCCGAGTTCTTCCGCTCGGTGGGACAGGACGCACGCGTGCTCCACGATCTCACCATGGGCGCCTACGTCACCCATTCTCTTTCGCGGGAGCTCGCGACGTGACTGCGACCTACCACATCGAGCATCGCATGCGATTTCGCTATGCCGCCCCGGCGGAGGACTCGGTGATGACGCTCTACGTGTGTCCTCTCCGTGACCGCGTCCAGTTGGTACGGGGATTTCTTGTGGAGACCCAGCCGGACGGACCGTTGTACGAGTTCACCGACCCGTTCGGCAACACCGGACACTTCCTCGACCGGCCGAGGGTCCGCGAAGAACTCCGCGTCGTCGCCCGCTCCACGGTGGAGGTGGGGCCGGTGGAGCGCGCTCCGGAACGGTTGGAGCCCGACGCCTGGACACGGCTCCGGCAAACCGTCCACAACGTCGCGCTCTGGCCGATGCTGCATCCCAGCCGCTTCGTGACGCCAACACCGGCCCTGGAGAAGTTCATGGCGGCGCAAGGCATCGCGCCCGGCACCGACCCGCTGGCCGGAGCCCGTGAGCTTTGCACCATGCTTTACCGCGTGTTCGAGTACGCTCCGGGCGAAACCACGGTGGACTCACCCATCGACCGCGTTCTCGAGACCGGCCGGGGCGTTTGCCAGGACTACGCCCACGTGATGGCGGCCGTCCTGCGCGGATGGGGAATCCCGTGCCGCTACGTCTCGGGCTACCTGGGACCGGCCGTGGCGGGGGTGGCGGAAGGCGAGAGCCACGCGTGGGTGGAAGCCTGGTTTCCCGGCTACGGGTGGGTCGGGTTCGACCCCACCAACGACACCGAGGGCGACGAGCGTCACGTCCGGGTAGCCGTGGGGCGGGACTACGCCGACGTGCCCCCGACTCGCGGCACGTTCCGCGGCGCCGCCGGTTCGATCCTCGACACGGAGGTGGTGATCGAACGCGTCGACGACGAGGACTCCGACGGCCAAGGCCCATGGACCTGATGGAGCGCCGCGGGGTCGCGCCCGTCCGGCACTAATTTTGATCGGGGTCTCTCGTGAAGGCGCGCGATCTATGCTAACGGAGGTTGAACAACGGGTTTGGATCTGAAGCGCGGCCGTCGACGAAGATTCCATTTCCCAGTGCTGGAAGGCACTGGCGCAACGACACATGGGAGCGATCATGACACTTTCGGATGTCCAGAAGCTGATGGCCGACAACGACGTGCGCCGCGTCGACCTGCTCGTCACCGACCTCATAGGCCGCTGGCAGCACTTCTCGATACCTCCTTCCAAGGTGAAGGAGAGCCTGATCGAGCGAGGCCAAGGCTTCGACGGCTCCAGCCTGCGTGGCTTCCAGTCCATCGACCAGTCCGACATGCTGTTGGTGCCCGACCTCGACTCGGCGCGGATCGATCCGGTGGAGCCGGAGCCCTCGCTCAAGCTCATCTGCGACGTGGTCGACCCGGTCAACGGCGATCGTTACAGCCGCGACCCCCGTTACGTCGCCACCAAGGCGGAGGCCCATCTCGCCGCCACCGGCATCGCCGACAAGGCGTTCTTCGGCCCGGAGCTCGAGTTCTTCGTGTTCGACAACGTGCGCTTCGGCCTCAAGCCCAACTCGTCCTTCCACGTCGTCGACTCCGATGAAGCCGACTGGAACTCGGCCCGTGAGGAGGACGATCGCAACCTGGGCTACAAGATCCCGCCCAAGCAAGGCTATTCGCCCATCCCGCCGTTCGATCAGCTCGCCGGCCTGCGCTGGGAGATGGCGGAGAAGATGGGCCAGGTGGGTCTCGAGTTCGAAGTCCACCACCACGAGGTGGCCACGGGCGGCCAAGGGGAGATCGCGACCCGCTTCCAGACCCTGCGCCGGAAGGCCGACGAGACCCAGTGGTACAAGCACATCGTGCGCAACGTGGCCAGGTCCCACGGCAGGACCGCGACCTTCATGCCCAAGCCGCTGTTCGGCGACAACGGCAGCGGCATGCACGTGCACCAGTCGCTGTGGCTCGGGGACACGCCGCTCTTCTACGAAGCCGGCACCTATGCGGAGTTGTCGGAGCTGGCGCGCTTCTACATCGGCGGCCTGCTCAAGCACAGTCCCTCGCTGCTGGCCTTCTGCGCCCCCACGACCAACTCCTACAAGCGGCTGGTGCCGGGTTTCGAAGCGCCGGTCTACCTGGCGTACTCGGCGCGCAACCGCTCCGCCGCCGTGCGCATTCCCACTTACGAGACCTCGCCCGCCAGCAAGCGCATCGAGTACCGCTCGCCCGACCCTTCCGCCAACACCTACCTGGCCTTCTCGGCCATGTTGATGGCGGGACTCGACGGCATCCGCAACCGCATCGACCCCGGCGACCCCACCGATACGGACATCTACGAACTGTCGCCGGAAGAAGCCGCACGGATTCCCTCCGTGCCTTCATCCATGGAAGAGGCCGTCGCGGCCCTGGGCGCGGACCACGACTACCTGCTCGATGGCGGCGTCTTCACCCAGGACGTCATCGACCACTACATCTCATTCAAGGAACAGGAATCGAAGGACGTCTTCCTGCACCCGGTGCCGGCGGAGTTCTTCCACTACTTTCACATCTAGTGTGGTGTCGGGTTAGTTCGCAGCATAATATGCGGAGGATTTGTCGTTGTCGGCAAGGCGCGATGACCCGTAGGGGCGACCCGCGGTCGCCCCATGTGGCGGGCACCACGCGAGGAAGACCCCGGGCAGGTTATTGTGTCGATCAACCGAACACCACACTGGCCCAGCGTACGCAGCGAGTGTCCAAGTCCATGAAACGGGAGGTGCCGCGAACATGAGCATGCACGGTTTTCCGACCAAGGTTTCCGGGTTCGGTGGGCATTGGAGCCGCCTGGCGGCGGCAGGCGGTCTGGTGGCGGCGTTGGGCTTCCTGTGGCTGGCGACAGCCGCGCACGCCGCGGTGGACAAGGAGGTCCAGTTCGTCCTGAACACCTTCTCCTTCCTCATCTGGGGCGCTCTGGTGATGTGGATGTGCGCGGGCTTCACCATGCTGGAATCGGGCATGGTGCGGACCAAGAACGTCTCCATGATCTGCCTCAAGAACATCGGCCTCTACTCCATCGCCGGGCTGATGTACTTCTTCATCGGCTACAACCTCATGTACGTGGACGTGGGCAGCTTCATCGGCACCTTCACCGGTCTCTACGGACCGACGGCCAACGAGGTGGCGCTGCTGGCCGGCCAGGAAGAGGCGCGGGAAGCGGTGCTCAAGAACAACTACGCCACCATGTCCGACTGGTTCTTCCAGATGGTCTTCGTGGCCACTACCGCGTCCATCGTCTCCGGCACCCTGGCGGAACGGGTGAAGCTCTGGACCTTCTTCGTGTTCATCGCGATCCTCACGGGCATCGTCTATCCCATCGTGGGGGCGTGGACCTGGGGCGCGGGATGGCTCGGGGCCTTGGAGTTCAAGGACTTCGCCGGCTCCACCATCGTCCACTCCACGGGCGGGTGGGCGGCCCTGGCGGGAGCGCTGGTGGTGGGACCGCGGCGCGGCAAGTTCCGTCCCGACGGCAGCGTCAAGAGCACGCCGCCGTCCAACATCCCCATCGTGACGTTGGGGATCTTCATCCTCTGGTTCGGGTGGTTCGGCTTCAACGGCGGCTCCCAGCTTGCCCTGAGCGGCGCCGCGGACGCCATCGCCATCAGCCACATCCTGGTCAACACCAACCTGGCGGGGGCCGCGGGGTTCATCGTCGCCCTGCTCATCGCCCGTCCCATCCTCGGGCGCATCGACCTGCTCGCCGGCCTCAACGGCGCCCTCGCGGGGCTCGTGTCCATCACCGCCGGACCGGACTTCGCCACCCACATCTGGGCCGTCATCATCGGCGCCATCGGTGGCGCGATCTGCGTCTCGGGCATGCGCCTGCTGGATCTGCTGAAGGTGGACGACGTGGTGGGGGCGGTGCCGGTGCACCTGTTCGCCGGCATATGGGGGACGCTGGCGACATGCATCGTCGCGGGCGGGAACTTCGGCGTCCAGCTTCTGGGCGTCGTAGCCGTGGGTGTGTTCGCCTTCGCCGCCTCGTACGGCGTGTGGCTGGGACTGAGGCTGTTCATGGAGGTGCGCGTCTCGCACGCGGTAGAGGAACTCGGACAGGACGCGGGTGAACTCGGCATCGAGGCTTACCCCGAGTTCATGCTCATGCCCGATCCGGACGACGTCGCCGCGATCCGCGGCGACGACTGACCGGCGCGGCACCACGAGCGCCCTGCCGGAAGCGCGGTCCGAGGCGGTCGGCCATGCCGGCCGCCGGGCCGCGCTCTCCAGTGCGGGAAGCAGGTAATCAGCCGGGCTGCGTGCCGCCGGACGACGTCGCCGGCGCGGGAAGGGTGATCCAGAACTCGGTAAAGGTCCCGGGCTCCGACTCGACGCCCATGATCCCCCCGTGCTGGGACACGATGTCCTGGGAAAGAGACAGACCCAGTCCCGTGCCCTCGCCCGTGGGCTTGGTTGTGACGAAGGGCTCGAAGATCTTCTTGATCATGTCCTGTGGGATGCCGGGTCCGTTGTCGCGGATGCGGAACTCGGCCTGCTCGTCCCGGCGCTTGCTCGACAACCGGATGCACGGTCGATACTGGTCGTCAGCCTTGGCGCGCTCGAACGTCGCCTGGCACGCGTTGGTGATGAGGTTGAGGAACACGCGGCTCAAATCCTGGGGCACCACCTCCACCTCGCCTATGCCGGTGTCCAGGTCTTCTTCCCAAGTCACGTTGAAACGCTGGTCCTTGGCGCGCATGGCGTGATAGGCGAGGTCGGCGTACTGCTTGAGCAGCGCGTTGAGATTGACCGCGCGCTTGTCGCCGGACTGGGCGCGCGAGTGGTCCAGCATGCTGCGCACGATGCCGTCGGCGCGCTTGCCGTGCTGGTTGATCTTGTCGAGATTGGATGTCAGGTCGTCGAGGATGCCCTCGATCTCGTCACGCGCGTCCTCGGGCACTTGCTCCCGGACTTCACCCAAGACCTCCCGCACCTCCTCGATGAGCTCGCCTGAAACCTCCGAAAAGTTGTTGACGAAATTGAGCGGGTTCTTGATCTCGTGCGCGATGCCGGCGGCGAGTTGCCCCAGGGAGGCCAGCTTCTCCTGCATGACTACCTGGTTCTGGGCCGTCTTCAGGTCCCGGAGAGTCCGCTCCAGATCCTCATTCTTACCTTTCAACTCATCCGCCAGCTTCTCCACGAGATTGAGCCGCTGCACTTCCAGGGCGTGCCGCCGGAACACCTCCAGCGCATCCGCCATGTCGGTCACTTCGTCGTTGCCACTGACCTCCACCGGCACCTCGAGGTTGCCCTCGGCCATGGAACGCATGGACGCGGCCAACCCCGTCATCCGCCGGATCAGATAGCGGCCGACGAAGACGCCGAGCGCGACGGCGCCAATGACGTTCAGCACGTTGAGCACCACCAACACGACCATGCCGGTGTTCACCGCCGAGGTGGAGGCGTCGCTGGCCGCATCCGCCTGGTGGTCCGCCACCGCCACCACCCGGTCCATGGTGGCCAGCAACCGGGCCGCGGTGGCGCGATTCTCCTCGATATAACGCGCCTCCATTTCCACTTGGCGCAGGATGGCTTCCTGCAGGCCGAATATCCCCTCGGCCCCCTGTCCCAAGGACCTGAGACGTTCGAACTCGAAGTCGAGCATGCGCGTGGGGGAAGCCTGGGCTTCGGAAGAACGGAACGCACGCTCGAACGAGCCGACCGCCGCGTTGTAGCGTTCCCGGACGGGTTGGATCAGGGCGCGGTCGTTCAGTACCGCGGCTTCCGCGAGCAGCCTCGCGGCGAGATTCGCCTGCGTGTGCAGAGTCAGAAGATCTCGGTACCGTACCTGCTCCGCGTACGAGGTGCGTTCCGCCGGGGGTACGGGGACATCGCCGATTTCCCTCAGGCCCGTGGCGAGGTAGAAAGCCTGACCGTCGATCTCGGGCACCAGGATGCGGTCGATCTGCCGGGTCATGACCGGGATCTCGCCTTCCCGTGCATCCAGCCGGCGTTCGAGTTCCCGTCGCCGCGAGGACGACTGTTCGATCTTTTCCAGCGTCGTGGTCAGGGCATCGGCAAGGGACCGAAGCATATCCGCCTGTTGCCGATTCTCCAGCGAATCCTGCACCTGGAGCTCTTCGATGAGATTGATGAGCAACTCCTTGTCCCTGGCGATGGCTGCCCTGACCTCGGTGAGCTCCTCCGCGGACGAGGCCGAAACCAGCCGCGGCGCCGCGTCGACCAGCGCCGAACTCTGCTGGGCGGCGCGGATGGCCGCCACCAGGCTGGGGACGCTCCGTTCGGTAATGTGTCGCTGCGAGTTGCTCACGACCCCGAACGACACCAGCGCCACCACGCTGGCTGCCAGCATCAGCAGCACGCCCACGCCGAAGGCGGCGTACATCTTCACCCCGAGGCCGATTCGCCGGCTCTCGACGCGTGAGAGAAAAGTGGCGAGGCTCAAGGCCGCTCCAGATGCCGGATCGAACGGAACCGCTCGGAGCCGTCGATCACGGTCAGATACACCCGGTCGGAGCCCTGGTTGTCGGACTCCCCGTAAAGCAGCATGAAGCCGCCGAGATTGATCGGACCGGCCTCATGCAGCGCACGGATGAACCCCTTGCGCGTGGGGTTCGGTCCGGCCCGGCGCAGCGCCTCCACGGCGACTCTTCCGGTCAGGTATCCCTCGAGAGAGACGAAACCCGGCTCCGCGCTCGCGGCCACCGCGCGCAACGCCTCGTGGTATTGCCCCACGACCGGAATCCACCGGTCGTGGGGAAAGGGCACCACCTGGGTCACCACGACGTCCTTGCCGGACGAGCCCAGCGCCCTTGCCAGCGCCGAGCTGCCGACGAAGGAAATGTTCACGAAAATGGGATTGAAGTCGAGGTAGCGGGACCACTTGATGAATTCCGCCACGGGCTCGTAGGCGCCGACGATGATGACGGCCTCGGGACGGCCCTCGCGCAGATCCAGCACCGCGGTCTTGACCGCACGGGTATTGCGCGGATAGGTGGCCTCCGCCACCAGTGTCATGCCACGCCGGTGGAGCGCCTGAAGCGTGCCCGAGAGCCCGGCGCGCCCGTAGGAATCGTCCTGGTAGAGGATGCCGATGCGCTTCACCCCCAGGTCCCGGGTCAGGCGCTCGACCATCTCCTCGGTCTCCTGGTAGTAAGAGGCGCGGACGTTGATGACGGTGGGACGGCGGCGCGCGTCGCGCAGGAACTCCGCGCCCGTGAAGGCGCCGACGTAGGGAACGCCGGCCTCGGTCGCGATGGGCTCCGCGGCCTTCGACGTCGGCGTGCCCACGGCGCCGATCAACGCGAAGACCTGTTCCTCGTCGATGAGCTGGTTGGTGTTGGCGATGGCCGCCTCGGGCTCGTAGCGGTCGTCGAGGGTCTCGATGCGCAGTTGCCGTCCGTGAACGCCGCCGTCCCTGTTGGCCTCCTCGAACGCCGCCGTAATGCCCAGGCGCATCCCTTCCCCCAGGGCCTTGGCCGGGCCGCTCAGTGCGCAGGACTGCCCGAACACGACGGCGCCCGAATTCACGCCCGGTGTGGTCGCCGGCACCCCGCCCTCTGCCGCCACGGCCACGGACGCCGTGGCGGCCATGGCCCACAGCAACACCACCGCCACGTGTCGCGCAAACCGCCTCGAGTCGATGGGGCCGCTAGCCTCCGAGATAGCGCAATGCCACACAGGTAATGTCGTCCGATTGCGGGTTCCCGGCGGCGAACTCACGCACCCGGTCGAGCACCCGGGAGGTGACATCGTCGCACGAGGTGTCGTCGAGCGTGGCGAGCAACGCGTCGAGCCGTTCCTCGCCGAGTTCCTCCGAGCCCGGCCCCTCGGCCTCGGTGACGCCGTCCGTGTAGAAGAACAGCATGTCGCCGGCCTCTAGCTGGAGGGATTCCTGGCTGAATGCGTGGCCAGGAAGCACTCCCAGCGCCAGGTCACGGGTGGTGGGCAGGGCCGCCACCTGCCCGCCCCTGTGCACGACGCGGGGCGGGTTGTGGCCACCGTTGCAGTAGTTGAAGACGCCGCTCACGGAGTCGAAAACGCCGTAGAACAGGGTCACGAACATGCAGCTTTCGTTGTCTTCGGCCAGCAGGTTATTGACGTACGCCAGACACTCGTCCGGCCGTCCGCCCTCCAGCGCGTGGCTTCGGAGCAGCGTGCGGCAGGCCATCATGAACAGCGCGGCCGGAACGCCCTTGCCCGACACGTCGCCGATGGCCAGGCCGATCTTGTCCTCTCCCAGGGGAACGAAGTCGTAGAAGTCGCCCCCGACCTCCTTCGCCGGAACCATGAGCCCATGCGTGTTGTAGCGCGCGGTGGAGGGAAAGCTGCGCGGCAGCACCGACGCCTGCATGTCCCGCGCCACGTCCAACTCCCGGCTCAGGGCCACCAACTGGTCCCGGTTGGACAACGCCTCGCGCACCAGCGCCAGGTGCTTCAGGGTCTTGTCGATGGTGATCTCGAGATCGGTGAAGTCGATGGGCTTGGTGACGAAATCGAACGCCCCGCGGTTCATCGCCGTGCGGATGTTGTTCATGTCGCCGTAGGCCGACACGATCACCGAGCGAATGTTGGGTTTGGTCTCGTTGAGTTGCTTGAGTAGCGCGAGGCCATCCATCACGGGCATGTTGATGTCGGAGATGACCATCGCGATGTCGTCATCCACATCGAGCTTCTCGATGGCCTCCTGTCCGTTGTGCGCAAAGTCAAACACCAACTCGTTCCGGCGGATGCGCCGGCGGAACTTCTGCAACACCAGGGTCTCGAGATCCACCTCGTCGTCCACGACCAGAATCTTGATGGGCCCCTCCGTCGCCTCGGACAAAGCCTCGGAGATGGCGTCTTCCAGGTTATCCGGCATTGATGGCGTCCTGTCGCGTGGGATGGATCGCCAGGATCTCGCTGAAGCCGCTGATCTTGAACACCTCGGCGATGTGGTCCCGCATGGCGCAGAGGACGATCTTGCGGCCCCCCGCCTGCAACTGCTTCGCCGCCAGCAGCAGCACCCGGAGCCCGGCGCTGCTGATGTATTCGATGTTCTCGAAGTCAACGACGAGCGAGCCCTTGCCTCCCTCGATGAGTTTCAACAGAGACTCCTGGAAAGGGCTGGCCGTGCTGCCATCAATGCGGCCCGCGGGAATGACCACGGTGGTGTCACCCTCGGTCTCCGTGGTGAAGTCCAAAACGCTTCCGGTTGCCATCAACAGTCTCCTTTCACGGGGGCGCGTAGAGTAACTCGGTTGTATCCGTCAATTCGTTCGTAATCGGGGTTCGGAAACAGGGTCTTGGTCAGAAACACGCCGAGCCCGCCGATGGGACGGTCGTCGATGGAGGCGTGAAGATCGGGCTCGGCGACTTCCTCGAACGGATTGAAGGCAATCCCGCTGTCATCGAGTTGGGCCACCACCTCGTCCGCCTCGATGCGCAACTCCACCCGCAGTTCCTGCCGGTCCGCATTCGCGAACCCGTACGAAATCGTGTTGGTCGCCAGTTCGTCCAGCGCGAGGCTCAGGTTGTGAATCTGCGCCTCGGAAAGTCCATTGGCCTCACCAAAGCGCGCAACCGCCTCGGCCAGGTCCTTGAGCGCCGACGAGAGCTCGGGCTCGAGGTCGACGGAAAGCCGGGGAAGCGCTGTCTTCATGACGGTCATCTCGAACAGCGTACCTGTTCTAGTCTACTTGGAGCCACGATTTGAACCAGTGAGAAGTTAATAGATCAAACGATACCATGTCAACAACCACCGGAGAGTCCTTCCTTCACCCATCGCGCGAGAGCCTTCTCCGGGTCCGCGATCTCTTCCACCGAGGCGTACCAGTAGGCCTCCCAGCCGGACCGCGGAAGACCGGTGAAGAGCATCAGGTTCAGCGGATACACCTCGCTGTCGGTGCAGCGCCTGAAGTCGTCCCGGAAGAGGAAAACCGGCTTCTCCCAGGCGATGGCCATGCCCAGCTCCACCATGACGCCCTCGTCCGGGGGACAGCCGTTGACCACCGCGAACAGGCCGTCCGCTTCGCGCACGTCCCGGAGATCGGCCTGCCCCACGCGGTACGCCCAGCCGGCCTCCGCCGTGTCCACCTGGTTGTTGCGCGCGAACGGCTCCCACACCTCCACTCCCAGCGCTTCCAGCGCCGCCGTCAGCACCGCCAGCGGCCCCTCCCGCTGCTGCGCCGAGAAGCCGTAGGGATTGGCCAGGTAAAGGGTCTTCGTGGAAGCCATGGCACTCGTGTGCCATGCCGGTCGCACGCGTGCAAGCCGGCACGACCCGTCTGCTCAAGTGGCGGCCGTGGTTCAGGCGAGGGCCGCGTCGTTGCGGGCGCGGGCGGTGACGACGAGCAGGAAGAGCATGACCGCGAGCAGCGTGGCGCAGCTCAGCCCCAGGGACCACTGGATGCCGACCACGCCGCCCATGATGCCCACGGTGACGCCGCTGAAGGTGCGCAGGCCGAGGCCGGACATGATGAACAGGCCGATCAACTGCCCGCGCAGGTGCGCCGGCGAGATGAGCTGGACCAGCGTTTGCGACATGGTGAGGAAGGCCAGGTTCAGGAAACCGGCCAGGAACAGCAGGCCCACCGCCACGTAGAAGTACGGCGTGAACGCAAAGATGCCAAGGGCCACGCACCACAGGATGGCCAGGACCACGGCCGTGCGCGCCCGCGCCTGCAGGAACCCGCGACTCTCCAGCAGCACGCCGCTCGCGAAGGCGCCGGCGCCGTTGGCCGCCAGCAGCACGCTGTAGCCCGCCTCGCCCTGGCCCAGCCTGAGCGCGAAGCCGGGCATCTGCGCCTGGAAGGCGTTGCCCACGATGAGCGAGGAGAGGCCCACGAGGCACACCATGGAGACGATGACGCGGTTGGCGCGGGCCTCGCGCAGGGCCTCCAGGGAACGCGCCCAGGTGGCCCGGCGGGCCTTTACGGTCTTGGTGCTGGCGCCGTGTCCCGTATAGGGAACGGTGAAGAGCCACAGGGTCAGGGGGATGTAGAACATGGCGTTCACCACCAGGCCCCATGCCGGGCCCAGGTAGAACATCATCAAGCCGCCCACGGCCGGCCCCGCGAGGATGCCCAACTGCCGTCCGGTGGCGTTGAGGCGGACCGCGCTCTGGAGATACTCCGGGCCCACCATGTCGTGGAGGATGAGCTGGCTTCCGGGACTCCACAGCACCCCGGCGACGCCGTGCACCACCAGCAGCGCACACGCACGCCATACCGTGAGCGTCTCCGTGATGATGAACCAGGCCCAGGCGATGGTCAGCACGAAGTACAGCACCATGGCCCACTGGATCACCCGGCGGCAGTCGAAACGGTCCGACAAAAGGCCCACGTACCAGGACAGCAGCAGGAATGGCGACCAGTGGCTGATGACCGCGAAGCCCTGGAGCTCCGGCCACTTGAAGAGTTCGAAAATGACCCAGTAGCTGATGACGTGCTCGATGTTGTCCGCCATCATGGACAGCATCGTAAAGCAGAAGTAGGCGCGGAAGTGGCGGTGGCGAAGCGCCGCGAAGGAAACGGTGGATTGGGCGACGTCCTTGTACGATCCGTCCTGGCGTGCGGCATCCGACGACTGCCCGGTGCGGACTCTCTGGGCGGCCGGTCGTGAGGAAGACTCTGGCATGGTGCAGCAGCGAGTGTGGCACGAAGGCCCTTGGGAGACAACTCTCGCGTCAAATACATGACACCTACTCCCTGCCATCACACCCTGCTTATCCCTACTCTTTCCTGCATCTTCCTATTTCTTCCTACTTCTTGCGAACCGGACCGGACTTGTGGTATGGCATCTTGTAACGTTGCGTTGATCAACGTAACCCCTGAAGAATTCTAAGTTAAAGGAGAGCGCACGATGAAGAAGCTGGTTCTGGAGAGCACCGCGCCGTTTCAAGGACTGTGCGAGTTGGTGGCCTACAACGAAGGACTGTTCGAGAAGGAAGGCCTGCAGGTCGAGTTCGCCGACAGGGGGACGGGCGACATCCAGACCCACACCGACCTCACCAACCCGAAGGACGCCAACCCCCATGCGAGCCACGGCATGCTCTTCGAGCAGGGCAAGGCCGACATGTACAACGCGTGCGAGTGGGGCAACTACTGCCGCGTGCAGGATTCGGTGGTCGACAACGGCCGGCAGATCGGCCGCCGCTCCATCATCGCGTACTCCGGGCTGGTCGTCCGGCCCGACTCGCCCGTGCAGACGGCCCAGCAACTCGCCAATCGCCTGGTGGGCGTGCCGTTCTACTTCGGCACCCACTACCTGGCCCTGCACATGCTCGAGGGCTTCCTCACCCGCGACCAGATCAATCTCTGCCAGGCCCCGCGGGGCTCCCGCTACCGCCTGGAATCGGTGATGAAGGGCGAGATCGAGTCCACCACTTTGACCGAGCCGTACCTGACGCTGGCGGAGAAGAAGGGTTGCCGCATCGTGGTGGCCGCCTCGCTGCATGGCACCGAGGTCGCCGCGGACTCCGTGGACGCCGAGACCTACGCGATGTTCAACCGCGCCGTGCGCGAAGCCGTGCGCCGGGTCAACGCCGACAAGAGAAAGTACCTCCAGTACTTCATCGACTACCACAAGGACGATCCGGAGATCGCCGCACTGACCGTCGACGACCTGCGCGAGAGCCGCCTCGTCGTCGTGGATCCGGCGCCGATTCCCGCCGAGGAGCTGGAACGGACCGCGGCCTGGATCAAGAGTTGGGGTCTGCTCGACGAGGACAAGCCGGCCGTGGAGCTGGTGAATCCGGAGGTCCAGTCGAGCGGCCACGCAGTGTAGCGGCCGCCGGCGAAAGGCCCGGCTGAGCCGCATGAGCGCCTCCGTGGGGAGGCAGACACACTACGGTACACCATCGAGAAAACGGGAAGGCCCGATCGGGTCTTCCCGTTTCTGCTTTCTCCCCCGGGGGTGCCCGCCGACCCGACCCTCGACCGTCACGGGCGGCACGTCGTCGTTGGTGGGCAACCGCCGGCGCCCGGAGTTGGACGCGCTTCGGCGACGATTCCTCCGGCGGGTCCTGGCGCGTTGCGTCCTCGCGTGTTTCATCCTGGCCGCCCCATCACCGGCCGCCAGCCAAGCCGCGGACCCCGCCGAATCCCGAGCCCCCGCTCATCAGCGCGTTTCCCGCGGCACCGGCACCCTCGCCGGCACCCTGCGCTTCGGCGGCAGCCCGCCGCGGCCCGGCGTATTGCGCGTCTACAAGGAACGAGCCTTCTGCGGCTCCAGCGTTCCCGACCAGAGTCTCGTCATCGGCTCCGCGGGCGGCCTGAAGAACGTCGTCGTGACGCTGAGCGGAACGGGTCTGCAAGGGCACTCGCGGCCGCCCGGCGCCATCCAGCTCGACAACGTCGGCTGCCGCTTCGCCCCCCACGTGCAGGCGACGCAGGTGGGCAGCACCCTCCTCCTCCTGAACAGCGACCCCATCCTCCACGACGCGCACGCGCGCCTGGGGCGGCGCACCGTGTTCAACGACGGCCTGCCCTGGTGGCGCCGGGTCAAGCGCACCCTGGACCGGCCCGGCCTCCTCAAGATCATCTGCGAGCTGCACCACGCGTGGATGAGTGCCTACATCATCGTGGCGCCCAACCCGTTCTTCGCGGTGACCGACTCACGCGGCCGTTACGTGATCGAGGATATCCCGCCGGGAGCTTACGAAGCGCGCTTCTGGCATGAACGGCTAGACGAGACGTCGCGGCGGGTGGTGGTGAAAGCCGGGGAAGAGCGGCAGATGGACGTGCTTCTGCCGCCCTGACCGGAAAGCCCAAGGCAACGGCGCCCCCTCCCCGTCATTCCCACGAAACCGGCTGTGTCAAAACACTATCTGAGAGAGGCAACAACCCACCGAAACGTCATTGATATGAAAATAAATCTTGTTCAATGATTTTTGGTAGTTATGGAATCCCGCTACACCCCACCGAGTCATTCCCGCGGAAGCGGGAATCCAGGCGGGGTGGGGCCGGGCAATGAGGTCGCCACACCCCCACCCCTGGATTCCCGCCCCCGATCGGGGTCGGGGGCAAGCTTCCGCGGGAATGACGTTTCGGTGGGTCAAGACTCGGCGGGGATACTGGCCCTCAGGCGTCTGACGCCTTCGGCGGCGCCCCCGGGCGCCTTGTAGACGGAGGAGCCGGCCACCAGCAGCCGCGCGCCGGCGGCCACGACCCGCGCGGCGTTGTCCGGACCGATGCCGCCGTCGATCTCCACGGCGGTTTCCAGGCCGCGGTCGTCGAGCATGCGCCGGAGGCGGCGCAGCTTGTCCACGCTGCTATCGAGGAAGCTCTGGCCGCCGAAGCCCGGGTTCACGCTCATGATCAGGATCTGGTCCAGGTCCGGCAGGACCTCGTCCAGCGTGGCCAGCGGCGTGGCGGGGTTGAGCACCACGCCGGCCTTCTTGCCCAGGGTCTTGATCTGCTGCACGGTGCCGTGGAGATGCGCGCAGGCCTCCTGATGCACCAGCAGCGTGTCCGCGCCGGCCTTGGCGAAGTCTTCCAGGGAGCGCTCCGGCTCGACGATCATCAGGTGCACGTCCAGGGGCAGTTCGGTGCTGCGGCGCGCCGCCTCGACGATGAGCGGGCCGATGGTGATGTTGGGCACGAAGCGGCCGTCCATCACGTCCACGTGGATGCCGTCGGCGCCGGCCTCGTCCACCTCGGCGATCTGTTGCCCGAGGGTGCGAAAATCCGCGGAGAGGATGGAGGGGAGTATCTCGATTGCGCTCATAGGGTCCTCGGTCGTCCGGCTCGCCGTCCAGCTCCGCTCATGCTTCCATCGCTCAGGACGGATCGCCGCCGCGATCCGCCGCCTTCCGGCATTCCGCCTCGACCGCCGCCAGCAGCTTGTCGAACGCCTCGGAGAAGAGCCGTACGCCGTCGTCGAGGAGCTTGTCGGTCACTTCCTTCATGGACACGCCCGCGGCCTCGAGCGCCGCCATGGTCTCGGCCGCGCCCTCCACGTCCTCCTCCAGGCTCTGCCGCGCCTTGCCGTGGTCACGGAACGCGTCCAGCGTGGCCGGCGGAATGGTGTTGACCGTGTCCGCGCCGACGAGCTCGTCGACGTACAGCACGTCGGGGTAGTCCGGGTTCTTGGTGCTGGTGCTGGCCCAGAGGAGCCGTTGAGGCCGGGCACCCTTGCCCGACAATGCCTGCCAGCCCTCGCCCTGGAGGATCTCCTTGTAGCGCTTGTACGTGACCTTGGCGTTGGCGATGGCCACCTTGCCCATGAGGGCGCGCAGACGTTCCTTCTCGCCGTCGCCGGCGCTCTCCATGCGCTTCATCAGAGTGTCGTCCACCAGCGAATCGATGCGCGAGATGAAAAAGCTCGCGACGCTGGCGATGCGCGCCACGTCGCGGCCGTCGGCCGCGGCCTTGGCGAGCCCCCGGATGTACGCCTGGGCCACCTGCTCGTAGGCTTCCCGGGCGAACAGCAGGGTCACGTTGACGCTGATCCCCTCGCCGATCAGGCGTTCGATGGCGGGCACCCCCGCGGCCGTGCCAGGCACCTTGATCATCAGGTTGTCCCGTGCCACCGTGTTCCACAGCCGCCGGGCCTCTGCCACCGTCCCCTCGGTGTCGTGGGCCAGGTAGGGCGACACTTCCAGGCTGACGTAGCCGTCGCGTCCGTCGGTCTCGTCGTAGACGGTCCGCAGCACGTCCGCCGCCTCCTGGATGTCGCGGGTGGCGATGGCCTCGTAGACGGCCTTGGGCTCGGCCGATGGGTCACCGCCCGTGCGCGCGATGAGGTCGTCGTAGTCGTCGCTGTCCGCGATGGCCTTCTCGAAGATGGCCGGATTGGACGTGACCCCCTTGAGGCCGTCTTCGTCCACCAGGCGCCGCAACTCGCCGCCCGTGAGCAGCTTCCGCTGGATGAAGTCAAGCCAGACGGACTGGCCGTGTTCGTTCAGGGCTTTCAACGGGTTCATGTCATTGTCCTCCATTGGAAGTAACCGCTCGTCCACACACTCCGGGCGAAACCCTACGAATACGTCATTCCCGCTTTCCAGGCTGTGTCAATACTCATGTGGCACGGATCCCTCGAATCGTCATTCCCGCGGAAGCGGGAATCCAGGCGGGGTGAGGCGGGGGAATACGCCGTTTTGCCCCTCTCCGCCCCTGGATTCCCGCTTCCGCGGGAATGACGATTCGGGGTGTTGGTGCCAGTTCTTGTCCACGTGACGTTTGACACAGCCCCTTCCGCGGGAATGACGTACTCTTCGTGTTGGCACCCCCGACGCGACCCTTCCCCGACTAAACGGACCTGTCGGCTCTGGCGAGCTGTGCCTTGGCCGCGGCGACCACGTCCGCCGCGGTGAAACCGAATTTCTTCTGCAGGTCCTTGAGCGGCGCCGAGGCGCCGAAGGAGCGCATTCCGATCTGGTGGCCGGTGAGGCCGGTGTACTTGCCCCAGCCGAACACCGACGCCTGCTCCACCGACACACGCGCCGTGACCTCCGGCGGGATCACGCTGTCGCGGTAGTCCTCGTCCTGGTCGTCGAACAGCTCCCAGCAGGGCATGCTCACCACCCGCGCCTTGACGCCTTCCGCCGTCAGGGTCTCGTATGCCTCCACGCACAGCGGCACCTCGCTGCCGGTGGCGAGCAGCAGCACCTCGGGCTTGCCGTCAGGGGCGTCGGCGAGCACGTAGGCGCCCCGGGCCACGCCGTCCGCCGAGGCGTAGCGGGCGCGGTCCAGGGTCGGCAGCGCCTGGCGCGTCAGCACCAGCACCGCGGGCTCGTGGTGCCGCTCCATGACGACCTTCCAGGCCGCGGTCACCTCGTTGGCGTCGGCCGGGCGCAGCACCATCAGGCCGGGAACCGCCCGGAGCGAGGCCAGGTGCTCCACCGGCTGGTGCGTCGGCCCATCCTCCCCCACACCGATGGAGTCGTGGGTGAACACGTGGATCACCGGCAGCTCCATGAGCGCGCTCAAGCGAATGGCGCCGCGGGCGTAGTCGCTGAAGATCAGGAAGCCCGAGCCGAAGGCGCGCACCTTGGTCAGCGCCATGCCGTTCATGACCGAGGCCATGGCGTGTTCCCGAACGCCGAAGTGGAGGTTGCGGCCGGCGGGGTTCTCGGCCGAGAAATCGCCCGCGCCGTCGAAAGTGAGGCGCGTCTTGGTGGACGGCGCCAAGTCGGCGGCCCCGCCCATGAGCCACGGCACGTTCCGCGCCAACGCGTTCAGCACCCTGCCCGAGGCGTCGCGGCCGGCGAGGCCCTTGGGGTCCGCGGGGAAATCCGGCAGGTCCCGGTCCCAGCCGTCGGGAAGCTGACGGTGCTGCATCCGGTAAAGCTCGTCCGCCAACTCCGGGTAGCGCGCCCGGTAGTCCTCGACGCGCGCGAACCAGGCGTCCCGCAGTGCCTTGCCGCGTTCTCCCATGCCCGCCCGGAAGTGCTCGCGCACGCCGTCGGGAACGTGGAAGCGCGCGTCCTCCGGCCAGCCGTAGCGCCTCTTGGTGAGCTTCACTTCCTCCTCTCCCAACGGCTCGCCGTGGGCGCCGCTGGTGTCCTGCTTGTTGGGCGAGCCATAGCCGATGTGGCTGTCGACGATGATCAGGGTGGGCCGGTCGGTGGTCTGGTGAAACGTGCGGAAGGCCCGCTCCAGCATCTCCAGGTCGTTGGCGTCGCCCACGCGCACCACGTTCCACCCGTACCCCAGGAAGCGCGTGGCCACGTCGTCGGAGAAGGCCAGGGCGGTGTGGCCTTCGATGGTGATGCGGTTGTTGTCGTAGATCCAGCACAGCTTGGAGAGCTTGAGGTGCGCGGCGAGGGACGCGGCCTCGTTGCACACTCCCTCCATCATGCAGCCGTCGCCGCACAGAGCGTATACGTTGAAATCGACAAGGTCCTCGAAGCCGGGCTGGTTGTAGCGCGCGGCCATCCAGCTTCCGGCGAGGGCCATGCCCACGCTGGTGGCGACACCCTGTCCCAGGGGGCCGGTGGTGGTCTCCACGCCGGACGTCCAGCGGTACTCCGGATGGCCCGGACAGCGGCTGTCCAACTGGCGGAACCGCCGCAACGCCTCCAGCGGCACCGACAGCTCACCCAAGGTCTCGTAGTCCTTGCTCACCGCCTTGACCCCGGTCAGGTGCAGCAGCGAGTAGAGCAGCATGGAGGCATGGCCCGCGGACAGCACGAAGCGGTCCCGGTTGGGCCAGATGGGATCGTCGGGATCGAAGCGAAGGAAGCGCTGCCACAGGCAGTAGGCCACCGGCGCCATGGCCATGGGCGTGCCCGGATGACCGGAATTCGCCTGCTGGACCCCGTCGATGGAAAGGGTGCGGATGGTGTTGATGCACGACTCGTCGAGATGGGCGTCGCTCATGGACGATGGGCTCCTCCTTGCCGCGTGAGCTTCTGTTCTCAACTCAAGTGTGCCAGATGATCGAGGCCGCATACAATGAAGGCAGGCAGCCTTGGGCGCCATTTCACCAGCTTTTTCACTTGATCTGGTTGATCCGCAACTGCTAACTCATTTCTTTCCGATCGAGCCCGACATCCATGGAACCCTTCAGTCCCGCGGAGCGCGAGCGGCTCGCGCCCTTCTTCACCAACGTGGACCGGCCGGTCTTCGGCCTGCGCCTGCCCCAGGAGGTGGCCGGAGCGCTGTTCTCCCGCTACAGCCGCTCGGCCAGAAACCTCCGGCGGACGTTCCTGGACGAGTTCCTGGGCGACGCCGACTTCTCCCCCGCCCTGGGCACGCCCGCGAGCGCGGCACCCGACGACCCGGCGGTGCGGCGCGCCCGCGCCTTCTACGACCGGGTGCTGGTGGGCTACGGCGACGACTCGGTGGCCCAGCTCGGCGGCGCCCACGTCGCCTGCGAGGACATCTCCAACGTGGCGGCCAAGATCCTGGAGGACGCACGCATCGGCATGGCGCCGCTGGAGAAGTCCACCCGCTACGTGCGTTTCGACCGCAAGGACGCGTCCGGGCGCTACCTGTACTACGTCGAGCCGACCCTGGAAGCGTCGCCGCACCGGCGCAACTACCTGGAGCTGATGGAGCTTCTGTTCGACACGTACTCGCGCCAGATGGAGCCCATGATCGAACACGTGCGCGGGTCCCTGCCGCTGGAGGAGACGGAGCTGCGCAACCCGCGGACCGGCGACCCCATCTCCTATGCCGAGGCACGGAAGGACGACAAGCTCGCCAGGTGGGCCGAGAGCGCCTACCGTTCCACGGTGCGCGCCCATGCCTGCGACATCCTGCGGGGCTACCTGCCCGCGGCCACCCGCACCAACGTCGGGCTCTTCGGCGTGGGACAGGCGTACGAGTACCTGCTGTCGAAGTGCCACTCCAGCGACCTTGCCGAGTTGCGCGACCTCGGATCGGCGATGCACGGGGAGCTCGACGTTCTCATCCCGTCGTTCGTCAAGCGGGCACGGGCGAGCGCCTACCTGTCGGGGACTTTCAGCCGCACGCGCGCGTTGGCCCGGGAACTGGTGCCGGAGACGGCGCCGGAAAGCGGGGACGTGACCGAGGTGGACGCCGGCCCCGGCATGGCGATGATGGCGGCGGCAAGCGCGGACGTGGCCCTGGTAGACTACGACGACCAGGCGGAGGAGCGGGTCATCGCCGCGATCCTGTATCCGCACACGCGCCAACCCCTGTCACGGTTGCGCGCGATGGCGGCGGAAATGCCCGAGGAGCGGCGGCAGGCGGTGCTCGACGCCTACATGAAGGACCGCCGGCACCGGCGCGAAAAGCCCGGACGCGCGCTGGAGCAGGTCTTCTACGCCTTCGACATCATCGGCAACCTGGGCATCTACCGGGACCTGCAGCGGCACCGGCTGCTGACCCAGGAACGCCAGGACTTCACCACGGCGCACGGCTACGACACTCCGTCCGAGATCGATGAGGCCGGCTTCGGCGACGAGTACCGGCGCTGCATGGAGCGGGCGGCGGAGGTCCACGACCGCATTCACGCGGACCACCCGCGCGAAGCCCAGTACGTGGTGCCGTTCGCCTATCGGGTGCGCTGGTACATGAAGATGAATCTGCGGGAGGCGGTGCACATCGGCGAGTTGCGGACTCTGCCCCAAGGCCATCCCGACTACCGGGACATCACGCAGAAGATGTGGCGTGAGATCGGAAGAGTGCACCCGCGACTGGCGGGTTACGCCAAGTTCATCGACTGGAAGACCTACCGGCTGGGGCGGCTCGCTTCCGAGCTGCGCACGGAGTTCAAGAAGTCCGAGCGGTAGCGGGCGCGCGGCCGTCCCCGGCGGGGTGTGTCACGCAGCTTCGCCCATCGCGCTGGCGCGCGCCGCGACCTTCTCCGCCTTCCACTCCCGCAGGCCCCGGCGCAGGTAGCTGGGCTCGATCCCCAGAATCCCGCAGACGTTCTCGAAGGAGACGAAACGGGTGTCCTCCGTATCGAAGATCCATTCCTCGGCTTCCCGGAACTCCGTCTGCCGCTTGGCTGTCCGGGCGAAAAGGTACTTGCGGTAACAGGAGAGTGCGTCCTCGAGGAGAGCCAGGAGCAGGTGCTTCTCGGGCTCCAGCGGCGTCTTGCGCTGGATGGTCTCCGCATACTGTGCCGCGTCCACACCGTCGGCGTCGAACAGCATGACCGCATCGAATGCTTCCGCCGTCAGCCGTTCCCTGGGCTGTTCCCGGGCCTCCGTTTCCTTGCCGGCAACCTCCGTGTTTTTCGTTTCTTCCCTCATCTTCGGTACCGTCCTTCCCATTAGACCGAGGCCGGTTCCCTTTTCTTTTTCCAACTATTTGTTCTGAGTCAAGGTTAAATCTCCTACCTGCCCAAGTCAAGAATTTCCGCGCAATTCCGATACCGCCCACGCAGGTTTTTTCGTGGACGGTCCATTGTCCGATCGCGGGTTTACGTCAACAGGACGCCGGAGTTGGCGAACACCCGTTTGCCATTCCCCTGGCGCACCAGTAAAGGGAACTATCCGTTCAAAGGCTTCCGGACACCAACTCGATATCGTGACGCGCAAGATCTTCTACGGCTGGTACATCGTCGGCGTCGGCTTCATCTGCTACCTGACCTCCTCCTTTGCGCTGTCCAGCACCCTCAGCGTGTTCATGAAGCCCCTCACCTCCGAGTTCGGAGTCTCCCGCGGCGTCTTCTCGTTCATCCGGAGCGGCGAGGTCATGTTTTCTTCCGTGATCGCGTTCCTGGTGGGCCCCCTCATCGACCGCTACGGGGCGCGCTGGCTGATCGTCACCGGCGCCCTGGTGGCGGGGACCGGATACATCCTGCTGAGCCAAGTCCAGGTGTTCTGGCAGTTCATGGTCATCCGCTGGCTGCCCATCACCGTGGGCGACACCCTGATGGGCTACATGGTGATCAACGTGATGATCTCACGGTGGTTCATAAGCAAGCGGGGGCGCGCCATCTCCATCGCCAACATGGGCAACGGCATCGCCAAGACCACCATCCCGCTGGTGGCCGTGGGGCTCTTCGCGCTGGTGGGGTGGCGCAACACCTGGATGGTGTTCGGCCTGGTGACCTTCGCCATGGTGTTGCTCCCGGCCATCCTGCTGGTGCGGCGCAGCCCGGAAGACATGGGGTTTCAGCCGGACGGCGCGCTGGCGCCTCCCGAATCCTCCCCCGGCGACAACCCGGGACCGGGAGCCTTCCCGGCTCACCCCGCCGACATCCAATGGACGCGAGCGGAGGCCGTGCGCACGAGCACGTTCTGGCTGCTGGTCATCACTTACGGCACCGTCACGTTCGGGATCATCGGCTTGAACCTGCACATTCACCCCTACATCACGGACATCGGATACTCGCCCGAGGTCGCCTCCGCGGTCATGGGAATGATGGCGCTGACTCAGACGGCCGGAAACCTGGTCTGGGGCGTGGTCGGAGAACATCTCGACGTGCGCAAGGCGGCGGCCGCCCAGTTCCTCCTCCAGGCATGCGGCCTGGCGCTGGCGCTTGCGTACACCGGGCTCGCCTCGGTTTCGGTGGGGTTCGTGATCTACGGATTCGGCCTGGGCGGAATCCTGGTGATTCGGGAGCTGCTCTGGGCCAACTACTTTGGCCGCGTCTCCCTGGGCAGGGTGCGCAACCTGGGGATCATGATCACGCGCACGGGCACGACGGTGGGCCCGCCTTTCTTCGGTTTTTTCCACGACTACACGGGCAGCTATCTGCTGTCGTTCGGCGTGTTCATCGCGGCGCTTCTGCTCTCGGCGGTGCTGGTGCTGGCCGTCCGTCCGCCGCTCAAGACCGATTCCGGCCCCGGAGGAGAGACGTTGCGGGGGACGCCATGACGCACGATCCCAACCAGCCGTGGATCGTGGCCACCGCCGCTTCGCTGACCTTCGGCTTCATCCGCGGTCTTCACACCTCCTTCGGGGTCTTCTTCGTGGCCCTTCTGGACGCCTTCCACTGGAGCCGAGGGGTCACCGCCGGGCTCCAGACCGCGAACCTGGTCACCGACGCCATCGTATCCCCCTTCATCGGCCGGCTGACCGACCGCCTGGGGCCACGGCGGGTCGTCATGGCGGGCGGCATCATCCTGGCGGCCGGCCTGGTGCTGTGCAGCCAGGTCCGCACCGCCTGGGAGCTCTACCTCTATTTCGGGGTCGTGGTGTCCCTGGGGTTCGCCACCGGCGGGGTCATCCCCCACGTGGTAGTGGTATCGGAGTGGTTCCCCTCCCGCCGGGGGCTCATCCTGGGCATCGTCTACGGCGCGGTGGGCGTGGGCACCCTGGTCCTTTCGCCGCTCAGTCAATGGCTGATCTCCCTGTGGGGTTGGCCGCGCGTGTTCCAGGCGCTGGCCGCGACCATTCTCATCGTCATCATCCCCCTGGTGTGGAGCACCTACCGGCCCAGCCCGCAAAGCGCGGGAGAGACGACGGGAGCCACGCGTGCCGCCGCCGGCGAGTGGTCGGCTTCGCTGGCGCTGCGGAGCATCCAGTTCTGGAGCGTCTTCATCTCGCGGATGTTGGGGTCGGTGGGCACCATGCTGATCGTGACCCACCAAGTCGCCCACGTCGTCGACATCGGCTACAGCCACATCTGGGCCGCCGGGGTCTTCGGCGTCATGGCGTTCGTCAGCGCCGGAGGACGCGTGGCTTTCGGCTACCTCGCGGACGCGCTCACCAAGACCGCGGCCTACACGCTGAACATCGCGTGCGCGTCGGTCGGCGTCCTGGCCCTCACCTTGGCCACGGACACTTCGCAACCGTGGCTGCTTTACCTCTACGTCGGCGGATTCGGAATCGCCTTCGGCTCCCGCGCCGTCATCCTGTCGGCCATCACCGCCGACATCTTCGCGGGCAGAGGGTTCGGGACCATCTTCGGGTTCTCCGTCATGAGCGTGGGCGTGGGCGGCGGCTTCGGCGCCTGGTTGGGAGGCGCGCTGCATGATCTCACTGGCGACTACGTCGTGTCGTTCAACGTCGCCAATTCGCTGCTGCTCGTCTCGGTGCTGGCGGTGTGGATCACGGGCCTCGACTGGATGCGCCGCTTCGACCGGCGGCTGTGGCCGGACAGCCCTCCCCCGGCCAAGGGCAGTGATTGACTCCAGCGAGGCGATTGCCTAGTAAACTCCCTTGAACCAGCCGCGCCCGCGCCGGCCGATGCCGCATTGGCCGGCGTCGCCCTGGCCGCCGTTGCAACGGCCATCGCCAACTGGCCGTATCCCGCGCGCCGAGGAAAGATGCATGCACCGTGACCTCTGATCCCACGTACTCCGGCGGGCAACCGCGCCTCTTCTATGGCTGGTACATCGTCGCCGCCGGCTTCCTGGCCAATATCTCCTGCGCCTTCTTCCTGTCCAGCACCCTCAGCGTCTTCCTGAAGCCCATCACCACCGATCTCGGCGTCTCCCGCGGCATTTTCTCCCTGCTGCGTTCCGGCGAGCACCTCCTGTACGCGGTCATGGCGCCCTGGATCGGGGCCAAGCTGGACGAGTACGGACCGCGCCGCATGATGGTCACCGGCGCGGTCCTCTCGGCCATCGGCTTTCTGCTGCTGGGGCAGGTGGGTTCCTTTTTTCAGTTCGCATCCGTGCGCCTGACCCTGATGGCCGTGGGCCACGCGCTGGTATGCTACTTCGTGGTGAACGTGACGGTGGCCCGGTGGTTCGTGCGCATGCGCGGGCGCGCCCTGGCCATCTCCCACCTGGGGCACGGCATCGCCAAGATAGCCATTTCGGCGGTGGTGGGCTGGCTGCTGACGTTCATCGCCTGGCGCCAGGTGTGGACGCTGTTCGGCGGGCTGGTGGTGGTGCTCGCGGTCATCCCGGTGGCGATCTTCATGCGCCGGAGCCCGGAGGACATGGGGCTTCAGCCGGACGGCGCCGGCGCGCGGGAACCCCTGGGAAACACCGGCCGCGTGCAGCAACGGGGGACGAGCATCGAGGACGGACCGGAACCCGAAGTCCGCTGGACGCGGCAGGACGTGCGGCGCACATCCACATTCTGGTTGATCATCCTCGCCTTCGGGATGGTCGACATAGGCATTACCGGCCTCAACCTCCACGTCGTCTCCTACGTCTCGGACCTGGGATACGGCGGGGTCCAGGCGGCCCTGACCATGACCGTCATCGCCGGGACGCAGGCGGCCTCCGGGCTCTTGTGGGGCTTCGTCGGCGAGCGCGTCACCGTGCGCAAGGTCGTCTCGTTCCTGTTCCTGGTGGAGGCCGCCGGGCTGTACGTGGCGGCGAACGCACAGGACCTCTCGACCATCTACACCGGGTTCTTCTTCTATGGATTGGGGCTCGGCGGCGCCCAAGTGCTGGAAGAGGTCATGTGGGCCAACTACTTCGGCCGGATCTCGCTGGGCACGGTGCGCGGCGCCGCCCTGCAGATCGTCCTGTTGTGCGGCGTCTGTGGGCCGCCGTTCTTCGGTTTCGTGAACGACTACACCGGGTCCTACACGATCTCCTTCTACATCTTCATCGGCATGCTGCTGGTCTCGTCCATGCTGACGCTGACGATACGTCGGCCGAGGCCGCCGGCGGGGGCGGAAGCGGCGGGGTGAGCCGGGAGGGATCATCCCGCCCCGGGATCCCGGCCAGGGCGCAGGCGAACGCAATACGAGGGCATCGACTCCGGGCATCACCGTGAACTGAAGTCCGGAGCACGGCCACGGGCCAGAGGTATGCAGACACCGGCAAGACCCAGGGTTTTCTACGGCTGGTACATCGTCGCCACCGGCTTTCTCGTGCAGGTGGCGTGCGCCTTCTACCTTTCCAGCACCCTGGGCGTCATGCTCAAGGCCATCACCGCTGAGATGGGGGTTTCCCGGGGCACGTTCTCGCTGATGCGCTCCACCGAGTTAGTGGCCTACGCCGGGGTGACGCCGTGGATCGGCTCGCTGCTGGACCGCCACGGCGCGCGCAGGCTCATGGTCATCGGCTCCATCATCTCGGTGGCCGGCTTCGTGCTGCTGGGCTACGCCCGGAACTTCTGGGAGTTCGCGGCCGTGCGCGTCGCCCTGGTGTCCATCGGCCACGCCTTCGTCTGCTACTTCGTGATCAACGTCGCCATCTCCCGCTGGTTCATACGCCGGCGCGGCCGCGCGCTGGCCATCGCCCACGTCGGCCAGGGCGTTTCCAAGACCACCATCGCTCTCGCGGTCGCCTACCTCATGACTGTCATCGGGTGGCGTTCGGTGTGGCTCCTGTTCGGCGGGCTGGTGGTGGTCCTCGCACTGGTCCCCGCGGCGCTGTGGATGCGCCGGAGCCCCGAGGACATGGGGCTGCGTCCCGACGGCGACCCCGACTATGCCGCGGTTCCGGCCCCGGACAAGAGCGACCGGGCCGCCGCCCGGCCCCTTGGCCCGGCCCCCGAGGACGTCACCTGGACCCGGCAGGAAGCCCTGCACACCTCCACCTTCTGGCTCATCACCTTCGTCTTCAGCACCGTCGACATCGGCATCGCCGGCTTCAACCTGCACGTGCTCGCCTACATCTCGGACCTGGGCCACTCCATGGTGGCGGCGGCATCCGTGGCCACGGTCATGGCCGCCACCCAACTCGGCTCCGGCCTCCTGTGGGGCTTCATCAGCGAGCGGGTCAGCGTGCGCCGGGCCACGGCGCTCATGTTCGTGGTCCAGGCCGTGGGCCTGGTGGTGGCCATGAACACCGGCGGCCTCATGTGGCTGTACGTCGCGTTCTTCCTCTACGGCTCCGGCCTCGGCGGCGCCCACGTGCTCCAGGAAGTCATGTGGGCCAACTACTTCGGCCGCATCTCCCTCGGCACCGTCCGCGGCCTCAGCTTGCCCATCCTCCTCCTCTGCGCCGCCATCGGCGCCCCGTTCTTCGGCTACCTCTACGACTACACCGGCAACTACGACCTGTCGCTGATCCTCTTCATCGGAGTGCAGGTCATCTGCGCCGGGGTGACGCTCCTGGTGAGGCGGCCGGTGAAGCCGGGGGCGGCTCCGGCTGCTTCGTGAACGCGACGGGAGCCGTCCGATCTTCGGGAGAATGAAGGTCCTCCTGTCGGGAACACCGGCCAGTTGACCCTCTTTGTCCCTCTCCACCCGTGCATTCCGCATTCGCGGGAATCCACGCCCCCCACAACTCTTGTCGAAGCACTCTCCGGCATCAGTCATCCAGCGCAAGAAATTTCATCGTATGCGGGCATCAACCCCTACAGTTCGCCCCGCGATGCACCGATCCGTACCTACGAGGGCGCAGTAGCGCCGATACCAACAACACAAAAGGAGGACCCACAATGGAGGCAACGGAAACCAACTTTCGGACAACCCCGGTCGCCACTCCCTGGATGCTGGACATGCAGGGTGAAGACCTCGAACTGGAGGTCCACGGATGCGGGTGCGGATGTGGATGCGGGTGCGGGTGCGGATGTGGATGTGGGTGCGGGTGTAGCTGTTCGTGTTCATGCTCCTGCGACGACACCGGCGCCAATGGAGACGACAGCGATGACTCCAGCGCCTCAGACGACGGCGACGGCGGTGACGGTCTTCTCGAGACGGTGGCAGAGCATTTGTTGGGGGTAGATGCCGTAGCCGAACAGATTGGCATACCCTACGATCCCAACGAGAGTGCTTTCGTGTCAGCAGCCCGTGCGTCTGGACATTGATGTCACATTCAAGAAGGAGGATAACATGATGGCAATATTGGCCTATTCCGAAGAAAACCGGTCCGTTGTGGTCCCGTGGATCCTCGATCCCGACCACGACGATCTCGACCTGGAGGTGCATGGGTGCGGGTGTGGGTGTGGATGTGGGTGCGGATGTGGATGTGGGTGTGGGTGTGGATGCAGTTGCAGTTGTTCCTGCTCTTGCGACGACACGGGCGCCAATGGAGACGACAACGACGACTCCGGCGAATCGGACAGCGGTGGTGGCGATGAATCATCCCCCGCCTTGGATTGTCTCGCTTCGGTGTCATCGTCAACACTGGGGATGGACCCCGTCGCCGAAATGACCGGCCAACACTACGATCCCGACGTAGACGAGCATTTCATCACGACAGGAGCCCGTGGGCTTGGAGACATGATGTCACCTCCGGTCGACGTTGCCGGTGTAGTGGCGACGATTGGAACGGCCCTTGGCGATGAGGATTGCCAAACGGCGATTGCCAACGCTTGGGAGACGGTTGCCGACGCCGCAAACGAAGTCGGTCGACAGCTAGAGGAGGCCGATCAGTCCATACAGAACGCCGTCGACTCCATACGCCAGTCCTTGCACAACTGACGCCGTCCCGTGTTATCGGACAATTGACAAGTTTGCATCCCTCCCGCGGGAGGGATGCAAACACCATCGGGCTCGACCGGATGTTCGAGAAAGCCCAAGATTGGAAACGCCATGACAAAACACTTTCCCGCGAAACATTCATCATATGTCACTCTGGGGCTGGGGTTCCTCTGGATCGTCTTGGCCATCAGCTCCGCCGCTGGTCAATCGAAGCCGCTTAGTCGAGGGACACCGCTCGAAGTGTGTCTGGACATCCTTGGAGACTGGGGCGTACGGGCAAACGGCTGCCGAACAGCCGCCGAACAGGGGTTGCCGGAAGCCCAGCACCACCTCGGCAACATGTACTTCAAGGGGCGCGGCGTACCACAGGACGCCGACCAAGCGAGACTTTGGTATCGACTTGCCGCCGAGCAAGGGCACGAAGAAGCACAGTACAATCTCGGGACCATGTACGCTTTGGGCCAAGGCATTCCCACGGACCTTGACGCAGCGTTGCGCTGGTACCGCTCGGCGGCCGAACAGGGGAACCCAGCCGCACAGTACAACCTCGCAACCATGTACAATCGAGGACATGGGCCGCAAAAGGACCACGCCGAAGCGCTACGCCTGTACCGCTCCGCAGCCAAACAAGGGTTCGCCTTGGCGCAGACCCAACTGGCGACGATGTACCACTCGGGTAAGGGGGTGCCCCAGGACTACGGCACGGCGCTACGGCTATATCGCTCGGCAGCCGAACAGGGAGACCCGCGCGCGCAATACAACCTTGGGACGATGTACGACAAGGCACACGGAGTAGCCCGAGACTACACCAAGGCAATTCAATGGTTCCGCCTGGCTGCGGAGCAAGGACACGCCCACGCGCAGTACAACCTCGGTTTGATGAATTCGAAGGGCCACGGTGTACCCGTAGATCATGTCAAGGCCGCCAGTTGGCACCGCAAGGCCGCTGAGGAAGGATTCGCTCTAGCGCAGTTCCAACTTGGTCTCATGTACATTCAAGGACACGGAGTTGGCCGGGATCTGGTGCTCGCGTACATGTGGCTTGACTTGGCTGCCGCTGGTGACACGCAGCCCTGGATGGCCGCGCGTGACGAATTGGGGAAGAAACTGGCACCTGAGCAGGTAGCAGAGGCACGGCGAATGGCACGCGCATGGTCGACAAGACTTCAGGGGAAAAAGTAAACCGTCAGCAGGCGACGGCTGTGCCGTGGACATCCGAATCACCGGCTTCACCCTGTTCGTCAGGTGGCCGGTGAAACACCCCGTTCTCGGGTGAGAATCCTCTCGTGGGTTCCAGGACGTGACCAATCACCCCTTCGGCCCTTGGAATTCGTTCGAACGACGGTTGGAATTCCCTTGGCCTATGGTGAATAGGTCTTCCCCTTGCGGTCGGTTATGAACAGCTCGGAAGGGAGCTCGACGCCGATGCCCTGCCTGCGGGCGGCTTCGTAGAGGATGCGGGCGGTGGCGGCGAACTGGATACCCATACCGGTGTTGTTCTTGAAGACGATGATCTCGTCGTCGTTTTCCCGGCCGCGGCACTGGCCGGTGAGCAGCTCGCCCAGTTCGTGGAGATCCTCTTCCTTGATGAGGCCGCGCTCGATGCGGGGGAACAGCTCGGCCTGCTTGTCGAGGAAGACCTGCCTGCGGAAGCCCACCACGATGAGGTCGGCGCGCTCGATGACGGCGTCGTCCAGCTCGTGGCGGGCCAGGTAGCTGTCGCCGCCGACGATGCTGTTGACGAAGGCGCCCTTCTCCAGCCACTCGCCGTTGATGACCGGGTCCACCGTGTTGGTGGCGGCGGTGACGATGTCGCTGCCGCGCACGGCCTCTTCGGCGGAGTGTACCGGCACGATCTCGACTCCCGCCTTCTCGGTCATCTCCTCGGCGAAACGTTCACGGTTGGCGCGGGTGGGGCTGTAGACCTTGACCTTGTCGAGCTGACGCACGGCGGCGGTCGCCAGGAGCTGGGTCTTGGCCTGTTCGCCCGAGCCGACTAGACCCATGACCCGGGCGTCCTTGCGCGCCAAATGCTTTGCCGCCACGCCGCTGGTGGCGCCGACGCGGAAGATGGAGATGTAGTGGTCGTCCATGATGGACAGCAACGAGCAGTCCTCCATGTCGAAGAGGAATACGAGCCCCACGTAGTCGCCGGGATAGATGCGCCGCTTGGTGCCCGCCACCTCTTCCTCGTCGGAGAAGGTCGAGTCGATGCGCAGCCCCATGGACTTCATGCCGGGCACGAGGCCCATGATGTTGTTGAAGTAGTACTGGAAGCCCGGCTTCTTCCCCGGAGCCTGTACCCGGATCCGGGCGCGGGGTGAATTGACCGCGCCGCCCTCGCCCATCTCCCGATAGGCCTGCTCGATGGCGTCGATCTCCTCGGCCATGGGCACCAGGTCTTCCAGTTGTTCATTCTTGAGTACGAGAACCATTCGTCACCTCCGGGAAAGTCCCTGCCGCTTCCGTCTCTCTGTCATTCCCACGCCCACGGGCTGTGTCAAAACCCCGCTCGGATACCAAATGGCGCTGGGCGCCCCTTACCGTCATTGACATGAAAACAAAAAACTTGTCGAATGATCTCTGGTAGTTACGGAATCCTGCTACACCCCGATGAGTCATTCCCGCGGAAGCGGGAATCCAGGCGGGGTGGGGCCGGGCAATGAGGCCGCCACACCCCCCCCACCCCTGGATTCCCGCTTTCGCGGGAATGACGGATTGGGGTTTAGTCGCCAGGAAGCAGCGTTTTGACACAGCCTGTTCCGCGGGAATGACGATTCTGGGGGTTGTTGCCTCTCCAAAATGGTGTCTTGGCACAGCCGCTTCCGCGGGAATGACGTTTAGTGAAACGTCGGCGCGAACTCAGGCGTCTGCCGGGCGCACGCGGCACAGGAACGACCGGTGCGGGAGCGAGCCGCTGATGGGGTCGCGGTGCTCGGCGTCCACCAGCCCGTTGGGGTTGGCTCCGATTCCGGAAAAAGGGTCATGCCCCGGCAGCTCCAGCTCCCGGCACGCCTGCCACCAGCCGTGCTGGACGCAGACCACGCCGGGGATGATCCGGCGGGTGAGGTTGGCGCGCACCTTGACCGCACCCTTGGGGGTTTCCACGAACATCCATTGCTTGTGCTCGACGCCATGTTCTCCGGCGGTATCCGGGTGAAGCTCGGCGGCGGGTTCCGGCGCCGCCTTGCGCAGGCTGGGCAGGGAGCGCTGCTGGCTGTGGATGAACGTCGTGGTCTTGGCGTTGGTCAGGACCAGGGGATAGTCGGCGGCGACATCCGGCCGGCTCACCGGACTTACCGCCGGCTCCTCGTATTCCGGGAACGGCGGGAAACCGTGCCGCGCCAGCCGGTGCGAGTAGAGTTCCACCCGGCCGGACGGGTTGTTGAAGCCCTTCGGCCGCCCTTCCGCGTCGATCTCGGCGTACTTCCGGTAGCGCCGCGGGTTCTCCAGGGTCACACCGCCCGGCCGTGCCTTGAGCTCGTCCAGAGTCAGGCCGGTGGGCTCAAGCTGCCAGGCGCGGGCCGCCTCCACGTCGCCGCCCCAGAAGTCCTCGCCGAAACCCATGCGTCTGGCCAGCTCGAACACCACCCACGTGTCCGAACGCCGCTCCGCCAAGGGTTCCACGGCCCGCCGCCGGTACTGGACGTGGGAACGGGCATCCACCCGGTGCCGGAAGCCGCCCACGAGGTGGTCCATCTCCAGGAAGCTCGTGGCCGGCAGCACGTAGTCGCAGAGCTGGGCCGTGGGCGTCATGAACAGCTCGGTGGCCACTCCCAGATCCAGGGCGGAGAGGGCCGCGCGGCCGCGTCCCGGGTCGCCGTTGGACATGACCGTGTTGGAGCCCAGGTTGATGAGGGCGCGGACCGGGTACGGGCGCGCCTCGAGGATGGCGCCATAGACGTCGTGGGCCGCGCACGCACCGGCGGTGGCCGGCGGTCCCAGCGGCTTCTCGTCGAGGCCGATACGCCGGGAGCGCGCCTCGGAGGAAATGAACTCCTTGCCGTCCACAGCGCGCAGCGGCGCCATGGGCAGCATCAGGTTGCCGCCCTCTGCGTCGATGTCCCCCAGCAGCGCGTACAGGGTGGAGATGGCCCGGCTGGTCTGCGTCGCGTTGGTGTGCTGGCCGACACCGTTCCACATGAACATGCTCACGGGTCGGTTGTTGCTCAGCACCCGGGCGGCCTCGCGCACCGTGTCCGCGGGGACGCGCGTGACGCTCTCGGACCGTTCCGGCGCATGGGATGCAGCCAAGCGCGCCAGCGCGGCAAAGGCCGGCTCGCACGCAAGCGTGGCGCCGTCCTTCATGGACACGCGGACGGTCCCTTGCAGCGCCGGCCGCACGCCCTCCTCCACGCATGCCCGCGTCGCCGGATCGTAGACGACGGCCCGATCCGACGCCTCGTCCCACATCACGCAGCGTTCGGGACTGCCTCCGGCCGCCAGGTCCGCCTCGGTCAGCGCCGCGCCGGTGTCCGCGCGCAGGAGGAACGGGCCGTTGGTCCAGTCGCGGACGAAGTCCTGATCGTACCGCCCCTCCTCGATCATCACGTGGACCATGGCCAGGGCGAGCGCCCCGTCGGCCCCCGGCCGCACCTGCAGCAGGACGTCGGCCTGACTGCCGAGGCCGACCCTCCGCGGGTCCACGACCACGACCTTCATGCCGCCCTTGCGCGCGCTGACGGTGTCGTGGGCCAGCAGGAGCTGGGTGGAGCTGGGGTTATGGCCCCACAGGAGGAGGGCGCCGCTGTGAAGCACGTCCGGGGTAGGCTGCGGCACGCCGAACGTATAGCTGAAGACCGTGTCCCGGTGCCAGTTGCAGACGTGGGTGGTGGAAACCGTGTTGGGGCTGCCGATGAGGTTCAGCAGGCGGGAGGACCACCCGTTGACGTCATCCGTCGAGGTGCCGCTGGCGGTGCCCCGGGCCATGGCGATGGCCTCGGCGCCGTAGCGCTCCCGGATGTCCAGCAAACGCGCGGCGATGTCGTCCAGCGCCTCGTCCCAGCTCACGCGCTCCCAGCCCGGATCCTCCGCTCCCTTGGGGTTCGTGCGCCGCAGCGGATGGTCCAGGCGCTCGCCGTTGTACACCAACTCCGGCGCCGCCTTGCCCTTGACGCAGATGGCGCCGCCGTTGGGATGGTCGTAATCTGGATCGAGCCGCGTCACGCGCCCGTCCTCCACCGTGGCCACGGTGGCGCAGTGGGCGGTGCACAGCACGCAATAGCCCCGGACCTTCTCGACCTGTGGTTCGGTCACGAACGCTCCTAGTCGCGGTTGGGAATCCCGACGAACCCGTCGCCCCAGCCCGCCTCCTGTGCCGCCCAGCCGCCTGCCACCCGGCCGCTGAAGATGGACGGCCCGAGCATGGTCCCCTCCAGGCCGGCGCGGCCGTTGATGTGGCCGCCCGCCATGCCCGACACTTCGCCGGCGGCGTAGAGGCCCGGGATCGGCTCGAAGTGCTTGTTCAGCACCCGGCAGCGAATGTCGGTCTTGACCCCGCCGAAGTTCTTGCGCGCCAGCGGGAAGATCTGGATGGCGTAGTACGGCGCCGTGTCGAACTTCTTGGAGAGCTTGAGCGGCTTGTCGAACTCGGGCTCCTTGTCGAGCCCCTGCTCGCACGCGCCGTTGTAGCGCTCCACGGTGTCGAGGAACGTGGGGACGTCCACCTCCATGCGCCGGCCCAGCTCCTCCAGGGAGTCCGCCTTCTTGATGAACGGCGAGTTGTCCAGCAGCTCCTGGACCTTGTCCCGGTCCACCTTGTCGCCGGCGCGGTAGTAGGGGTCGGCGATCTCGAGCTTGGCGGTCATGGGCGTGTCCACCACGGCCCAGGCGTGCCGCGGCTCCTGGGCCATGAGCGCCGGCGTGGCAGAGTTGCCGCCCGACAACGCCTCGTTGTGGAAACGCCGGCCCTGCTGGTTGATCCAGATGTAGCCCGGCGCCTGCCGGAAGACCAGGCCGCGCCGCTGGGCGGGATCGCGGTAGTCCGGCGTGGCGTAGACGTAGAACCAGATGTGGTCCATGTGGGTCAGGTAGCCGCCCGCCTGACGCACCAGCCGGTGGCCGGTTCCCGTAGAACCCCGGCCCGAGCCTTCCATGACCCGTTCGCCCTTGAGCGCGGGATTGGCCTCCAGCACCATGTCCATGTTGGAGTTGAACCCGCCGGTGGCCACCACCACCACCTTGCTGTCCACGTCCACCTCATCCCCCGTCGCCGCGTCCTTGCCCATGAAACCGGTGACCCGGCCGTTGTCGCGCTTGAGCCCGGTGATCTCGGTGTTGGATACGATCTCGCCGCCACGATCGCGGAAGGCTTGGATGAGGTGCGTCATCAGGCCCAGGCCGCTGCTCTCGGCCCGGGTCCAGCGCACCACGGTGTTGCCCTCCTGCTGCTTCATGTCCACCCACTTGACGCCCATGCGCTCGGCCCAGAAGTACAGGTCGTGGAGCGAATGCTCGATGTAGTAGCGCGCCCACACCTCATCGGCCGAGGGTCCGCCCCACTTGATCCAGTCGTTGAAGGCCAGGTCCGGCGTGTCGATGATGCCGTTGGCCTTCTGGATCGGCGTGCCCACGATGAGGCAGCCACCGCCGGAGATGATGGCCGCGCCGCCCAGGTCCGCCGCCTTCTCGAAGGCGATGGCGCCGGCGCCGGCGTCCCGTGCCTCGATGCCCGCGGCCATCCCCGCCCCACCGGATCCGATGATGGCGACATCCGTGGCGAAATGCTTGGTCTGTGACATGCTGCTTGGCCTCCCTGAGCGCGATTGCGGATGAACCCGCCCGTTCCGTCAAAGGATGCCGGCCGTGCGATTGCCGGCCCGCGTCATTCAACGAAATGGACGGGTTAACGTACTCCGTCGCGCCGTGGGCGGTCAAGCCGCTTACAGCAGCCCCTCCCGGCTGAAGCTGAAGAAGCGCTCGTGCCCCACCACCACGTGGTCGTGCACGCGCACGCCGAGGACCTCGCCCACCTGGCGCAGGCGATGGGTGATCTCCACGTCCTCCCGGCTGGGAGAGGGATCGCCGCTGGGATGGTTGTGGACGAAGATGACCCCGGCGGCGGACTCCCGGACCACCGGATTGTAAACCTCGCGCGGGTGCACGACGGACGCGGTCAGCGAACCCTCCGAGATCTTCACTTCGCGAATCTTGCGGTTCCGGTTGTTCAGCATGACAACGTAGAACGACTCGCGCTTGGCGTTGACACATCGGGGCCGGAAGTGGCGGAACACCTCCTCCGGCGAACTGAGCAACTGCCCGGTTTCGCAGCGCAAGTCCTCCCGGCGGCGTCCCAGCTCCAGGCATGCCTTGAGACGCGCCGCCTTGGCGTGCCCCATGCCCTTGAGGACCGTCAGCTCCGCCACCGACGCATCGTCGATGCCTTGAAGACCCCCGAAATGCATCAACAGGAGCCGGGCATGATCCAGGGCGCTTTGCTGCTCTCCGGCGCTGCCGGTGCCCAGCAGGATGGCCAGCAACTCCGCCTCCGTCAGGTGCTCCGCGCCGCGCTCGAGCAGCTTCTCCCGCGGGCGGTCTTCCAGCGGCCATTGGTTGATTCGCGTCATCATGAACCCCGGGTCGACAAACACACGACGGGCACCCGTCCAAGCCGGCGGCCCGGCGACCGGGCGCACCGGTACCCGCGCTCATGAAATACTTCGGCGCCCTTGGGAGAAACTTAAGACAGGAGTCCCCGCCCTGCCCTCAGGATTCCGGCTTGCCAAGCTGTGTCAAGACTCATGAGGCAGAAACCCCCCGAATCGTCAGTGATATGAAAATAGAATCTTGTCCAGTGGATTCAGGCAGTTACAGACGTCCGTCTTCATCATTCCCGGCCCTCCAATACGTCATTCCCGCGGAAGCGGAATCCAGGCGGGGTGCGGCCTGGGGCAATGGGGCCGCCACACACCACCCCTGGATTCCCGCTTCCGCGGGAATGACGATTCGGGGCGTGGCGCCATTGTGGTGCCGTTTTCGTGTCCGAGCAGAGTCTTTGACAGCCTGGAATGCGGCAATCCAGGGCTGGGCGGGGATGGCTGCGAGACGCTCTACGGCCTCTCGAAGGTACCGCTCTTGCCGCCGCTCTTGTGCATGAGGCGGATCTCGCCGACGGTCATTTCCCGGTCCACGGCCTTGCACATGTCGTAGATGGTGAGCCCCGCCACCGAGACCGCGGTGAGCGCCTCCATCTCCACGCCGGTCTTGCCGGCGATCCGGAGGGTGGCCTCGATCTCCACGGACGGGGGCTCCTCGTGGGGAGTCAGCTTGACCTCGACCCCGCTGATGTTGAGGGGATGGCACATGGGTATCAGCTCGGATGTCTTCTTGGCGGCCATGATCCCGGCGATGCGCGCCACCGTGAGCACGTCGCCCTTGGGAATCTGCCCCTCGGCGATGGCCGCCAGGGTCTCCGCGCGCATGGTCACCACGCCCCGGGCCGTCGCCACTCGCTGGGTTACGTCCTTGCCGGTGACGTCCACCATCCGTACCCGGCCTTGCTCATCGATATGCGACAGCGTTGCCATTCCGAGTCCTCCCCTTCGCACCAGTCTATCTCCCAATGCACCAATGCAAAAGCGCAGGTCACGTCCGACCTACAAGGGAACGTGCCCGTATGATATGAACGGACCCCATGGCAGACCAGACTCACTACCGCGTCATCATCCTCGGGTCCGGGGCGGCCGGCCTCACCGCCGCCCTGTACACGGCCCGCGCCAACCTCGAGCCGTTGGTGGTGGAGGGCTCCCAGCCCGGCGGCCAGCTCACCATCACCACCGACGTCGAGAACTACCCCGGTTTCCCGGACGGCATCATGGGCCCGGACATGATGGACCAGTTCCGCAAGCAGGCGGAACGCTTCGGCACAAGGATCGTGTTCGGCGACGTCACCGCCGTGGAACTCGGCGCGCGGCCCATCGCGTTGCAGGCAGGAAAGGACCGCTACACCTGCGACGCCCTCATCATCGCCACCGGCGCCACCGCCAAGCTGCTGGGGCTCGAAGCCGAAAACCGGCTCATGGGCCACGGCGTCTCGGCCTGCGCCACCTGCGACGGCTTCTTCTTCAAGGACAAGGAGCTCATCGTGGTGGGCGGCGGCGACACCGCCATCGAAGAGGCCACCTTCCTCACCAAGTTCGCCAGCAAGGTTTCCATCGTGCACCGCCGAGACCAACTTCGGGCCTCCAAGATCATGCAGGACCGCGCCCGCGCCAACCCCAAGATCGAGTTCATATGGGACACCACCGTGGAGGACATCCACGGCGACGCGCAGGACGGAGGGGTCACCGGCGTCACGTTGCGGAACGTGAAGACCGGCAAGGACGAGAGCTTCGCCTGCGACGGCGTCTTCATCGCCATCGGCCACCAGCCCAACTCCCAGCTCTTCGAGGGCGTGCTGGAGATGGACGAGCTGGGTTACATCAAGACTCACGACGGCACCAGGACCGCCCTGGAAGGCGTCTTCGCCTGCGGCGACGTGCAGGACCGCATCTACCGCCAGGCCGTCACCGCCGCCGGCAGCGGCTGCATGGCCGCCATCGACGCGGAGCGGTTCCTCAGCGAGCTGGAAAGCGGCGGCTGATCCTTATTCCCCCGAAGGCGCCTGATCTTGTGTCATTGATATGAAAAATAAAATCTTGTTCAATGATCTCTGGTAGTTACGGAATCCCACTACACCCCAATGAGTCATTCCCGCGGAAGCGGGAATCCAGGCGGGGTGGGGCCGGGCAATGAGGCCGCCACACCCCCACCCCTGGATTCTCGCT
>JAJEAI010000101.1 GCA_022824205.1 Candidatus Binatia bacterium
CCCTTGAAATTCCAGTTGCTCCAAAATACACTCTGTCATCGTGGGACCTCGTTCCTCGACCCGCCAAGTCGTTGATATGATTACTTTATATCACGAACTGAGGTCCCGCTCCCCACCCTTGGTGAAATATCCGGGCTAGGCAAAGCTCGTAGATGTGCTTCTCGGTCCCGCAGAACTCCCGCCCGTTGTCGGTCAAACCGCATTCATCTCCAGCTTCCGCCGGCGGTAGAACGGCAGCACGTCGTTGTACAGCACCGCCACCGCCGCCTCGGGCTGCTTCGGGACATGCCGGAAGCCGAAGGCATAGGAGCCGTAGGTATCCACCACCGCGTGTAGGTACTGCCCACTCCCTTGAGGGAGTCCACAAAGAAGGTGTCGGCTGACAACAGCTCCGCTGACGCGGAGTTCTCTACATGGCGCTCCCGGAAGCACGGATTGAACTTCTCCAGAAACGCCGTCTGCTCGGCCGTCAACTGCCAGCGTTCCCGGCGGGTGCTTAGTCGTTGTCGTTGAGGATCTTCTGGATCGTGATCGACGACACCCGCCGTCCCTCCAACGACAGCATTGCCTCCAGCCGGTTGCACCCGTAGGACGGATGCTCAAGCGCCAACTCCTTGATCCGTTCCACCGTCTCCGGTGGCGTCGTCTGGGGGTGGCCCTTGTGGATCGGTGGCAGGTCCTTCAGCCCGGCGAACCCGTGGGTCTGAAAACGACGCCTCCACTCGTAGAAACTGGTCCGATCCAGACCCCTTCACCGGCACGCCTCGGTGACGTCGCCCAGTTCCCGTGCCAGTTCCAGAACACTCAGGCGATGGGCCGCCAGCTTCTCAGCCGCGTCTCGCTTTCGACCGCCTGTCGCTTTGTCTCGCAGCCTCGGCCATGACATCCTCCTTCCCGTGCCTTATAGCACGGGAAGGAGGTTAAGAGGGCAAACAACGTATGACTCACTGACCTACCCGGGGTACGTGGCCTTCGCCTGCCGGCCGTGGCCCTTCTTTCCCACCACCTTGCCGTCGCGGTACACCGTGGTGCCGCGCACGAACGTGCGTACCGGCCAGCCCTTGAGCGTGCGCCCGGCGTAGGGGCTCCAGCCGATGAGGCTGAGCACGTCCTCGTCGCGGATCTCCTTCTCGGCGTTCAGGTCCACCAGCACCAGGTCGGCGTCGTAGCCCACCTCGATGCGGCCCTTGTTGTGCACGCCGAAGATGCGCGCGGGCAGGGTGGAGGTGGCCTCCACCATGCGGTTCAGCGGGATCTTGCCCTTGGAGACGGCGTCCATGAGCAGGCTCATGTAGTACTGCGCGGACGGCGTCCCGGTGTGCGCCTTCCAACCGTCCTCCCAGCCGATCTCCTTCTCCTCGCGCGTGTGCGGCGCGTGGTCGGTGGCGACGATGTCGATGGTGCCGTCGCACAGGCCTTCCCACAGGGCCGGCGAGTTCTTTTCCGGGATCCAGTAGGAGAGCGCGTAGGAGCCCAACCGCTCGATCTCGCTCCAGTCCGACCCCAGGAAGATCGCCCAGGGGTTCACCTCCGCGGTCACCCGCTGGCCGGCCTCCTTGGCCCGGCGGATCATGTCCACGGTGCCCTCGGTCTGGACGTGCAGGATGTGCAGGTGCACGCCGGTGGCCGCCTGCAGCCGGATGAGGAACTGGATGGCGGTCTCCCAGATCACCCCGTCGTACGCGGCATAGGCCTTGGCGTAGGCCAAGCAGTCGCGCTCCCCCCGGTCCCAGTACTTCTTCTCGATGTAGTCCATGAGGGGCTGGTCGTGGGGGTGGACCATGAGCGGCACGTTGGCCGCGGCGCAGGCCTCCATGATCTCCATGAGCTTGCCGTGGTCGTGGACGCCGATGCCCGGCATGTGCGGGTAGTCCCGGCCGGTGTCCACCACCATGAACACCTTGAAGGCGGCGATGCCTTGCTGCGCGAGCTTGGGGATCTCCTCCGGGATGGTGCCGGCGGGATTGACGTTGAAGTCGATGATGGCTTCGCGTTCGTAAACCCCGAACAACTGTTCGAGGCGCGGCACCGTGTTGGGCGGCGGCGTCACGTTGGGCATGGCCACGGAGGTGGTGACCCCGCCGGCGGCGCACTGCATGGTCGCCGTCTGGATGTTCTCCTTGTAGGCGTAGCCGCCCGGCTCGCCGCCCTCGCGGTGGTGCGAGTGCATGTCCACCGCGCCGGGGATGAGCGCCAGGTTGGTGGCGTCCACCACCTCGGCGGCCTCGGGCGTGGCGCCGGGAGCGTAGATCCCGGCGATGGAGCCGTTCTGGATGCCCACCGAACCCTGGTAGCGGTGGTCGGCGGTGATGATGTCGGCGTTGGAAATAAGCACGTCCAGCATGGAAGTTCTCCTTGGTTATGGTCGGCGCCCTTCGACGTGGCTGCGCTTGCGCTCCGCTCGGGACGAACGGCGCCGTTGAAAACTCTCACTGTTGCCGCAGCAACCGCGACAGCGTCGCGTAATCGCGCGACACGGGAAAAGCCGGGTAGCGCTTGACGATGGCCTCCGGCGGGTTGAACAGCACGCCGCGGTCGGCGGTGCGCAGCATGCTCAGGTCGTTGTAGGAGTCCCCCGCCGCCACCACGCGAAAGCCGATCTGCTTGAACGCCTTCACGGCTTTGCGCTTGCCGTCCTTCTGGCGGAGGATGTAGTTTGCGATGTACCCCGACCGGCTCACCGTGAGCCAGTTGCACAGCAGCGTCGGGTTGCCGAGCTTGCGGATCAGCGGCATGGCGAACTCGTAGTAGGTGTCCGACAAGAGCACTACCTGGAAGTCCCGGTAGAGGTCGTCGAGGAAGTCCCCGGCCCCGGCGAGGGGCTCCATGCCCGCGATGACGCCCTGGATGTCCGCCAGCCGGATGCGGTTCTTCCGGAGCACCTTGAGGCGGTGCTGCATGAGCTGGTCGTAGTCGGAGATGTCGCGCGTGGTGAGCCGCAGGTCGTCGTTGTGGAAATGCTCGGCCACCGCGATCCAGATTTCCGGCAGGAGGACGCCCTCCAGGTCCAAACAGCAGATTTGCATGATATCGCTACGTCCCGGTTGAATTCCGAGCACCCGCGAGGGCGTCGGCACTGGGGAGCGGCCGGCGGGGCGCCGCAGGCCCGAAACGGCAGGGTAACACAACGCCCGACGGGAACAAAACCGCGGCCAGGTCGCGTCACAACTCACCGAGCAACGACGATCGAATCGTCACCCCCGCGAAACAGGCTGTGTCAGAACTCCACTCGGACATGAGTTGGCGCCCATGCCCCGAATCGTCATGATATGAATATAAAACTTGTTCAATGATTTCTGGGCGTTATGGAATCCCGCTACACCCCGATGAGTCATTCCCGCGGAAGCGGGAATCCAGGCGGGGTGGGGCCGGGCAATGAAGTCGCCACAACCCCTCCACCCGTGGATTCCCGCTTTCGCGGGAATGACGATTCGTAACTTCTCTGCCTCGATGGGTTGCCACAGCCTGTTCGCGGGAACTGTTCGGTAGCAGGACGTTCCGGGTTGGCGGCGCCCGCGCCGCGGACCCGTCCTTGACAGCTTCGCGGACCCCGTGTCAAGGAAAACTCTCGTCGACCCCATCGAAACCGAACGAAACAAACCCGACAGGAGGAACACGATGAGCATCGAAACCGCAACCGTGGACATCCCCGCCGAGGACGGCAAGGCCATGGGCCTCTACGTGGCCACGCCCGACGGCGACGGCAGGAAACCGGCGCTGCTGGTGATCATGGAGATCTTCGGCGTCGACGCGCACATGAAGCACGTGACCGAACGCTTCGCCGACGAGGGCTACGTGGCCGTATCGCCGGATCTCTATTATCGCCTGGACGAGCGGGTCATCCCCAACACCGACCGTGACGCTGCCTTCGCTGCCCGCGGCACCCTCTACGACACCAAGATCGTGGAGGACCTGAACCGCGCCATCGCCTACGCCAAGGGACGGGACGACGTGGACCCGGACCGGGTGGGCATCATCGGCTACTGCTTCGGCGGGCGGGTGTCGTGGATGGCGGCGTGCAACTGCCCGGGCTTGGCGGCCAGCAGCCTGTACTACGGCGGCCAGATCGCCGGCGGCCAGCGGGGCGAGAAGAGCCCGGTGGAGCCGATGACCCAGGGGAACAACATCAAGATCCCGATGCAGTGCGTGTGGGGCGGACAGGACCAGGGCATCCCGCAGGAGGCCCGCGACGCCATCGAGTCGACCCTCAAGACCAACAACGTGGACTACGAGTGGCACCTGTACGAGGACGCGGGCCACGCGTTCTTCTGCGACAACCGCCCGAGCTACCACGAGGCATCCGCCAAGGACGTCTGGCCCAAGACCCTGGCGTTCATGGCCCGGCACCTGAAGGGGTAGGACCGGGTAGCAAGCAACCATCCAAGGAGGCACGCGCCAATGGCAACCAAGGAATACAAGACCGTGCTGGTGGAGAAGGAGGACGGCCTCACCTGGGTCATCCTCAACCGTCCGGAAAAGCGCAACGCCATGAACCCGCAGCTCCACTTCGACATGTACGACGTGGTGACCGAAGCCGAGGGGGACCCGGAAACCCAAGTGATGGTCATCACCGGCGCGGGCAATAGCTGGTGCGCCGGCATGGACCTCAAGGAGTTCTTCCGCGAGGGGGACCAGAACCCGGAGTTCCAGCGGCAGGTAGGATGGGCCAGCCAGGAGTGGCGCTGGCGCAAGCTCTTCACCTTCCCGAAGCCGACCTTCGCCATGGTCAACGGCTACTGCTTCGGCGGCGCCTTCAGCCCCATGATTGCCTGTGACTTCGCCATCGCCGCCGAAGACGCCGTCTTCGGCCTGTCAGAGGTCAACTGGGGGATCCTGCCCGGCGGCCTCGTGAGCCGCGTGGTCACCGACGTGTTGAGCCTGCGGGACGGCCTGTACCACGCCATGACCGGTGACCCGTTCGACGGCAGGAAGGCGGCGGAGATGCGCTTAGTCAACTATGCGGTGCCGGCGGACCGGCTACGGGACGAGACCGTCAAGCTGGCCAGGAAGCTCATGGAGAAGAACCCCTGGACGCTGCGAACCATCAAGCAGGCCTACAAGCTGGTACGCAACATGGACTACACTCAGGCCGAGGACTACCTCATGGCCAAGGAAGCCCAACTCAGGATGCAGGACCGGGAGGACGGTTACAACGAGGGCATCAAGCAGTTCATCGACGACAAGACCTACAAGCCGGGGTTCGGCCCCATGGCCCGCGTCAACAAGGGTTCCTGACGCCGCGGGTTCATTCGCGCCTTGACTCCGGCAACCCGACTGCATAGAGTTGGCGGAATCTCAATCACTTGAACGTTTCAAGGAGGTACACGTTTAATGGCAACGAAAGAGTACAAGACCGTGCTGGTGGAGAAGGAGGACGGCCTCACCTGGGTCATCCTCAACCGTCCGGAGAAGCGCAACGCCATGAGCCCGCAGCTCCACTTCGACATGTACGACGCGGTGACCGAGGCCGAGGGGGACCCGGAGACCCAGGTCATGGTCATCACCGGTGCGGGCAATAGCTGGTGCGCCGGCCAGGACCTGAAGGAATACTTCCGCGAGGGCGACAAGAACCCGGCGATGCGCCGCCAGGCGAGCTGGTGCAGCCAGGAGTGGCGCTGGCGCAAGCTCTTCACGTTCCCCAAGCCCACCATCGCCATGGTCAACGGCTTCTGCTTCGGCGGCGCCTTCACGCCGCTGGTGGCCTGTGACTTCGCCATCGCCGCGGACGACGCCGTGTTCGGGCTGTCCGAGGTCAACTGGGGCATCCTCCCCGGCGGCCTGGTGAGCCGGGTGGTGACGGACATGCTGTCGCTGCGCGACGGCCTCTACCACGCCATGACCGGCGATCCGTTCGACGGCAAGAAGGCCGCCGAGATGCGGCTCGTCAACTACTCGGTGCCGGCGGACCAGCTCCGGGACGAGACCGTGAAACTGGCGAAGAAGCTCATGGAGAAGAACCCGTGGGCGCTGCGCGCCACCAAGCAGGCCTACAAGCTCGTGCGCAACATGGACTACTCCCAGGCCGAGGACTACCTGGCCGCCAAGGGCGCGCAGATCAAGCTGCAGGACCGGGAGAGTGGTTACGACGAGGGCATCAAGCAGTTCATCGACGACAAGACCTACAAGCCGGGGTTCGGCCCCATGGCGCGGGTCAACAAGGCTTCCTAGCCGGCGCGACGGCAGGTGTCACAGTCATGAAGGCGGGGCATCGGCCCGGCGGCGCCCGGACCGATGCCCCAAGAGCCGGAAGACGGCAATCACAGACCCAAGGAGGGAGCAAGCGATGAAGTCAACCTTACACGTGCTTTCGACATGCGCCGTGCTGGTGCTCGCACTGCTGCTCGCGACGCCGGCGATGGCCGCGGACAAACCGTTCTATCAAGGGAAGACTCTGAGGCTGGTGATCGACTTCTCGGCGGGCGGCCCCACCGACATCGAGTGCCGTATCTACGCACGGCATCTGAAGAAGCACCTGAAGGGCGATCCTACCATCGTGGTCATGAGCAAGCCGGGTGGCGGCGGCACGCTGGCCATGAACTGGATTTACGAACGCGCGCGCCGGAACGGCACGGTCATGGGCTGCCAGACCGCCAGCGGCCGCTACCAGGAGTGGTTTGTCGGCGATCCCAAGTCCGTCGGCCTGCGGGCCAACATGGAAGAGATCATTCCGGTCATGTTCACCCCCGTGGTGAGCGTGGGCGTGGTGTCGACCAAGCTCGATCCCCCGTACAAGCAGCTCGGAGACCTCAAGAAAGCCAAGAACCTGACCGTGGGCGGTTTTCGTGCCGACAGCAGCAAGGACCTCAAGTTCCGCGCTCTGTTCGACCTGGCGAGCGTGAAGTACAAGTACGTCACCGGGTACCAGGGATCCGCCGGCCTCCTGTCCGCGTTCCTGCGCGACGAGATCAACTACGTGGACGGCAGCACCCCGTTCTACCTGACGCGGGTCAAGCCCATCGCCGTCGACAAGGGCGAGGCCTCGCCCCTGTGGTATGGCAGTGACGAGAACATTCCCGCCATCGCTCCGGGAGTGCCCGCGCGGGATTTCGTCAAGCAGCTTTCCGGCAAGGACCCGGAGGGACCGTTGTGGCAGCTCTTCCAGATCCTGAGCAGCTACCGCCAGATCCTGGCCCCGCCGGGCGTGCCCCAAGCGGCCGTCGATGCGATGCGGACGGCCTTCGCGAGCATGAGCAAGGACCCGGAGTTTCTCGCGGAGTACAAGAAGACCGTGGGTATCGAGCCGCAGATGCTGACCACCCCCAAGGGCATCGAGAACGCCATGAAGCCGTGGACCACGGCGGGTGACGAGATGAAGCAGTTCCGGCTCAAGTACGTCGAGCAGGGCCGCAAGCAGGCGGGCTCGAAATAGGCCATCCACCGCTTCCCGTTGCCGGACCGCACGGTCCGGCAACGGGAACCACAACCCAAGCCACGCATGACCGAGGCTGACACGCAATGCTAGAAGCAGCCCACCAGGCACTCCTGGGAATCTTGTCCTGGCCGGCCTTCGGCTATCTTCTGCTCGGCGTTGGCTTGGGCGTTTTCTTCGGCATGGTGCCGGGGCTGTCCGGGCTCTCGGGCATGGCCATCCTCTTGCCCTTCACCTTCGACCTCGGGCCCTACGAGGCCATGGCGCTGCTCATGGGCATGTACGCCATCACGTCCACCGCGGACACCATCTCATCGGTGCTCCTGGGGGTGCCGGGCACGGCCGGCTCCCAGGCCACCATCATGGACGGCTATCCGCTGGCCAAGAAGGGGGAGGCGGCCCGGGCCTTCGGCGCTGCTTACACGGTGTCGGCTTTCGGCGGGGTGGTGGGCGCCGTCCTGCTGGTCCTCTCGATCCCGATCCTGAGCCCGCTGGTGCTTTCCTTCGGCGCCCCCGAGTTCTTTCTCCTGGGTGTCCTGGGCATGGCCATGGTGGGTGCTCTGAGCGGCAACGCTCCGGCCAAGGGCATCCTCGTGGGGCTGTTCGCCCTGCAACTCTCCATGATGGGTTATTCGCCGCAGGACGGCATCCCGCGCTACTGGTTCAATACCCCTTATCTCCTGGAAGGGCTCCCCATCGTTCCGTGCGTGCTGGGCCTTTTCTCGCTGCCCGAAGTCGTGGAGCTGGCGGTGCGCCGAGGCACCTTGGCCGAGGTGCCGGAGATGGGCAAGGGCATGTGGGACGGCGTGCGTGACGCGCTGAGGAACTGGTGGCTGGCGCTCCGGTGCGCGGTGATCGGTGCCTACGTCGGCTTTATTCCCGGCCTCGGTGCAAGCATCGTCGATTGGGTAGCATACGGCCACGCGGTGCAGTCCAACAAGGATCCCGAGGCCGAGTTCGGCAAGGGCGAGATACGCGGGGTGATCGCGCCGGAGAGCGCCAACAATGCCATGAAGGGCGGCTCACTGATCCCGACCATCGCTTTCGGCGTCCCGGGAAGCGCCACCATGGCGATCCTGCTGGGCGCCTTCTTGATCCACGGAATCTACCCGGGGCCGGAGCTCCTGAGCACGCGTCTCGACGTTACGTTCTCGGTGATTTGGGCGTTGGTCATCGCCAACATCATTACCGCCGTCGTGTTGATGGGCTGCACCAACCAGTTGGCCAAGGTCACCACCATCCGTGGCAGCCTCATCATCCCCATCATCCTGGTGCTGGTGTTCATGGGCTCGTGGATGGCGACTCAGGATCTGGGGGACTGGGTGGTGCTGGTGTCCGCGGGGGCGTTGGGTTACCTCATGAAGCGGTGGGGCTGGCCGCGCCCGCCCATCGCCCTCGGGATCGTCCTGGGTCCCATCATGGAACGCTATCTCGACATCGCGGTCAGCCGTTACGGCTGGTCGTGGGTGTGGCAGCGCCCCATCGTCATCATCCTGATCCTCGTGACCCTGGCGACTGTGTTCTACGCGACCAGGAGCCAGTCGCGCCAGCAGCAGGCCGAGTAAGGATGCCTTGCGTGCGACAAGACCGTCGAGGTGCTTGATGGCCACACCAAGGATTCGTGAACACTACGTCGAAAGCCTCTTCATCCTCCTGCTGGCTGTGATTTTCGCCGCGGCGGTGTTCACGGCCAGAGGATGGCCCTGGAAGACCGCGTTGTTCCCCATGCTCATCGGCGTTGCCGGCTGCATCATCGCCGCGGCCCTCGCGCTGTGGACCGGAGTGAAGGGAGGCGAGGCGCCCACACCCGGCGATACAGGAGGGGCCGCGGACATCTTTCTCGACGTGAACCTGCGCAGCGGTGAAGCGCTCGTCCGTACCGCGGTCATCGCCCTGTGGATACTCGGGATCATCGCGGGCACGTGGCTCCTGGGCCAGATGATCGCCCTGCCGCTGTTCGTTTTTCTGTATCTGAAGCTGGGTTCCGGCGAGAGTTGGCCCATCTCCGTGGGCCTCACCGTATGCATTATCGCCTTTCTCTACGGCGTGTTCGATCAGGTGATCCACGCGTCGTGGTACGAAGGCGAACTGTGGCGCGCCCTGGGCATCGAGATGTTCTAGGAACCGGCCCGCGAGAAATCTTCCGGAAAGAACTGGATACATGACGACCGAAGCCACCGAGAGAACTACCATTCGTCCGGCCGCCGACCTGCTGCACGCGAAGAGCGTTGCCATCGTGGGCGCCTCGCCCAAGGGCAACTGGCCGAACCTGCTCTTCCACAGCCTCAAGGCCGCGGAGTTCCCCGGCAACGTGTTCCTGATCAACCCCAACTACGAGGAGTTGTGGGACGCGCCGTGCTACCCGAGCCTGGAAGCGCTGCCGGAGCCCCCCGACCACCTGCTCATGCTGGTGCCGAGCCGGGCGGTGATCCCGACCCTCAGGCAGGCGGCGCCGCTGGGGGTCAAGGCCGCCACCATCTACAGCGCCGGCTTCGGCGAGGGCACCGATCCCAAGAGCCACGAGCGCGGGCGCGAGCTGGCCGAGTTCTGCGAGGAGAGCGGCATCGTCTGCTGCGGCCCCAACTGCATGGGCGCGGCGTCGGTGAACCAGCGCATGATGACCTACGCGCAGCGCCAGCCGCTGCTCAAGTCCGGTCCCGTGGCCGCCGTGTTCCAGAGCGGCGGCTCCCTGGGCAACTGGATGAAGGGGGCGGCCGAGCGCGGCATCGGCTTCAGCTACGCCATCTCCAGCGGCAACGAGGTGAGCCTGGACGTGGTCGACTACATGTCGTTCCTCATCGACAACGACGAGACCCGGATCATCGTGCTCATGGTGGAAGGCATCCGCCGTCCGAGCATGTTCATGGAGACGGCTGCCCGGGCGCTGGAGGCCGACAAGCCCCTCATCGTGGTGAAGCTGGGCCGCTCGGAGATGGGCAAGCGCCAGGCCATCTCGCACACGGGCTCCCTGGCGGGGGACGACGAGGTTTTCTCCGCGGCGTGCGACCGCTACGGCATGGTGCGCTGCCACAGCCTCGAGGACTTGACCGAGATGACTCTCGCGTTCCTGCCGGGGCGGCGCCCCCGGGGCGGGCGCGCCGCCATCGTGGTCAACTCCGGCGGCATGAAGGGCATCCTGCTGGACCACATCGAGGAGGTGGGCATCGATCTGGCCACCCTGAGCGACGCATCCAACCAGGCGCTGCGCCCGCTCATCCCCGACGACCTGGTGGTGGAGAACCCGCTGGAGTGCGGCGTCGCCGGCTTCGGCAACGAGAACACCTTCGCCGAGATCGTGCGCATCCACGCCGAGGACGACGGCGTGGACCTGCTGGCCATCCACGGCGAGCTGCCGCGCTTCGGCGAGAAGCGCAACCCGGACCTGCTGAAGAACATCTCCCGGAGCATCGACAAGCCCATCGTGGCCCACGCGCGCTCCACCTACAGCCTCATGGACGAGAGCCGCGCCTTTCAGGAAGCCTCGGAAATGCCGCACCTGCAGGGCATCAAGGCCACCCTGCGGGCGCTCAACGGCCTCGGCGCCTACGGCCAGCGCCGGCGCCTGGGAATACCGGCGATGCCCCCCGCCGGCGGCAAGGCGGAGGACCTGGAAGGACCGGCGTGGCACCGGCAGTTGGCCGCTCACGGCCTGACGCCGCCGCGGGAGGCGGTGGCGGACAGCCCGGCGGAGGCCTCCGCCAGGGCCGGGGAGATGAGCTTCCCGGTGGTGCTGAAGCTCCAGTCGCCCGAGGTGGTGCACAAGACCGAGGTGGGTGGCGTGGTGCTGGGCCTCGATTCAGCGGAAAGAGTGGACCAAGCGGGCACGGAGCTGTTGGCCAAGGGGCCGGCCGGGTCGAAGCTGTTGGTGCAGGAGATGGTAGGCGGCACCGAGGTCATTCTCGGAGCCCGCGTGGACCCGCAATACGGCCCCTTCGTCCTGGTGGGCCTGGGCGGGATCTTCGTGGAGGTGCTGAAGGACGTGGCGTTGCGTCTCATCCCGGTCACTACCGAGGACGCGCAGGCCATGCTCCGCCAGCTCAAGGGCTACAGGGTTCTCGAAGGCGTGCGCGGGCAGGCACCCCGCGACGTCGACGCGCTGGTTCAGGCCATCACCGGCCTGTCCGATCTGTTTGCCGCGCACCGGGGACACCTCAGCGATCTGGAGATCAATCCGCTGATGGTGCAGGAGGCGGGCGCGGGAGTGGCCGCGGTGGACGTGCGCATCGTCCGCAGTTCCCAGTAGCGGCGCCGTCTGGCGCTCCGTATCCGCGGGGCGCCGGACGGCGTCCATCCGTTTCAACAGAGCAGGCAGGTATCGAGGGAAAGTCGCGTCCGGCCGAAGGCCGGGGCGTGCACACGGCGGGGTGCACCCGTCACGGAACACATGACCCTTCTCGAAAAGCTCGCGGTGGCGTTGATGGCGGGCTCGTGGGCGATCACCGCCACGATCCTGCTCTTGCCCTTCGTGGACGTGGAGTACAACCGGCTGGCGGTGGCAGCCGGCATCTACTTTGCCAGCCAACTCGTCTTCTGGGCCGGCTGCGCCATCGGCGGGCGCGAGTTGGTGCGGCGCTACCGGGAACGGTTCCCGTGGCTGTCGTGGGCCAGCCGGCTCAAGAGAAGGGCCGAATGAGGCTACGGCGTGCGCGGAGGCACCGGTGACCGATCAGCTCTCGAAGTCCGGATATCCCACCGTGGCGGCCTTTTCCTTGTAGTCCTTGACCAGCTCCTCCCGGTCCATCTCGTGGCGCCAGATGGCCTCGGTGAAGCTCCACAGCAGGAACGGGTGCGCGCCCATGGCATACAGGCTGCCGTAGTCGCGCCGCTCCAGGGCGCGCCGCTCCTCCGCCGTGAACTCCAGGCGTTCGCCCTTTTCCCATTGGGCGACGAAGCCCGGCGGGTTCTCCACGTAGGCTTCTTCCGCGGCCTGGTTCATGTTGACCACGTGCATGAACTTGTTCACCAGGTACTTGCTCACAGGCCCGCTCCCTCTTCCTTTTGCTCCCACGCGAAGAACGGCACCGCCGGGAACCCCGCGTCCAGCCCCTCCGCGTGCGTGGGGGACGCCCCCTTGGCCACGCCCATGGCCATGAGGAAGTTCAGGAAACCCATGGTCATGTTGCCCGACGGGACCATCTGCTCCAGGTTGCAGTCGCGCGCGGCCGCGTCGATGTCGCCGGTGGTGATCCAGCCCACGGCGCGGGCGTCGAAGTCCGCGTCCATCAGGCGCCGTTCGAACTGCTTGGGGCCGCCGACCTCAAGCGACAGGTGGCCGCTCACCAGGACACCGATGCGCTTGCCGTCGGGCAGGCTGTCGATGACGGAGCGGATGGCCTGCCCGACTTCGTAGAAGCGCCGGGCGGTGGGCAGCGGTGGGGCGATGCAGTTGGTCAGGATGGGGACGATGGGGATGTCCATCTCCGGCCGGACGAACATCATCGGGACCACGATGGAGTGGTCCACCGTCAGCTCGCTGGAATAGGCGAAGTCCACGCCGCGCTGGTAGGCGCCCTCCAGGAGCCGGTTGCACAGCTCCAGGTCGCCCGCCAGGTCGCACTCCGGCAAGCCGAACTCCCGCACCTCGTCGTAGAAGGTGCCGTGGAAACGGTCCATCTTGCCGATCATGAATGCCGGCATGTTGTCCATGAAGAACTGGTGCAGGTGGTCGTTGCCGATGGTGATGAGCACGTCCGGCTTGTGCCGCGCCAGCTTCGCGCGCATCATCGCGATCCGTTCCCGCACCTTGGCCGCCCCCGGAGGCTGCTGCTCCTGCTGGAACAGCTTGGGCATGAACGGGTTGTGAGTGATGCCGAGCATGGTGACGAGTTGCGCCATGGAGTCTTGTCCTCTCGTTTGGGGTATCCTGAACAAACTCGAAGATACAGGAAACTATCAGCCTGTCCTACTTGTGGCAATTCACGGATGAGAATCGGTGCCAACGCCTCGAACTGTCATTCCCGCGGAACAGGCCGTGTCAAAGCTGCCCTCAAGCTGGAAACAGCACCTCCCCCCGAAACGTCATTCCCGCGGAAGCGGGAATCCAGGGGTGGAGAGGGGGCAAACGGGCGTATCCCCCATCTCGCCCCGCCTGGATTCCCGCTTTCGCGGGAATGACGTTTCGAAGGGGCTGTGCCTTGCGAGTTCTGACACAGCCGCGGAAGCGGGAATCCAGGCGGTGGAAGGGGTGTCAGCCCAACGTCGGGTCCAGCACAATCTTGCCGACGATCCCGCCCCGTTCCAGCAGCTCGTGCGCCTCTTTCACTCGCGCCAGCGGCATGGTGCGGTCGATGATGGCGCGGACCACGCCCCGGCCCGCCAGCGACAGGGCCAGCTCCACGTCCTTGCGGGTGGCACCGGGCTGCCCGGTGATGCGGATGCGCCTGAGGTAGAGCCGCTTCACGTCCAGCGGTACGGTGCCGCCGCCGTGGGCGCCCGCGGTCACCAGACGGCCGGCGAAGGCGAGGCTGTTGAAGGCCCCGGGCCAGAGGGTCGGGTCGGCGATGTTCTCGAACAGCACGTCGACGCCGTGGCCGTCGGTGATGCGCAGCACTTCCGTCTCCAGGTCCTGCTCCCGGTAGTTGACCGCGAACTCGGCGCCGTAGCCGAGGGCGCCTTCGGCCCTGGAATCGGTCCCGGCGGCGGCGATGACCCGAGCCCCCAGGTGCCGCGCGATCTGCACGCCGCAACTGCCCAGGGCGCCCGCGGCGCCCATGATCAGCACCCATTCGTCCTTCACGAGCCGTGCGTGGTTGACCAGCAGGTTGATGGCGGTGGGGAAGTGGCGCGTGACCACCGAGGCTTCACCGAAAGACAGGTTGTCCGGGATCGGGAACACGTTCTCCGCGGGCACGGTCACGTACTCCGCGTAGCCGCCCCAGCGGTCCAGCCCCAGGTGCTTGCTGCGGAAGCACGAGTCTTCCCGGCCCATGCGGCAGAAGCGGCACTCGCCGCAGCGGATGGATGCCACTACCGCGACCCGCTCACCCGAGCGCGCCGACGCCACTCCGTCCCCCGTGGCCGCCACCACGCCCGCGGGGTCGGTGCCGAGCACCACCGGGAACCGGAGGTTGGTGCGATAGCGGCCTTGCCGCACCGCGATATCCAGTGTCTGATTGACCGAAACGGAGTGTACCTTGATCAGCACCTCTCCCGCCGCGGGCGACGGGACGGGAAGCTGCTCCATCCGCATCACGTCGACGTCGCCGAACTCCCGTACGACAACGGCCTTCATCGTAGTCTGCATCCCGTGTGCCCCTGGTGTCGGGTGTCACGATACGCGCATGGGTTCGCGTGTTCGGTTGGCTCCCTGCGTGGTGACGTCGCCTCGAGAACCGTTGGTGTTTATCGTGGAACGGCGCGGATACGCTCCGAGCCGCGCCGCGGTCGAGGAATCTACTATGAAACGCGCGCCGGTGGAAATCCGTGCTTTCGTTGACCGCCGGCGAGTTCCGTAGTATCCCCGCACCCCATGAACACGCGAAGCGGCACCATTGAAGCAATACGAGCGGGCTTGGGAGCACCCGAGCTTCTCCTGGAGATGGACTGGGAGGGCTGGCTGGCCATGCCCGCGCCCTACCCGGAAACCGGGTTCACGAGCCGCGAGGTGACGGCGCGGTACGAGCGCAACGGCTACGCGTGGGACATCCACGGCACCCTTTACACGCCGGAGCGGGAGGCGGACCCCGGCCGGGCCGTCGTCGTCTTCCACGGGGGAGCGGGCAGCGAACGCATCATGGACACGACCCCGGACGGCCGCCCGGGACTGGCGCGGGTGCTGGCGTCCCAGGGGTTCGTCACCCTGGCCATGACCTATCCGGGGCACTACCCGCCGGGCGGCGTGTGGACCGAACCCGTGCCCGAGCGCATGCCGATCTATCTGCTGGACCGGAAGCTTCGCGTGAAGGAGATCCTGGACCGGAACCTCAAGTGCACCTTCAACACGATCCTGCAGGGCGCCGGGCTGCTCACCGATACGCACCTGCCGGGACGGGACGTGCTCGCCTTCGGTCATTCCACCGGCGGGCCCATGGCCGCGCACCTGCACCGCTTCGTGCGGCGCGCCCGCATTGCCGGCCTGCTGGGCTTCGGTTCCGGCGGCCCGGACGGCTGGCGCAAGGAATGGCGCGAGCGCACCGGCGCCGAGGAGTACAACGATGTCCCGGTGGAGCAGATCTCGCGGCGTTCGCCCGAGAGCTTTCGCGCGGCGCGCTACGAGGACCCGGAGGACCTCACGCCCTGGGGTGGCCCCGAGGAGTACATGGCGTGGGCCAACCCCACGCGTTCCCAGATGAAGACCAGCCTGTGCGACAACCAGCACAACGCAGCGGTGGGGATTCTCGACCGCTACGTGGAACTGACGGGCTTGCCGCGGGAGGAGTACTACGATCATCTCCAGGACCCCGACCCCGAATGGCTCAAGGACGTCGGCGTGCTGCTGGTGGTGGGGGAGAACGACCGGGGACACTGGATCCGCGGAGAGCGCCTGGAGGACAAGCGCGAGATGTTCATGGGCGCGAAATACGCGGCCGCCGCCCGCGGCTGCCACGTGGTCCTCATCCCCCGCTACGGCCACGTGGGCTACGCCGAGTTGCACAACGAAAAGATCGCCCACCTGTGGCTGTGGGCCGTGAGGGACGGGTTCTTCAGCGGTTGATGTTGCGTTTCGCGAAAACGTTGACGAAGATGCGCGGGGATTTTTTGTCGTCGGCAAGGCGCGATGACTCCCGGCCCCGCACTTGCACCGTGGGCCTCGTGCGGCGGCTTCACGCCGTGAGCTTCCGCTGCAGCCACTGCGCGAGCACGTTCAGCGCCGGTTCGTTGGACTTGCCCGGCACGCGGCCCATATGTCCTCCGTCCGGGATGATGAACACGTCCTTGGGGTCGCCGTGCTCCAGCAGCAGGTAGAAGTCGTCGATGGGATGCTGGTCGTCGAGCTTGCCGTTGATGAGCAGCAGCGGCGCGCAGGGTTGGTCGATGAGGCCCTGCGCGACCAGCGAGAGCGTCGGCGCCCGTCGCAGGATCTCGTCGAGGTCGCGGGTGCGGAAGATGTAACCGCGCGCATCCAGCAGGCTGGCGGGTCCCATGAGATACTGTTCCGCCCGCGTCGTGAGCGCCGGCCGCAACCACTCCTCCTGGAAGGTCAGGTGCACGCCGCCGCCCCAGTCGACGACGCCCCTGAGCCGCTGCGCTTCCACGTGGGCGACCTTGGCCGCCCAGTAGCCGCCGAAGCTCCCGCCCATGGCGCCCAGGCGCGACCCGTCCACGTCCGCCCGCGTCTCCAGGTAGTCCAGCGCCGCGGAGAAGGTCCGTTCCGCCTTGAGGTCGTTGGCGAGGAGAGGGTTCTCGCCGGCCCCGGGCATGTCGATGGTCATGGTCGCCAAGCCCAGCCGGTGAAACGCCTCGCTGGGGCGGCGCCGGTCCTCCTTCCAGCCGTCCACGCCGCCCCAGTGAAGCACCACCGGCGGCCGGTCCGCGCCGCGGGGGATCTGCAGGTAGCAGATGAGCGACTTGCCCTCGAACGGGATCTCGACCCGTTCCAACGGCGGGTCCATGTGCGGGGCGGCCTTGAGGAAGTTCCGCAGGGACGCCTCGTAGCAGGCCTGTTTGCCCGGCGTCGAGGCCACCGGATAGCGGCCGATGCGATAGTAGTCGTAGGCGAGGTAGTAGGACTCGCCGCAGGGCTCCCCGTTCTTCTCCTGTTCCTCTCCCAGCGCTTCGTAACGCGCGCCCATGCGGCCCCATGCCTCTGCCCAGTGATCGTCCTCGGTGGATTCGAGCCATCCCACCACCTCCGCGGCGTCCTCCGGCTTGACCCATTCGAAGGGGTTGGCGCCACCGGCGCGGCGCAGGATCTCGGGTTTCAGTTCTTCCAAAGATCGCATTCTCGCTTCCATCGCAGCCTCCGTTTCACGGTTCGCGTCCAAACGATTCCAAAGGGACGCCGTTGGCGGTCCTCCATTCACGCCGGCCGTTCGCGCTTCGTCCCGTCACCATGCAAGCAGCTTCGCTGGGGGACCTGGTCGCAGCGCCATGCTCAAGCGAAGACCTCGTTCAGATGAACCGTCAAACCGGGGAGCAGCGGCGTCGTGAGCGCGTCGGCGTGGCTGTAGCGTTCGGTGGTGGTGAAGTGTCCGTCCGTCAGCCGCAGCACCTCGATGGACGCGGCCACCGGGTCCACGAGCCAGTATTCGGCGACGCCATAGCGGGCGTAAAGCTCGCGTTTGGCGCCGCGGTCGCGGCGTACGGAGGAGGGCGAGACGATCTCCACCACCAGATCCGGCGCGCCATGGATGCACCGTTCGGTGATGATGCCGGTGCGGTCGCCCGAAATGAACAGAACGTCGGGCTGAAGCACGTTGGTTTCGGACAGATAGACGTCCGTGGGCGCGGCGAGCACCTTGCCCGTGCCTCGGCTCTTGGCGAAGTTCCAAAGGATGTTGGACAGGTTCATTACAACGCTTTGATGCGGGACGGTGGGCGCCGGCTCGCGGATCAGCTCGCCTTCGATGAGCTGGTAGCGGATATCGTCGGGCGTCTTCAGATAATCCTGGTAGGTGGACCGCTTTTGGCTTGCCTCCATGCTCATCGGTGTACCTCCTCGCGAGGGTGGACCGCGCCTTGTCTCACGCCCTAACGTCGGGCTCTTCGAGCGCCACGGACTGTACGGACTCATAATGCAGGCTTGTCAAAATGTCCAATCAAGCATCCGTTCGCCGGCACGCCAACGCGGCCATGGAAGGTTTTCTCCCGGGCAGGAATGCGGTAGGGTCGGCCGTCTACACGCGCGGTCAAGCCGGCGAGGTGCATGATGGAACAACGAAGAGTCGGAGTCGAGATTCCGGGAGCCAAGGTTCAGGAGGTGCTGGACGAGATCCGCGAGGTCGAAACCCTGGGCATCCAGGCCGCATGGCTGACCACCGGTAGCCCCAGGACCGCCGACAACAACATCCGCCGCGACACCCCGAGCATCCTGGCGGCGGCGGCCATGTCCACCCGCACCATCCAGTTGGGCACCGCCATCGTTCTGACTTGGCCCCGCCACCCTCTTTCCTTCGTGGAATACTGCGAGTCCATGGCACAGCTCGCGCCGGGCCGGTTCCGCCTGGGCGTGGGTCCGGGCAACAAGGCCCCCATCGAGCGGACCTACGGGTTCGCGTTCGAGCGTCCCTTGGCGCACCTGACCGAGTACGTGCGGATCGTGCGGGCGGTGCTGCGCGAGGGCGCGGTGGACTTCGAGGGGCGCTACTACCGCGCGCAGACCGCGGACAACGAGCCCGTGGACGTGCCGGTCATGATCTCGGCCGTGCGGCCGAAGTCCTTCGAGTTGGCCGGCCGGCTCACGGACGGCGCCATAAGCTGGTTGTGTCCCGGCGGCTACCTGCGCGACTTCGCCCTGCCGGCCATGGCCGCCGGAGCGGAGAAAGCGGGACAGCCCGTGCCCCCGCTCATCGCGCACGTGGGACTCAGCGTCCACGAGGACTGGGACGAAGTCGAGGCAGTGGCAAGGGAGCGTTTCGACTCGTACATGCGGCGGGATCCCTACGTAGAGATGTACCGTCTGGCGGGCTTCACGGAAGCGGACCAGCGCGTCTGGAGCACCCCGATGCTGAAGGCGCTGGTGATATCCGGCGACGAAGCGGACGCGGAGAGGCGCTTGCGGGAGCTGTTCTCCTTCGGCGCTGCTGAGCTCATGGTCAGCGTGATTCCCGCCGGCGGCGACCCGGACGCCAGCCGCCAGCGGACCCTGCGGTTCCTCGGCGGGTTCGCGCGGACCCTGTGAACCCCACCGGTACGCGCGATATCCTCCCTACACCCCCGGACAAGTGGCGGTGACGCCGCCGTCCACCGGCAGCATCACGCCGGTGATGTACTCGGCGTCGTCCGACGCCAGGAAAAGCGCGGCTTGGGCCACGTCCCAGGCGGTGCCGCCGCGGCCCAGCGGGACGATGCCGTCACGGGCCTTGCGGTATTCCTCCGCCGAAGTGAAACCCTTGTACTCGTAGCTCGGTTTCCCGCCCACGATCCGGCGGGTGAACGGCGTGTCGATGTAGCCCGGCAGCACGCAGTTGGCGCGTATGTGCTTGTCGGCGTACTGCAACGCCAGGTTCAGCGTGAGCTGGTTCACCGCGCCCTTGGCCGCGGAATAAGAGGCGGTGGGTACGTTGAGGTGGCGCATGCTGGCGATGGACGAGATGTTGACGATGGCGCCGCCGCCTTGGCGGATCATGATGGGGATCACCGCCTTGCAGGTGAGTAGCACCGAGGTCACGTTGCGCGCCAGCACGGCATCCCAGTCGTCGCGCTCGATCTCCAGGACCCACCGACCCGGCCCCTGGCCGCCGACGTTGTTGTGGAGGATGTCAATGCGCCCGAAGGTGTTCACGCAGGCATCCACCATGGCCTTGACGTCCGATTCCGAGGTCACGTCCGCGGCGTAGGTCGCGCAAGTGCCTCCCTCGGACTCGATGATGGTCCGGGTTTCCTCCGCCGCCTCCAGGCGGTAGTCCACGGCGAACACGTTCGCTCCCTCGCGTGCGTAGAGCACCGCCGCCGCCTTGCCGTTGCCCCACCCGGGGTCGATGGATCCGGCTCCCGCCACCAGCACCACCTTGTCCTTGACACGTTCGCCTCGCTTGACTGCTTCCATGCTTCATCCCTCCGGCGCGTCATGCGCCCCGCGTGGTGTCACAATGCGCGCTTCTTTAGTCACGAACCTCGAATGCAGACCTCGATTTCGTCCAGGGCCTCCGGATTTGCCAGGGCTTCCCGGTTCCGGACCGGCTCATGGTCGAGTATGGCGGAAACGGCCTTCTCCACCTTCTTTCCGTTCCGTGTCACCGGCACTTGGCTGATCTGTAGCACAACGGCGGGAACATGGCGCGGCGTGGCCTGGGCGCGGATGGCCGCGCGAATCGCGTCGGCCGTCTCCGGGTCCAGCGGCCGGTCCAGCACCACGAACAACGCGACCCTGGTTTCACCCTCGTGCCGGTAGCCCGCGACGATGCTGTCCTGGACGAAGGGGAGCCGTTCGACGATTCGATAGATCTCCGCGGTGCCGAACCGGATTCCCGCGGGATTGAGCGTCGTGTCGCTGCGGCCGTAGATCACGAATCCCTGCTCGGGCGTGGCCTCCACGTAGTCCCCGTGACGCCATACCCCGGGGTAGGTGTCGAAGTAGGTCCCGCGGTAGCGGGTGTCGCCGGGATCGTTCCAGAAGCCCAGGGGCATGGAGGGGAACGGCTTCCGGCACACCATCTCCCCCTGTTCGCCCGCCAGCGGGCGTCCCTGTTCGTCGAAGACGGTGACGTCCACGCCCAGGGCGGGTCCCTGGATCTGCCCCGGGTAGACCGGCGAGATGGGGTTTCCGAGTACGAAGCAGCCGATGATGTCGGTGCCGCCCGAGATCGAGCAGACCTGCGCGTCGGGCTTGATGGCGTCGTGGACGTAGTGGAACTGGGAGGCTTCCAGCGGCGAACCGGTGGAGAGGATGGTGCGCAGGCCGTCGAGCCGGTAGTGGTCCGAAGCGCGGGATCCGTTCTTCTCCAGGGTGGCGAGAAGCTTGGGGCTGGTGCCGAACACGGTGATGCCGTGGTCTTCCGCGAGGCGGAACAGCCGGTCCTCGGCCGGGTAGGTCGGACTGCCGTCGTACAGGACCACCGTCGCGCCCTGCGCCAGTCCGCTCACCAGCCAGTGCCACATCATCCAGCCGCAGGTGGTGAAGAAGAAGACGGTGTCGTCCGGGTCGACGTCCGTGTGGAGCTTGTGTTCCACGTGGTGCTTGAGAGCGGTGCCGCCGCCGCCGTGCACGATGCACTTGGGCAGCCCCGTGGTGCCGGACGTGTAGAGGATGTACACCGGATGGTCGAAGGGAACATCGGCGAATGTCGGTTCGGCGGGCTCGGCCTCGAGAAATGATTCCCACGTGGTGGCCCCGCCGGGCAGCCGCGCTTCCGTGTCCGAAACCACGACCCACCGTTCCAGGCCGGGAAGGGCGTCCACCAGCCGCTGGGTCTTCTCGATGCAGTCGTGGCGCTTGCCGTTGTAGGAGTAGCCGGCCGCGGACACCAGCACCTTCGGATGGATCTGGCTGAAACGGTCGAATACCCCCTGGAATCCGAAGTCCGCGGAGGTGGCGGTCCATACCGCCCCCAGAGATGCCGTCGCCAGCATGGCCACCACGGTCTCCAGCACGTTGGGCAGGTAGCCCGCGACCCGGTCCCCGGGCCCGACGCCGGCACGCTGGAGCGCGGCCTGGCAGCGGCCGGTGAGGGCATGAAGCTCCCGGAACGTCACCGTGCGGCATTGGCCAAGCTCGTTCTCCTCGATGATGGCCACGCGCTCGTCACGGTGGCGGAGAAGCTGCGCGGCGAAGTTGAAGCGGGTGCCGGGGAACCACACCTCGCGTTCCAGGCGTGCGGTCGGGGGCATGGCGCCGTCCGCCAGCACCGGTCCCACCGGCGTCCGTCCCGTGGCGTCCAGCCACGCCGCCCGCCAGAAGTCCTCCAGCCGCGACACGCTCCAGCGGTGCAGCGCCGCAAAGGAGTCGTCCGGAATGTCATGGGCGGCGCGCAGCCGCTCGCGGAACCGGTACAGGTGGGAATCCCTGATCTGCTGTTCCGTGGGGGTCCATAGGGGCGTCATTTCTCATCTCCGGGGAGGTTATGCGCGGTTCATGATGGGCGGGAAGGCGTCCTTCGACTTGGCGCCTCCTCCGACGAGTCCAGGACTCGCAATGCTCGGGATGAACGGGCGAAGGCTGTCATAACCGTTCGTCCTGAGCGTAGCGGCGCGCAGCGTCGCGAAGTCGAAGGGCGCATTCTACTCCCCCTTGGAGTTCCTTCCCGCCACGGGCTCCGTGCCGGACCGGCCGGGCTTGGCGAACGGGCACAGGCGGTTCCCCATGACGATGGCCCGGTTGGGCTCGTCGAACCCGCTCCTCAGATCGAACGCGGCGTGCATGATCGAGTCGGGATCATCCGTATGCACGGCGCCGAACAGGTGCCCCATCTCGTGGATGATCGCCGCCGCGTCATGGTTCAGCTCGCCGTTGTCATAGGTGAAGTCCTCACCCACGTGGCTCACGATGTAGTTGCCCAGCCCCTCGGTGCAGTCGCCGAAGCGGTCCGCGCGCGCGCGCCCGCCGCGATAGAAGTCGAGCGGCTGCTGGGTCAGGCCGATGACGACGTCGTAGGGCAGGTCGCCGCCCGCCCGCGGGTACGCGCGCTTGAGGCGGCGCATGAGCACCACCGAGGACGTCGTAGTGCCTTGGTCCGGCCACGCCTCGGCAGCCTCCAGTACAAGACGGACCCCGAAGTGTTCTTCGTAGTAGTCGGAGGCGGCCCGCAGCAACTCCCGGGCCGTATGGCGCCACCCCGCGTCCGCCCGCCGCAGCGCCGGGTCGGCCACGACCTTGACGCGCACCACCCGCACCGGCGCGGCCCCGCGCTCCGGGAGCGCGGCGGCGCACCCCGCCAGCACGAACGCGCTACAGGCGAACCCGATTATCCAGCGGTGCGTCCTCATCGGCGAGGGTCTCCACGTCGTCCTGCTCCAGCGGGCCCTTGTAGTAGCAGCGTCGAATCTTGCTGAGGGGTTGGGGGAACAGGTGGCGGCCGAGGTTGGTGGCCCGGCGCTCCATCTCCTTCACGCTCATACGCTTCGGGGCCTTGCTGGCCAGCACCACCACGTTCTGGATCTCGCCCAGGACGTGGGCGCGGTTGCCGAAGGTGGGAAAGGTGTAGACCTGCGGGAAGGCCCCTTCCAGCGTCTTGATGGCGGCCCGGACGAAACGGCTCTCGGGGCCGCGGAGGGCGCCGATGAGGTTGATCACCAGCGCCCCCTCGGCGCTCAGCTTGTCGCGCGCGGTGTCCAGGAACTCCCGGGTGATCAGGTGGAACGGCATGTTGTCCGCATAGTAGGCGTCCAGCAGGATCAGGTCGAAACGGTCATCGGAGTGCGTGAGGAATGCGCGTCCGTCGCCACTGTGGACCCGCTGGCGCGGGTCCTCGCGGAAGTCGAAGAACTCCCGCGCCACCGCGATGACCTCCGGGTCGATCTCGATGCTGTCGATGTTCATCTCCGGGAACGTCTGGTGGAACGTCTTGGCCATGGAGCCGCCGCCGAGCCCGATGAACAGCACCTTGGCGGCGTCGGGCCTGAGCACCAGGCCCAGAGATGCGAAGCGCGAGTACACCAGCTCCAGGGAGGTGGGGTCCTTGCGGTTCATGGAGCTCTGCAAGGTGCCGTCGAAGTAGAGGTAACGCCGCTCCCGCGTCTCTTCGACGCGGATGCGGTGGTAACGCGTGTCCTTCTCGTAGAGGGTCGTGGACCAACCGCGCCCCAGGGGCGCCAGCATTGCCGACATCAGGGCTCCCGGTGATACCGCCGACAGGGGCTTTCCGCACGCCGCGAGCCAGGCCAGAAGGCGCTGCATGGCGGTCAGGCGGCCAGTCGGGCGCCGCCGGCCGCGGCGTCACAGTTGACTGTACCAGGAGTCTTCATGGACCAGCGACATGGGCTCCAGCAGATCCTCGGGGATGCCGTCGATGAACTGGGAGGGACGCGAGAACACCATTCCCAGGTTCCGGTCGTACACCCGCGCGGGGTAGGAGAAGAACAGGTTCTCCTTGGCGCGGGTGGCGGCCACGTACAGCAGCCGCCGCTCCTCCTCGAGTTCCTCCAGGCTGTTGGTGTTGTAGTAGGACGGGAAGCGTCCCTCCAGCGTCCAGATGATGAACACCGAATGCCACTCCAGCCCCTTGGCGGAATGTACGGTGGAAAGCACCAGCGGCCCTTCGTCCGGGTCTACCGGAAGGGTTTCGTCCACGCTCGCGGAAGGGGGCTCCAGGGCCATGTCGCTCAACAGCCGCTCGATGCTCTGGTAGCGCTCGGTGAGGCTCTGGAAGTGCTCCAGGTCGCGCAGCCGCTTGGGGTAGTCGTCCGCGTGCTTCCGCTTGAGGATGGGCAGGTAGTACTGCATCAGGTACTGGGCCATGTCCGCCGGGCGGGTGCGCTCGGCGCATTCCCCGAGGACCCGGGCCAGGGTCTTGATCCCCTGGGCGGCGCGGCCGCGGGACTCCACTTCCAGCAAGCCGCGCCCAGGGTCTTCCATGGCCAGGATCCGGTCGATGAGCTTGCGGCTCATCTGCGGGCCCACGCCCTCCAGCAGCATCAGCACCCGGCCCCAGGACACCGCGTCGCTGGGATTGCTGAGGATCCGCAGGTGGGCCAGCACGTCCTTGATGTGGGCGGTCTCCATGAACTGGAAGCCGCCGCGCTTGACGAACGGTATGTCGTTCCGCGCCAGCTCGATCTCGAGGTCGAAGGAGTGGAAGCTCGAGCGGAACAGCACGGCCATGTCCCACAAGGGCACTCCTTCCTCGCGTAGCTCCAGGATGCGCTGGCACACGAAACGCGACTGGGTGTGCTCGCTCTCCGCCTGCACCAGGAGTGGCACGTCGCCCTCGCTCTTGCGGCTGAAGAGCGTCTTTTCGTAGCGTTCCGCCGCGCGCGTGATGATCTCGTTGGTGAGCCGCAGGATCGGCTGGGTGCTGCGGTAGTTCTCCTCCAGCGGGATGAGGGTGGCCCCCGGGAACTGGTTGGGGAAGTCCATGATGTTGCGGAAGTTGGCGCCGCGGAACGAATAGATGCTCTGGGCGTCGTCGCCCACCGCCATGACGTTGTCGTGGGTGAAGGCCAGCCGGCGGATGATGTCGGACTGGAGCCGGTTGGTGTCCTGGTACTCGTCCACCATGATGAAGCGGAAGCGGTCGGACAGGCGCCGGCGCAGGTCTTCGTGGGAGTCCAGCAACTCCTTCAGGCGGGTGAGCAGGTCGTCGTAGTCCAGCAGCGACTTGTCGCGCTTGTATGCCTGGTAGCGTTCGGTGATGGTCACCAGCTCGTCCAGGTAGTCCGCCAGGTGCGAGTACTCGCGCTGCACCAGGTCCGCGAGCGGCACCTGGGTGTTGCGCGCCAGGCTGTGGATCTCGCCGATGGTCTGCTTTCGCGGAAAGCGCTTGTCGCGCTTGTCGAGGCCCATCTGGGCACGCAGGAGCTGGATCACGTCCTCGCTGTCGCCGCGGTCCATGATGGTGAAGCCCGGCGCCAGGCCCAGGAGCTGGCCGTACTGCCGCAGCACCATGTTGCCGAAGGAATGGAAGGTGCCGCCGGCGACGCGCTCGCAGCGGGAGTCGGTCAGAAGGCCGGCGCGCCGCAGCATCTCCTCCGCCGCGCGCCGGGTGAAGGTGAGCAGCAGGATGGAGCGCGGATCGATGCCGCGCTCGATGAGACGCGCCACCCGGTACACGAGCGTCCGGGTCTTGCCGGTGCCGGCGCCGGCGATGACCAGGAGCGGTCCGTCGAGGAACATCGCCGCCTGGCACTGCGCCTCGTTGAGCTCCTCCTCGTAGGCGATGGCGGATTGCGCGTCTCGCGGCGCCGTGTCGATGTTCTTCAGGACGTATTTTCGCGCCAACTGATTCTCCGATGTGGCTCCGCTCTTTCCCGCACCGTGGATGGGAGCGGCCGACTCCCGTGGCCGGTTCGGCGGGTGCCGTGCGGGCGTCCCGGAGGCTCGCTCCGGGGACATTGGACAAAGGTAACACAACCCGGGTCGCCCGCAAAGATTTCCGCTTGCAAACGCGCCGCCGAACGACTAAACAGGCACGATCCTTCGACCGGATGAGATCGAAGATGTCCGGCATCCCGACCCTCGCACTTCGTAACCGTTCCGTTTCCGCGGCGTTCGTCCTCGCGGTTGCCCTCCCTGTGATCTCCCTGGGATGGTCGATGTCCCTGGCCCAGACCCGCCTCGACGGAGTGGTGGTGGCGCATCATGCGGCCGCGGTCCAGGCGGGCATGGACATCCTGGAGCAGGGGGGCAACGCGGTGGACGCGGGAGTCGCCACGGCGTTCGCCCTGGCCGTGCTTGATCCACCGTCTTCCGCTCTCGGCGGTGGCGGCGTCATGGTGTTCTACCGGGCCGGGGAGAAGCGGGTGCACGCGCTGGACTTCACGGAAGTCTCGCCCGCCGCGGCCACCCCCGAGTTGTACCGCAACGACGATGAGCGACAACCGCCGGACACCGGCGCGCTGGCGGTAGCAGTCCCGGGCACGGTGGCGGGCTTGGTCGAAGCCCTGAGTCGCTTCGGCAGCCTGCCCTTGGAGACCGTGCTGGCCCCGGCCATCCGCCATGCTGTCGGCGGAGTGCCGGTGACGCCCGGTTTCCGCAGGGTCATCGATGCGAACCTGGCGGCGTTGCGGCAACGCCCCAACTTTTCGCGCATTTTCCTCAAGGCTTCCGGCGCCGCCTACGAGGTGGGCGCCATGATCCGGCAGCCGGAGTTGGCGGAGACCCTGAAGGCCATCGCCAGGGAAGGGGCGGCGGCGTTCTACCAGGGGGCGGCCGGTCAGGCGTTGGCCGCCCGCGTCCAGCGCGACGGCGGCGCCGTGAACCTGGACGATCTCCAAAGTTACCGGCCTGCGTGGCGCCAACCCGTCATCGGAGGCTACCGCGGCCGGACGGTGTTGACGGCGCCGCCGCCCAGCCTCGGCGGAGTGGCCCTCGTGGGTTTGCTGAACGTCCTGGAGGGCTATGGAGCGGACCAGTTCCACCACAACTCGGGCGCGTATCTGCACCTGATCGCGGAGACGACCAAGGCCGGAACCGACGAGATGCTGAGGGCCCTGGGAGACCCGGATGCCGGTGAACTCCCGGTCCGGCGCTTCACCTCCGCGGAGCGCGCTTCCGCGGTGCGCCGGAAGATCTCCATGGAGCGGGCCGCGCCGGCGGCTCCGGCGGGCGCGGTGGCGGCGGCCCAGGCCCACGCCGCCACCAACCACGTCGGCGTGCTTGACGGGGAGGGCAATGTCGTCTCCATGAGCCTGACTCTCGGCAACCCTTTCGGCGCCAAGGTGCTGGTGCGCGAGACCGGCATCATCCTCAACAACCGGATGCGCGATTTCTCGCTGGCCGGCGGCTCCGGTAATCCGGCCGCGAACGACCCCAACGCGCTCAAGCCGCGCACGCGGCCGGTAAACGGCATGACCCCCGTGATCCTGTTGCGGGAGGACCGGCCGGAACTGATCGTCGGCGGATCGGGAGGGGCGCAGACCACCGGGGCGGTGCTCCAGACCATCCTCAACGTGGTGGACTTCCGCATGCCCTTGGCGGAGGCCGTGGCCGCGCCGCGCATTCACGCGGTGCCGGATGCGCAATGCACGGTGGTAGCGGAGGTTGGAGTGAGCGACGAGGCGGTGGCGTTGCTGGCGGGCAAGGGGCACGCGGTGCGGCGCGGCCGCCTTGAGGGCGCGGTTCAGGCCATCGGCGCGGAGGGGCGCGGCATCACCACGGCATCGGACCCGCGCAAGGGGAACACGGTGCGCTGAGGCGCCCGTTCAGCGGGCGTCGAAGGGGTTCTTGAGGAGGATGGTCTGGTCGCGGTCCGGTCCCACGGACACGATGACGATCTCGGTCTCCACGAGTTCTTCCAGCCGCTCCATGTAGCGTCGCGCGTTGGCCGGCAGGTCCGCGACGCTGCGCGCGCCCGTGACCGGTTCCTGCCAGCCGGGGAACTCTTCCCAGACCGGTTCCAGGGTCTCCATCACCTTGAGGCTCGCGGGAAAGTGGCGCAGGAGCTTGCCTCCCGCCCGATAGGCCGTGCACACGCGGATTCGGGGCGACCCGGTGAGCACGTCCAGCTTGGTCAGGGCGAGACCGGTGAGGCCGCTCAAGCGCACCGCGTGCCGCACCGCCACCGCGTCGAACCAGCCGCAGCGCCGCGGCCGCCCGGTGGTGGCGCCGTACTCGTCGCCGTCCTGCCGCAGCTTGTCGCCCTCGGACCCGGTGAGCTCGCTGGGAAACGGCCCGCCGCCCACCCGGGTGGTGTACGCCTTGGTGATGCCGATGACCTCGTGGATGTGCCGCGGGCCCACGCCCGCGCCGCTGCATACGCCGCCGATCACCGTGTTGGACGAGGTCACGTACGGATAAGTGCCGTGGTCGAGGTCCAGCAGGGTCCCCTGGGCGCCCTCGAACAGCACGTTCTTGCCTTGGCGGAAGAAGTCCTCCAGCAGCACCCCGGTGTCGATGACGTACGGCGCCAGCTTGTCCCGGTAGCCGCTGTAGGCACGGTGGATGTCGTCGAAGTCCAGCGCCTCTTCCTTGAGGATCGCCTTCAGGTAGACGTTTTTCTCCGCGATGTTGTGCTCGAGCTTGGCGCGGAAGGTGTCCTCTTCGAGCAGGTCGACGACTCGGATGCCCACGCGCGCGGCCTTGTCCTCGTAGGTGGGTCCGATGCCCCGGCCGGTGGTGCCGATCTTGCCCTCGCCGCGCATGCGCTCCCGCGCCAGGTCGATGGCCTTGTGGTAAGGCATGATCAAGTGGGCCTGCTCGCTGATGCGGAGCTGGCACTCGTCCTGGAGGTGACCCTGCCGCCGCAGCTCGTGCAGCTCGTCCAGCAGCACTTCGGCGTCGAGCACCACGCCGTTGCCGATGACGCACACCTTGTCCTCGTGAAGCGCGCCCGAGGGGATCACGTGCAGGATGGTCTTCTTGCCGTTCACCACCAGGGTGTGGCCCGCGTTGTTGCCGCCCTGGAAGCGCACCACCACGTCCGAGCGCCGGGCCAGCAGATCAACGATCTTGCCCTTGCCCTCGTCGCCCCACTGGGCGCCTATGACCGCGACGTTCGCCACGTACCGCGTCTCACAGTTTCACGGCCGTCGAGGAGATGACCTCGGGCAGCGCCCGGAACTTGTCCATCACTTCCTTGGGCACCGCGTTGTCCACGTGGATGAACGAGATGGCGCGGCCGCCGGCCTGTTCCCGTCCCAGCTCCAGCCCGGCGATGTTGATGCCGTTGTCGCCCAACAGCGAGCCCAGCGCGCCCACCACCCCGGGCACGTCGCGGTTGTAGGACACGAGGATGTGCCCCTCGGGCACGGCCTCGAAGTAGAAGTCGTTGATGCGCACGATGCGCGGGTTGTTGGTGCCGAAGAGCGCGCCCTCGATCTCCGCTTCCTCCCCCTGGGTGCGCACCCGCACCTTGATGTAGCTGGCGAAGTCCTCGGCGCTCTCGCTCCTGGACTGGACCACCTTGATGCCCCGCTCCTGCGCGATGAACGGCGCGTTCACGTAGTTGACCCGTTCCCCCAGGGCGAAGCTCAGCACCCCCTTCAGCACCGCCAGGGCGATGGGGGCGATGTCGTACTGGGCCACGTCGCCACCGCCCTCGATCTGGATCTCTTCCGGGAACCGGCCGAGCAACTGCACGTGGAGGCTGCCGAGCTTCTCGCCCAGGGTGAGGTAGGGCTGCAACTCCCGCAGCAGGTCCTGGCTCACGCTGGGAGCGTTGACCGCGTACCGGACGACGCCGTCCAGGAGGTAGTCCCGCACCTGCTCCGCCACCGCGATGGAGACGTTGAGCTGGGCCTCGTCGGTGGACGCGCCCAGGTGCGGCGTGGTCACCACCTGTTCCAGTTGCACCAGCGGGTGGTCCGGGCCCGGCGGCTCCTCGACGTAGACGTCCACCGCCGCCCCCGCCACCTTGCCTTCCTTGATGGCCTCGGCCAGGTCGTTCTCGTCCACGATGCCGCCGCGTGCGCAGTTGATGATGCGCACGCCGTCCTTCATCCGGGCGATGGTCTCGCGGTCGATGAGGCCGCGGGTCTCCTCGATGAGCGGTACGTGCACGGTGATGAAGTCCGCGCGTGCGTAGATGTCGTCCAGGCTCGCGGATTCCACGCCCATGCGCGCGGCCGCTTCCGCGGGGATGAAGGGATCGTAGCCCAGCACCTTCATGCGCAGGCCCAGGGCGCGCTCGGCCACGATGCGTCCGACGTTGCCCAGGCCGATGACCCCCAGGGTCTTGTTGCACAGCTCCACGCCGGTGAACTTCTGGCGGCTCCATTTCCCGCTCTTGACCGACGCCACCGCCTGGGGAATGTGCCGCGCCAGGGCCATCATCAACGAGATGGTGTGCTCGCCGGTGGTGACGTTGTTGCCCCCGGGCGTGTTCATCACCACGATGCCGCGCTGGCTGGCGGCGTCCACGTCGATGTTCTCCACGCCCACGCCGGCGCGGCCGATGATCTTGAGCCGGCCGGCGGCCTCGATGACGTCCGCCGTCACCTTGGTGCCGCTGCGCAGGATCAGCCCGTCGTAGTCGCCGATGATCTCCTTCAACTCGTCGGGCTTGAGCCCCACGTGTACGTCCACGTCGATGTCCGCCGCCTTGTTCAGCACCTCAAGGCCCACGTCCGGCAGCGGGTCCGAAACCAGCACCTTCATCATGTCGCCTTCACTCCTGGTCAATTCCGCCGTCATGGGCGTCTTCATCAGGTTCCCGTAAAGGGGCGTCTCGTCCGCCTGCTCCCGAAGCTCTTCCATCAATCCAGCGCCTCCATGAGGATCTCCTGGGCCGCGGCCACGCCCTTGCCGAGGGTGACCGGCAGATCGAATTTCCGAAACGCCATCTCCAGCGCGCTGATGGCCACGATCACGTCGAAGGCCCCCATGTGTCCTACGTGGGCGATGCGGATGACCTTTCCCGACAGGTGATCCTGGCCTTCCGCCAGGGTGACTCCCATGTGCGCCCGCAGGTAATCGAGCAGCGTGTCGCCGTCGGAGCCGTCGGGGACGTAGAAACCCGTGGCCGCGGGGCTGGGGTTGTCCGGCGAGAGCAACTTGAGCCCCATGGCCGTCACCGCCGCGCGGGTGGCCCGGGCCATGCGGTCGTGGCGCGCGTAGACCCGCTCCAGACCTTCCTCGCGCATGAGCTTCAGGGCGGCGCACAGCCCGAACACCAGCGACACCGCCGGCGTATACGCGGTGGAGCCCTTGGCCTGTCCCTTGCGTTCGCTGTTCAGGTCGAAGTAGAAGCGCGGGGAACCGGTTTCGGCGGTCCTCTGCCAGGCGCGGTCACTGAGGCCGATGAAGGCCAGACCGGGCGGCAGCATCAGCGCTTTCTGGGAGCCCGTCACCAGCACGTCGATGCCCCATTCGTCCATGGGCACGGACAGCACGCCCACCGCGGTCACCCCGTCCACCAGCAGCAGCGGCCCGTCGTCGCGTGTCAGCGCCGCGATCTCGCGCACCGGGTGGAGCGTCGTGGTTGAGGTCTCGCTGGCCTGGATCAACACGCCCTTGACGTCCGGATTGGCCTGGAGCGCCCGGTCCACCGCGCTCACCTCCACCGCCGTGCCCCATTCCACCGGGATCTCCACGATGTCGAGGCCGTAAGCGCGGCAGATGCGCAGCCAGCGCTCGCCGAACTTGCCGCCGTTGACCACGACGACCTTGTCGCCTGGAGAGAAGAGGTTGGCCACCCCCGCTTCCATGGCGCCCGTGCCGGAGGAAGCGAAGATGATCACGTCGTTGGCGGTGCCGAACAGCGGCTTGAGCCCCTGACGGGCCTCCTCCAGGACCGCCGCGAACTCCGGTGTCCGGTGGTGGATCATGGTCCGGGCCATGGCCAGTTGCACTTCGTTGGGAATGGGCGTCGGCCCCGGAGACAACAGGTATTGCTTGATCATGGCGTCACATCCGATGCGTGAAATATATCTTCGGCATTGGGTTCTTCGGTACTTACTTCTTCGGCATTCTATCTCTTCGGCATTTCCCCGGCGATTCTTCCCATCGGGGGAGCGGACAAGCCGGGTTTTGCACAAAAAAAAGCCTGAACCTCTCTGGCATAGAGACCCAGGCGTTCGGCCTTCCATCAAGTCAGGTGTCGCGTCTCTTCATGAGCGCGTTCGCGAGACGCCACACTGGCACTCCCCTGTGGTGAACTCCACGTACACGCCAGTTGTGCGACTTTCTTCGTAACCCGGACGGGCGGCTTTGTCAATCAGACGGCAGTGACCGAGACACTGCCCGGGCGGCCGCCTCCGGGGTGGTCCCTTTCCATGTGTGCCGCGAGCATATAAGTTTCCAGTCCGTCATGGCCAACACACCCAAAATCGTCTTCTTCGACCTCGACGGCACGCTGTTGCGCTCCCAGGAGGGCCACGTCGCCTTCAACGAGGCCATCCTCAAGACCTTCGGCGTCCCCGGCGACATCCGTACCATCCGCCCGGACGGCAAGACCGATCCGATCATCCTGCAGGAGATCTTCGACACCGGAGGCCACGACGCGGAATGGAAGCCGGAGGACGGGGTGACCTTCAGCGCGCACCTCAAGGAATGCTACACGCGCGCCATCTCCGAAGGCCCCACCCGGGTGCGCGCGCTCCCCGGCGTCCCCGAGCTGGTGCGCGAGTTGAGCAGCCTGCCGGATCTCTGCCTCGGCGTCGTCACCGGCAACATGGAGGTCACCGGCCGCCTCAAGCTCCAGGCCGCCGGCGTCGGCGAGCACATCGGCCCCGGCGCCTTCGGCAGCGACTCCGCCAACCGCAACGACCTGCCCCGCATCGCCATGGAACGGTGGAGCGCCCATCTGAACCTCCCCGTTGAGCCGCGACACTGTGTCATCGTCGGGGACACCCCACGGGACCTCGAAGCCGCCCGCACCAACGGCATGAAATGCCTCCTCGTGGCTACCGGCCGCTACCATCCGCTGGAGGAACTGCGGGGCATCGAGCCGGATCAATTGCTGCCCGACTTCTCGGATACGCGGGCGGCGGTGGAGGCGTTGATGGAGTTGTTCGGGTAGGGTGGGGAAGGAATTATAGGGAGTTTAGTCAGTTTATCGATTCCCTATAAACTGGGTTAAGCTTGCCAGCTACACTATACTCGTGTACACTATACCAGCGTGATCTAGTGTGGTGTCTGGTTAATTCGCAGTATAATCTGCGGGTCTTTGTCGCCGTCGGCTGCGTTACGTCACCCCGGGCTTGACCCGGGTCTTCCTCGCGTGGTGCCCGCCACATGGGGCGACCGCGGGTCGCCCCTACGGGTCATCACGCCTTGCCGACAACGAAAAATCCTCCGCATATTATGCTGCGAATTGACCAGAC
>JAJEAI010000198.1 GCA_022824205.1 Candidatus Binatia bacterium
CCCTTGAAATTCCAGTTGCTCCAAAATACACTCTGTCATCGTGGGACCTCGTTCCTCGACCCGCCAAGTCGTTGATATGATTACTTTATATCACGAACTGAGGTCCCGCTCCCCACCCTTGGTGAAATATCCGGGCTAGCCCGAGGGTAGCCTGAGCTTCCAGGCTGCAGAGTTCCGCCCTACAGCTGGCCACTTGTTAGTTGGTTAGCGTTAGCCGCTGTGTCGACCGTGTGGCTTGTGGTTCAGCACTTTGTGGATGTATTGCCCCCGAGACTGTCCCGGCGCTGTGAATTCGGCCCAAACATTGGGGGGACAAGCAGAGTATCGCCATTCGACGCCGTTCGGGAAGCGCACATATATCGTCTCGGTCTCTGGATCATACGCCTCTGCTGTGATCCGATCCGAGCCCGTCACTGGAATCCACTCAATCATTGTTTCCCTCGTAGGTTCCACGCCAAGCCGCTATTGCAGGACGGATGTCGGGCAAGTTAGGTCTTCGTCGCCAGGAGTCTAGTAATGGATCGTCGGCAAGTGGCTTTGGGTCGGGCAGATCGAATAGGACGCGAGCGGGCAAAATCACAGACTCACCGCTGACAACTCCTTCCCCCGTCCGTAAAGATGGTAGGATGCTTGCCAGTCCCGAAATTGTGTCTGGAAGAGCGGCTCGGATCATTCCTTGATCTTCCGAATTGGAGAGGCGCAGCGCTACCAACGTCCCACATTGGGCGAGCGCCGTATCGGGCAACTCCGCCGGTCGTTGAGTTACTAGCCAGAGGCCGACACCGTACTTCCGGCCCTCCCGTGCAATTCTATTGGCCGAGTCTCGGGTTAGGGCACTTGCATTGTCACCGAGGTACCGGTGGGCCTCCTCCAAAACGACAAGCACAGGACTCGGCCGTCCAATCCCAGGTCCGTTGTAGGTGCAACGCATCGAAACCTCGAAAATTAGGTTGAGCACAACACCAATTGCGAGGTCGGCAGCCAAGGTCGGCACGCCACTGAAATCCAAGACTGACACCGGTTTTTTCTCACCCAGCCAATCATGCATTACCTGCACCAAGGGATCAGTCCCTTCGGGATCGCCCTCGGGCTTTTGAAAGAATTGAAGCTGCGGATCAAGCAGGCCAAGGCGTAAGAGGTCCGGTGTGGTGCCATAGGTGCCATGATAAGGTCCCTTGAAGGGGGGTTGACCACCAGGTCCATATGGCTCGAATGTGGAAGGGCGCAAAGCCATCGGATCGCCAGCGCCGGTCCTACGGACGGTGGACGGATCGGCCGCTACCTGCCTTGTCTCTTTGTTTTCCGCGTCAAGTTGGTGCCAAATTCGTCTTATGTCAAATGGGACTGGAGTGTCCGCCGTGATAGCCGCAGGATCCAAGGCGAGCCAGCTCGCCGATTCCACAAACCGGCGACGATGCTCTGTGACGAGTTCTGTGAAGCGGTTGAGAAATGTCGCACTGCCAGTAGATCCCGCAAATGCGCGCGCAACATCAACCGCAGGGAGTGCCCAATAAGGAACACGCAGTTGGTCCTTGCCGCCGGCCAGAACACTCTTGATGGAAGCCCTCTTGGCCAGTGCTTTTGCGTATTCGCCGTGAGGGTCGATGACAATAACATTGGCGGCCTTCCAACCGCCGGTAACAAGGCCTTGCAACAGCGAGGCGACGGCACTCGTCTTCCCGGAGCCAGTAGACCCCACGATGGCGGCATGTCGTACGACGAATCGGGAGACGTCGACACAGACGGGAACTTCCTCTGCTGCGGCTAAGCGGCCTAGGCGGAGATTGCGCGCGTCGGGGCTTGGAAAGACTGATTCAAGCTGTTCCGCGGTTGCAAAGTGCACCGGATCATCGAGGCCTGGATATGCCCCAACTCCTCGCTGGAAACGGCCGGTCCCCCGATCAATCTCCCCAAGTAGTTGAACCTGAAGCCACCGCTCGTCATGTTGGACCGATTCGGCGGGTTTGATTGGGCCGGAGAGTTCCGCAATCCCAACAAGGTCTACTGTTGCGATCAGGTCGACAAGGCCTTGAGGGATCCGTATGAGTGAAGCAATTTGACCAACAGACTGAAGCTGGCCGCGATAAATTGGTGCCGTACCTGCTAGGTCGGGATCAAGCGCGACTGTAACGGTCGAACCTAGGATATGACGTATCCGGCCGATGTGAGTCGGGTCGGCTTCAGCCATCGACAATTCCGTTCACTTGCCTCTGCTCGCCAGCGATGGCCTTCTTCAGCAATTCGTTCAGATCGCCATCGTTCCCAGTCAATTGGGCTGTGCTCTGGGCCAAGTGTCTCGCCAAGCATTCAAAATCCCGCAGTGCGAATTTACCATCGTTCCAGATGTTGGACGAGGCCTCCTTGGGTTCCTGCCATTCCGCTTGGATGCCACCGAGAATGGCTTCACGACCCGAGACAACTTGGAGATTTGGCATGATTCTCGCGCGTTGGGCGAGCGCTTGAGGAATCTCTTCGTACAAAAAGGCTAGGAACTCGGAACGTTGACGCCGTGTAGCGGCATCGAAAATCATTTCATTGAGGTGATCGTCGCCGAAGGAATAGCCGGTAATCACCATCAACGTCTCAGGTTGGTGAAGTGCCCGCCTGAAACGATCCTGAAGTACTAGAAAAGGAACGCGGCGTGATTCTTCATACTTCGTGTCTGACGGATAAATCGCGACAGCTTCGCTTTCAGGTACGGGATGGCCGCGTCTGACGATCTGATTGTTGGCGTCCCATGCCCAGTTGACTGAACCATGTAACTTCCAAAGCCGCACAAAGAAGGAAGGCATCGCCTCGGAATCGGATCCTGGCAACGCTTCAACCAAATCGGTGTGAAAGCGAAGCTGCCCTGAAGAGTTCCGACAAACCCATCGAAGTAGGGCACGCGCATCTTTTCCAGGGCGTTTTCCAGAAGGAGATCGTAATTCACGGTGAACAACTCCACAGGATAGTGGTAGTTTGCACGTGCCGCCCATGCTGCCAAGCAAATCACTGCATCGTGGTTTTCGGCGTTGACGTTTAGGGACTTAACAATAAGTCGACAAATGGCTCTGTCTAGGTCCTCGGCCTTAGGACCTGTCAAGCCGTCGATACTATCCTGAGCGGAGGCAACGGCCGAGATGCGACGTATGCGGCTCAATGCGTCCTCAAGGTTACGGTTGGCAAGCTGGTGCTCAAGTACTTGCCGGTTCGGGGCTTCCAAACCGTCTAACACACACTGTTGTAGCCTCTTGACGTCTGGTAGACCGCATGCCCTTCCTACACCAGCGCCAAAGAAGGGCGCATACGTGGCGGGATCGTGTCGCGAGTTTTGAGCCTAGAGAGGATGAGAAGCGCAAGGGATCGTGCATTTGGTATAGCTTCATCCGGTCGCTGCGAAGTGCCGTCCTCGGGTAGTCATTCGGGCAACAACGCTTGGTAACGCAGCCTCGTCATGACGAAAATTCGGATGGAACAAGGCGCGCCACTGCCTAGGAACTCCGAGAGAATATCCTCCTATTATGGTTGTCTTTACCATCAACCGTATGAGTGTACATTATGAACAAGGTGTTTCCAAATGGCCAACACAAGAGTTTTGTCAGGGGAAGAGGGCGACCTCCCGGAACCTCTTGTCGTGATCGTTGGGCGGTGCGCTCGGAGGCGTTTAGGCGGTGGTCCGGGACCTTCTTGCGACGGTCTGGCTGACATCCGGGGCCACTCTAGCACAGGGTGGCACACAGCGCCCAATCCAGTCTTGCGCGACGTTGTGAACCCACGTGATGGATGATTGACAAGACGCCGTTTGCCGGATAATGTTCGGAATATGGCAAAAGGCCAAAGACAACCCGATCCAAGTCCGTTCGAGAACCCGACGGCGGCGGCCGCGGCAATCGAGGCGTTGACCCGCGCCCATGCAATGGGTTTGCTTTCCGGCAAAATCACGCGTTTGGACGAGACTGCCTTCAATGGGTTGGAGAGAGGACTGGCCGATGCCGGGATTGCTCGGGGGCTGAATTTGGACCTTGAGACGGCTGCAAACACCGATCCGGAGAGGTTGTCGGTCCTATTCAAGAAGATAAGCGCCGCGCTCGACGAGTCTCCGGTTCCCGACCGGGAGTGGCGGGCCGTCGAACGGATTCTGGGACTGGAGCCGATGGCTGGACTCATTGGGATCTCGGTTTCCAGCGCTCGTCGCTACCACGCCGGCGAACGGACCACGCCTGATGGGGTCGCCGCCCGTCTCCATTTCCTTGCGTTCGTGGTGGGTGATCTTGCGGGTGCGTACAACGATGTCGGCGTCCGCCGCTGGTTCCACCGTCCACGCAGGCTGCTGAACGGGAAGTCGCCCGCCCAGTTGCTCGTAGGCAACTGGGAACCCCACGACGACGGGCCTCGCCAAGTGCGTGAGCTGGCCTCCTCCCTTGGACCGTCGCCCGCGACATGATCGTTTTTCGGCACGCCGATCCGCGTTTCCCGTTCCTGCGGGAAGACTCGGCCCAATTCGAAGGTCGATGGAATACCCCGGGCCAGTTGACGCATTATTTCACCGATACGGCCGATGGCGCGTGGGCGGAGTTTCTTCGTCACGAGGAAATAACAGATCCGGAAGACTTGGCGACGGTTCGCCGGGCTCTCTGGGCGGTCGAGATCGGCGATCCTCGGTTGCCGCAGTCCGAGTTGACCCCGGAGACGCTGATCGGCAACCGGGATAGTTGGCCCGACTGCCAGAGCGAAGCGGATCGTCTTCGGCGCGAAGGCGCACCAGGGCTCACCGCGCCTTCCGCCGCTCTCCATTCGGGTGGTGCACGCGGCTGGCGGGTCGATCGGGGGCTACAACCCGGACCGACTCGGGATGGTATCGTGTTTGTGCTCTTCTGGCGGCGTCCGGATCTTGTCGGATGGCAAACCACGGCCGCCGGATACCCGGGCGAGGAACTTCTGGCCCATGTGCGCCACTTTGACGAACCTCTTCAAGGTACCGGTTAGGGTTACAGTGGCCAGGGCACACCATCTCCTGACGTCGGGCGCCACGACTCATCGAGGCCAGCTCCCAGCGGGTGCAGTCCCGTCTCCTGTCAGATCGTAATCCTGATCCCGCCATGCAACGCCGCTTGCCGCACGTCGGCAAGCAGCGTCTCATCGTGCCCTTGACGTAGGCTTGAGACGGCGAAGTCCGACTCCTTCACACGGTCCCCGAAGAAGACGTAGCAACGGCCGCTACCCTCCCGGTTCGAGATCCACACCATTCCGGCAGCATCGCTGATGGATCGATGAACGGCCTCGGCCCATCGCGCGGTCTGGCCATAGTATCTTGCCGGCGACTTGACGATTTCGACGTCCGATACCTTCCAGTCAATGAGGTTTCTTCGGAACAAAGGTGCCAGTACGAGGTCGCGTTTCGTCTCCAGGATCGAGTGCGCAAGTGCCGCCAGCCCGCTTGCGGGCCAGGTCGGGGTTTCCTGGTCAGGGCCGATGGCGTGGAAGAGCGACTCGTACGCCGCGACCTCGAAAGTCCTGCCGGCGTATAGGACGGGTATGCGCCGTCCCGTAGCGTCTGTGATTGGAGAGAAACGGGTCACGTGGCCTCCGGTGTTGAACTGCGCACTGCGCCACTGAACGCCATGTATCCGGTGCAACTCCGAGCCCGCGGAAAGGGTTTCGAGTGGAGGGATAGGGGATAGCGCGACCGGTGGAACCGGAACGGAGAACTCCACGACTCAGCCCAGGTCGGCGGTTGTCAGGTCGGCGGCGGCAGCCAGCACGCCGTCCATGTCGTGTAGAGCGTCCTGGGGGGCCGCGTCGTCTTCGACCCAGCCGTTGCCGGAGGCGAACCAGAAGGCAATTTGCCAGGGCGACATGGATACGGGAAGCGCGGCGAGCACTCTCCCGACTTCAGGCCGCGGCCGTCCCTCGCGAAACTGAAACGCCGGATAGAGGTCGGCCCGGCCCACAGGAACACCGAAGATCTTGCCCTGCCTCTTCCAGCGCGACGCGGGCTCGGAGGGATTTCGGGTCTTCAGCCCCGAAGCCTGTCTGATCTGGTTGCTCGTAAGGGTGCGGTGCCGGTCGATGTACTGCTTCCGCAGCAGTGCGTTGTCCATTTCGAGATCCGCCTCCGGATCGGTTGGCTGTTGGAGGCCGGCCATGGCGGCCAGGAGCGTCTGCGTGCGTTCCTCGCTGCGCGCCCGTTTCTGTTCCGGAGTGAGGCTAGCCGTCAAGAGCCGCAAGATTCGGACTGCGGCCGCCGCATCCCCGGACGGTACGGTTATGGCGACTACGTCCTCCGCCCCAATGCCTCCGATACCAAGCTCTGTGCGCACCGCCCTTGGCATCCGCGCGACGACGTTTCGGGGTATGACGACCGGATTGCTCATGAGGTCTTTATGAGAAAGCTGATACAACTTCTTTATCACAACCCTCATGTCTTTTCCAGTGGCGTGTACTGAAAAACTCCCGGGCCGTTGTCGGCCACGACTGCCCCCACTTGCGGCCTCTGCCAGCGGTAGAACGGCAGCATGTCGTGATGAGGCGCCACAACCATCGTGTAGGATACCGGGATATATCGCCCCGGGGACACCGAAGCCACCGGCGACAGGCTGTCCGTGATGGACGTGGACAAGGTGAGGCTGGTCGACCGGAAATAGCGGCCGGCCTACTTCAGCCCGCCCCCGAACCCCCTCGTCAATCCCTTCTGCACGAACCCCACCAGCAACAGGATCGGCAGGGACGCCAGGAACCCGATGGCGGAGAGCTTGCCCCAGAACGTCTCGTCCTCGGTGATGAGGGTGGCGATGAAGGTGGGCAGGGTGAACTTGGACGGGGACTGGATGAACAGAAGGGCGTAGGCGAATTCGTTCCAGCTCAGGATCATGACGAAGACGGCCGTGGCGATGATGCCGGGGATCATGACGGGAACGACGATGTAGACGAGCCTGCGCGCCAGCGACGCGCCGTCCACCAGGGCGGCCTCCTCGTACTCCACGGGCACGTCCCGGACGAAGCCCAGCAGCATCCAGATGGCGAAGGGAAGGGTGTAGACCTGGTAGACGATGATGAGGCCCATCAGGGTGTCGAGGAGGGACAGGGCGCGCAGCACCTGGTAGAGCGGGATGGCGAGGGAGATGGGCGGCGTGAGCTTGACCAGCAGCACGAAGACCAGGAAGGCCATGTCCAGCCTGGCGGGGAACCGGAGGCGCACCAGCGCGTACGCGGCGGGGAACCCCGCGGCCAGGGACAGGCTGGTGGCGCCGAGCGCGACGATGATGCTGTTGAGGGCCTTGCCCGCGACGTCGTCGGCCATGAGCGCGCGGTAGTGCTCCAGGGTCGCGGACGAGGGCCAGAGAGAAATGGAGGGGGAGATGTACTCGATGGGCGGACGCAGGGACGTGGCCGCCATCCACACGATGGGCAGCAGGAACAGGACCGCCGCGAGATAGGTGGCGGCGCCGCGCGCCCAGGCGCCCGCCGAACTTCCGCCCGTCACGAGGACCCCCTCAGGAGCCTGGCTGCGTAAAACGCGGCCAGCACCCCCGCCACCACCACCATGATGATCGACGCCGCCGACGCCAGTCCGACGTCGAAGAACTTGAACCCGAGGCGGTACACGTACATGGACAGGGTCTCGGTGGCCTGGCCCGGGCCGCCGCCGGTCAGCGCGAAGACCTTGTCGAAGATCTTGAAGGCGTCGACGCTCCGCAGCAGGGCGGCGAGGAACAGGTAGGGCGCCAGCAGCGGCAAGGTGATGGAGCGGAAAATCCGCACGGGTCCCGCGCCGTCCACCTCGGCGGCCTCGTACACCTCCCGCGGAATCACCTGAAGGCCGGCCAGCAGGATGATGAAGGTCAGCGGTGCGGTCTGCCAGGCGTCCACGATGACGAGCGAGAGCATCGCGATGTCCGGATTGAAAAGCCACTCCACCGGCGGGACCTGCGCGGCCCGCAGGACGTTGTTGAGAAACCCGAAGTCATAGTGGAACCAGGCGCGCCAGATGGCGGTGACCACCATGGTCGACAGGACGTACGGCATGATGATCACGGGGATCACGAAGCGGCGTCCCGGTATCCTGCCGTTGACCAGAAGCGCCAGTGTCAGGCCGATGCCGACCTCGCTGGCGGTGGCGAGGACGGCGAAGACGATGGTGTTCCAGGTGGCGATGCGGAAGAAGCGGTGCGAGAAGAGCTCGACGTAGTTCCCCAGGCCGGTGAAGGTCGCGCCCTCGAAGCCGTAGTCGGTGACGAACAGGGACAGCGCGAGCACGCGTCCGAGGGGATACAGGGTGAGCGCGGCGAACAGCGCCAGCGCGGGCAGCAGCAGGAGGAGAGCCAGTGCTTTGGAACGCTGGTGCATCTAACGCTGGTGCATCTGCTTGGACGCGAGGGGCAGGGCAACGCCGTTCGAGGCGCCGCCCCTCCCTCGGGTGGACTACTATACCGGAAGGGAGACTCCGATCAATCGTGCCCGGGCCCTTCGACTCCGCTTCGCTACGCCTGTCCCGAGCTTGTTGAAAGGGCTCAGGGCGAACGGTTCAGGGCGAACGGGTGGACCGTGCGTTCCGGCCGCTAGCGGCTCAGCGCTCTGGCCACCTGGCGGTTCGCCTCCGACAGGGCATCCTTGGCTTTCATCTCCCCGATGAGGGCGAGCTGCAGGTAGTCGCCCAGCACGGCCTCCACCTTGCTCCACTGGGTGATGCGGGGGCGCGGCCGCGCCTGTTGCAGGGCCTTCAACTGCGCCGGATACCAGCGGTACTTGGCGACCACGTCGGCGTCGGCGTAGATGCTCGCGCGCGTGGGCGGGGTGCCGAACTCCAGGGCCAGGGCCTTCTGGTTGGCCGCGGAGGTCACGAAGTCGATGAACGCGCGGCCCCGCTTGGGATTCTTGGCGTCGGCGGGAACCGCCAGCAGCCAGGTGCCGAGCATGGGGCTCGACTGCTCCGTCTCGCCCGGGGCGGCCATGATCTCGATCTTGCCCGGCACGCGCGACTTCTTGGGGTCGTCCAGGGACGGAGCCCACGAAGGCCACAGCTCGATGGACATGGCCGTGGTCCCCTGCATCAGGGCGTCGCGCACCTCCGAGGAGTTGTAGGTCTCCACGCCCTTGGGGGCCGATTTCTTCAGCTCGAGAAACAGGTTCAGGGCCTTGAGCGCCGCGTCGGAGTCCAGCGCCGCCTTGCCGTCCTTGTCCACGACCCGGCCGCCGTGTCCCCAGAGGATCGGCAGGAAGCCGGTGACGATGGGGTTGGCCTTCTTGCCGCGGAACACCACGCCGGAGACGCCCTTCTCGCCGGCGCTCACGGCCTTGGCCGCCTTGAGCACGTCGCTCCACGACTTGGGAGCGCCGCCGAGGTGCTTCTTCATGAGGTCCGAGCGATAGGCGAAGAGCTCGACGTTGCCGACGAAGGGCACGGCGTGGAGCGGTCCGCTCCCGACGGGATAGCGCGAGACCGCGACCGCCGATCCGACGAAATCCTCGTCGATGCCGCCGCCCAGCTTGTCGAGGTCCGCAAGCCAGCCGCGCGACATGAACTCCACGGCCCAGGTGTCATCGAGCATGATGACGTCGTAGGCACCGGCCTTTTCGCGCATGGAGATGGTTACTTTTTCCAGCAGGCCGCCGTAGCCGAGTTCCAGGCGGTCGACTTCGAGAGAGGGATTGGCCGCCTTGTAGGCCGCGACCATCTTCGACAAGGCCGAGGCGTACCCTCCGTCGCGTCCGGCGATCACCAGCTTCTCGGCCATGGCGGCCGAGGCCGTCAAGAGGGCGGCGGCGAACACGAAGGCCAAAATCCTTGAGAGCTTCATGACGTAGTCCTCCTTTTCGGGTTTCCGGCCGGTTCGCTCTGGCTTGGGAACCGGACGGCTGCACGCTAAAACGTTTTCAGCATTATTGTCAACATGCCTGGATTACAAGAGTGTGAAGACAATATAAAGGGCTTGAAACCGTTTGCAGGCATGCCCTATACCCAGGGGATGATGAAACGGGTCACGATCAAGGACGTGGCCGTCCTGGCGGGGGTTTCGCCCGCCACGGTCAGCCGGGTGGTGTCGGGCGACGGCCAGGCATCGCCGGAGGCCGCGGCCAGGGTGCGCGCCGCCACGGACAAGCTCGGCTACAGGCCGAGCGTCATGGCGAGGAGTCTCACCCAGTCGAGCACGCAACTGATCGCGCTGGTGATGGGTTCGCTGCGGAACCCCTTCGACGCCGCCCTGGTGGAGGCGTTGTCGGCCGGGTTTTTCAAGAAGGGCAAGCGCCTGCTGATCGTCCCTGCCGGTCACGGCGACAGCGATCCTGGAGCCATGATCGCGCTCGACTACCAGACGGATGGCGTGGTGGTGGCGGCGGGGCACATTTCGCGGTCGGCCAGCGAAAGGCTCGCGCGGTTGGGCATCCCGGTCATCCTCTTCGGTCGTATGTTGGAGGCTCCGGGTGTCGACTGCATCGTCGCCGACAATATCGAAGGGGCGCGCAGAGCCGCCAGGGTCTTCTTCCGTTCCGGCGCCAAGCGCGTCGTCGTGGTGCGGCGCGAGAGAGACACGTTTTCGGACGATGAGCGCGTGGAGGGGTTGCGTTCCGCCCTGCAGGGAAGGGCTGACGTCAGGACCGTGAAGACGTCGCTGGGAAACTGCTTCGCCAATGCCCTCATGCTGTTGTCGGGTCCGGAGCGGCCGGAGGCGATCTTCTGCGTCAATGACATCCTGGCCGTCGGTGTACTTGAGGCTGCCGCTTCGGTGGGGTTGCGTGTTCCGGACGACCTTTCCGTCATCGGTTTCGACGACATACCGGCGGCCTCGTCGCCTTCCTACAACCTCACGACGCTACGGCTGCCGGTGGACGAAGTCGCCGGCTGGATCGTGCAACGTCTGCTGCGACGGCTGGACATTCCGGCGCTCCCCGTGGAGATGCACAGGGTTCCGACTCCCTTGATAGTCCGGGGTTCGACGCGTAGAGTCGTGTCCGCGACGGCTCCGGTCCATGACCATGTCACGGCAGGAGGCGCACCCGGCCAGGTTGGCAAGTGAGCCTCGCGGGCGGCGACGGAGCGGGATGCCGGACATCGAACTCAAGAATCTGACCAAGTCCTTCGGGTCGACTCAGGTCATACGGGACGTCTCGCTCAGGATCGACGCCGGCGAGTTCGCGGTCCTGGTGGGGCCGTCCGGATCGGGGAAATCGACCCTTTTGCGGATGATCGCCGGGCTCGAGGAGATCACCGAGGGCACGTGCAGCATCGACGCCCAGGTGGTCAACCATCTCCCCCCCAAGAAGCGTGGCGTCGCCATGGTGTTCCAGAACTACGCCCTCTATCCCCATATGACGGTGTTCGACAACCTGGCGTTCGCTCTGAGGGTCCAGGGCCTCGGGCGCGCCGAGATAGCGGAGCGCGTCCGGAAGGTGGCTGGCATCGTCGAGATGGAAGACTACCTCCACCGCAAGCCCGCGCAGCTATCGGGCGGACAGCGCCAGCGCGTGGCCATGGCCCGGGCCATGGTGCGCAACACCGGCCTGTTCCTGCTGGACGAGCCGCTCTCCAACCTGGACGCCAAGCTCCGGACCCAGATGCGCGTGGAGATACGCAAGCTGCACGACCGCCTGGGCGCCACCTCCGTCTACGTGACCCACGACCAGACCGAGGCCATGACCCTCGCCGACAAGATCGTGGTCCTGAACGACGGACGGATCGAGCAGGTGGGCACGCCGGACGAACTCTACGAGAACCCGAAGACACTCTTCGTCGCCGGCTTCCTGGGTTCGCCGCCGATGAACTTTCTGCCCGGCGCGATGGTCGGAGTCGACGGTGACGTGACGGTCGGCGTCCGGCCCGAGAAGCTGCGCCTCGAGCCGCGTGGCGGCGACGAACTGCGCATCGAGGCCAGGCTGGAACTGATCGAGTACCTGGGCTCCAGCGCGCTCTTCCATTGCAGCGCCGCGGGCGTCAACCTCGTCGTGGAGACTCAGGGCGACGGCAAGCCGCGAACGAAACCCGGAAGCGCCATTGATCTCTTCACCGACACCGGCAGCCTGCACCGTTATCCGGCCAAGGCTGCGGGCGGCTGGCCTGCCGTTGGAACGGAAGTGCGGCGGGGGGCTGGATCATGACCATGCCAGCCCCGCTGACCGCTCGCTTCGAGCTTGCCCAGACGGTCGTCCGTGAAGTCGGCTCGCTGGCGCGGTCGTTGCGACAGTCTTCCTTGGTGGTCTCCGAAAAAGGCAGGCAGGATTGGGTGACCAACGCGGATCTCGCCGTGGAAGCGCGGCTCGTGGAGGCCATCCGTGGAGCGTTTCCGGGTGACGCAATCCTCGCCGAGGAAACACAGCGCGCGGCGGGGGAGGGGGAGCACCTCTGGATCGTCGATCCCATCGACGGAACGACGAACTTCGCCGAAGGCCTGGACCTGTGGGCGATCTCGGTCGGTTTCGCCAGGAAGGGCCGGATCGAGTTCGGCGTGATCTACGCGCCGGACCGGGATGAGATGTACGTCGCGGCGCGGGGCAAGGGTGCCAGCCTCAACGGTGTGCAGATGAAGGCGGGCGACGCGTCGAGGCGCCACAACCTGGTTCTTCTGGGTCGTTCCAACCGGACCGATCATGCAGCGTACCTGAATCTCGTAGACCGGATCGTGAAGTCCGATCACGACTACCGGCGGCTCGGCTCTGCGGCGTTGAGCCTCGCGCTGGTGGCACGGGGTGTGGCCGGCGGCTACTACGAAGCCCACCTCAATAGCTGGGACTGTGCCGCGGGACTGGTGATATGCGATGAGGCCGGCTGCCGGTCGGGGCTCTCCGATATCGACCTGATCCTCGGAGGCCCGGTCCTCGTCGCGCACGCCGGTTTTCTCGGCGATGCCCTCGCTCTCGTCAATCCGAAGGCTGACAACTCCTAGTGTCGGCTGACGACGGCGCGCCGGTGCGTTCGACAAGCCTTGTCCAGCGAGTTCGATAGGGCAATATACCTCAATGTTGCAAAAAGGAAGGGCGATCCGAAGCATGCCCTACGAATCGTCATTCCCGCGAATGCGGGAATCCAGGGGCGGCGGTGGGGCGCTACTGCGGCGTTTCCCCGCTCCACCACCCATGGATTCCCGATTTCGCGGGAATGACGATTCAGGGGGTTGTCGCCTCTCTTGAATCGTGTTGACACAGCCTGTTTCGCGGGAATGACGATTCGTAGGGCGTGCCTCGGATTGCTCTTCACAAACCTTTTTTGCAACATTGAGGATAGCTATGAAAGTCGTACAGTTGACGATGGATGCCGATCTGGTGGAGAGAGTGGACAGCCGGGCAAAGCGCCTCGGTACTACGCGGTTCGGGTTTACACGTGCAGCCCTGAGGGTTGCCTTGGAGCGCTATGACCAGGCAGAACTGGAGGATCTCCATAGAGCCGGGTATCGGGCGAACCCACCGCTGAAACAGGAGTTCGGCATACAGGAAGAGGACCACGCTTGGGGCGACGATCCGTGGAAGAATGAGTGATGCGTCGAGGCGAGATCCGCTGGTACCGCTTCGCTCGCCCGGACAAGCGCCGGTCCGTGCTCGTTCTTACGCGCGACTCGATCATTTCGAGCTTAAGCGAGGTCACGGTCGCTCCTGTCACCACCACCGTTCGCGGCATCCCCCTCGACTGAGCCGTTCAGCCTTTCTCACCTGTCCAGGCCCGGCAGCCTGCTCAGCCCCCCTTGCGCGTGAACGCGCCCCGGTCTGCCGCATCAAGCACCCTCATGCATGCTTGCGCGCTCCCGCGCCCCTGCCCGCCGCCCCGATGAGCGTGAACGCCAGCGCGCTCAGTCCCAGACACGCCGCGGTCATGTAGGCGTAGCCGTATCCCTCCATGAAGGCATCCAGCAGCCGTGGGTTTTCCGCGAGGTTCAGCGCGGCGAAGTCCTGGGGACCGGACTCGTTGGTGACGGCGGCCAGGCGCATGCCTACGAACGCCGTGGCGGTGGCGGTGCCCAAAGAGCGGCCGACGCTGCGGATGATGGAGATCACCGAGGAGGCGATGCCCAGCCGCTCCGGGGGCACGGAGCTGATGAGGCCGTGGTTGTTGGGGGTCTGGAACAGCCCCAGGCCCACGCCCAGCAAGGCCAGGCGCGGGACGATCTCCGCCGGCGTCGAGTCCTGGCCCAGGAAGCTCATGGAATACATGGCCACCGCCACCAGGGCGCCGCCGGCGGCGGCCGGAAGGGTGGAGCCGATGCGGTCCGTGAGCCAGCCGGCGGAGGGCGACACCACCATCAGCACGAGCGCGATGGCGGTCATCAGACCGCCAGCCTCCAGGGGGTCCATGCCCAGCACGAGCTGCAGCAGGAACGGCATCATCAGCTCGTTGGTGCTGAGGGCCACGAAGGTGGACAGGCGCGCGATGTTGCCCGCGGCGAAGGGCAGAATGCGCAGCAGCGCGAGATCGAGGATGGGGTAGGAACAGGTCGCCTCCCGCCACACGAACAGGCCCAGGAAGACGGCGCTCAAGACGAAGCCCCAGTAGCCCAGTCCGCCCCGGGTGATGCCCAGCAGCAGGAAAGTCAGTCCGACGGCGAACAGGCCGGCGCCGGCGAAGTCGAAGGGCTCCCGTCGGGCCTTTCTCCCTGCGTCGCGATCGTCCAGCAGGAGGAAGCGGGCCGCGGCAAAGCCGATGAACGACAGGGCGCTGGAAATGAAGAAGATGTAGCGCCATCCCAGCGTGAAGGTGATGAACCCGCCCACCACGGGCCCCAACGTGAAGCCGATGGCGGAGACGAGGCCGCCGGACAGGCCCATCGCTCGGCCCCGGTCGGCGCCGGTGAAGAGGCTGGCGGTGAGGGCGAAGGTGTTGGTCATCATCAGCGCGGCGCCCACGGCCTGACCCACGCGACAGGTCATCAAGAGGGCAGGGCCGTCGGCCAGACCAGCCAGGGCCGAGGCCGCTCCATAGACCAGGAAACCCGCGGAGAACGTGAGCTTGCGCCCGAGCAGATCGGAGAGCCGGCCGCAGGGAAGGTAGAGGGCGCCGGTCACCAGCGCGTAGACGAATACGATCCAGCCGGCGAAAGTGATATCCGCGCGGAACTCGGTTATGATGACCGGCAGGCTTATGGTAAGCATGCCGACATCCGTGGTGGCGATGAAGACGGAGATCATGACCACCCACAGGGCCCACCACCGGTGGTTGGGTCCGAAGACGCGGTTGTCGATGAAGTCTCTGAGCCAGGGTGTCATGACGGGTGTGCCGGAAACGGGCGCGTGCTCGCCCCATCCTTCTTAGCGGCTTCTCGCCCCGCACCAAAACGATCGAAGGGATTCGCGCACCCGAGCGGTGGGCGCGGGTTTCGTCGGGAGATCAGGGTTATGGCCATTCGATCCGGCAGGAACTACATCGAGTCGCTGCGCGACGGCCGCGAGGTGTGGCACGCGGGCAAGCGCATCGAGGACGTGACCATCCATCCCGGCTTCACCGGCACCATCAAGACCCTGGCGGACCTCTACGACCGGCAGGCGTCGGCCGAAGACGGCGATACCATGAGCGTGGAGCGTGACGGCGAGCGCATCTCCTACAGCTATCTTCCGCCGGTGGATGCTGACGATCTCCGCGCCAAGCGCGGCAACATCGAGTTGTGGTCGCGGGAGACCTTCGGCCAGATGGGGCGCTACCCCGAGTTCTGCGCGGAGTTGGTGGTGGGGATGCTGGATTTCGCCGATACCCTGGCGTCCCACGACCCGCGCTGGGGCGACAACGCCAGGGCCTACTACCAGCACTGCATCGCCCATGACCTGTGCCTGACCCACGCCCTGACGGACCAGTTCTACGACCACTCGAAGCGCGCAAGCGAGCAGCGGGACCCGGACCTGTTCCTCCACATCGTCGGCGAGACCTCCGAGGGACCGGTGGTGCGGGGCCTGCGCAACCTGGCCACCCTGGCGCCGCTGTCCGACGAGGCCTTGGTCTATCCCATCCGCCCTCGGGGCGCCGACGAACCCGACTACGCCATCGCCTTCGCCATCCCCATGAACGCCCCGGGCCTCAAGATCATCTGCCGGGACCTGTACGCCGAGCACGCCGACCCGGAGCGCTTTCCGCTCACCGCTCGCTTCGACGAGGTCGACGCCACGCTGGTGTTCGACGACGTGGTGGTGCCGTGGGAGCGGATCTTCGCCTACCGGGCGCCGGATCTGGTGGGGGTGTTCCACCGGAACATCCAGACATGGGCGCAGTACGCCACCATGGTGCGTCTCATCACGAAGCTTGAGACCTTCCTCGGCGTGGCGCAGTTGCTCACCGAGTGGTCCGGGCGGCACAAGACCCCCGGCTCGGAGATCGGGCTGGCCACCTTCATCAAGGACCTGGCGATCCAGCGCGACTGCGTGGAGATGGCGGAGCACCGGGGCTATCGGACCCCGGCGGGTTTCTGGGCGCCGCTCCTGAGCCCCGCGTACCGGGTCCACAGCATCGAGGCGTCGGACCGCGCCGAGCGCAACATGGAGGACCTGCTCACCAGCTCGCTGGTCCTCACGGGCGGCGGCTCGGACCTGGCCGAGGCCGAGCTGGGGCCGTTGGTGGAACGCTACTTCCGCGGCCTGGCCCCCACCACCAAGGAGCACCTGCGGCTCCTGGCGGTGGCGGCGGACCTGGTCATGACGCCGTTCGGCAAGCGCGGACAGCTCTACGAGCGCCTGCAGAGCGGCGAGGTGGACAACATGAAGCGCCGCCTCAACGCCCAGTTCAAGGAGCGCGACGGGGCCGAGCGGATGCTCGCGTTCATCAACGAGGAGTGGTGACGCGGCCGGCGGCGGGAATGCCCGTCCAGCACGTGGTCGGACACGACATGAGCCCTGCGGCACCCGTTCTCAAGCGCGCCCGCTCGATCGCCGAGATGAGTTCCTTCCGGGGCGGCATCGGCAGCGCCGCCAGCCGCGCGGCCGCACTGGCGTTTCGGCCCCGGCCCTCCGACGTCCTCATCGCCACCTTTCCCAAGTGCGGCACCACCTGGCTCCAACAGATCGTGCACGGGCTAAGGACCCGCGGGTCCATGGACTTCGAGGAAATCACCCTTGTGGTGCCGTGGCTCGAGTTGGCGCTGGATCTCGGCATCGAACCCGACGCCCCCCAGGTGGCCGAACCCCGGGCCTTCAAGAGTCACCTGAGCTGGCATGACGTTCCCAAAGGAGGGCGTTACATCTCCATGATCCGGGATCCCAAGGACGTGCTGGTGTCCATGTACCACTTCCACGAGGGATGGCGTTTCGAGGCAGGGGCCATCACCCTGGAAGACTACGCCCGGAACTTCTTTCTCGCGCCGGCGCGGGACCGGGGCTACTGGAAGCACGTGGCGTCGTGGTGGCCCCAACGCCTCCGGCAGGACGTGCTGCTGTTGAGCTACGAGTCCGCGCTGGTGGACGTTCCGGGCACGGTGCGGCGCGTCGCCGGGTTCATCGGCTGTCCCCTTGATGACGAGCTGCTGGAAGTGGTGGTGCGGCAGTCTTCCATCGACTTCATGAAAGCCCACGGAACGCGGTTCGACGACCACGTGGTGCGCGCCGCGCGCAACGCCGCCGCCGGACTTCCGCCGGGAGGCTCATCGTCGAAGCTGAGGAGCGGGCGGGTGGGCGATCACGTGGACAGGCTTCCCTTGGACGTGCGCGACGCCCTTGACGGAATCTGGCGCGAGGAGATGGAGGGTCGTTTCGGGCTCGCTTCCTATGCCGGGATGGTGGCTGCCCTCGGCCCGGCGGACGGCTCGCTGGCGACGGGTTAGGCCGCTACGGGTCGTAGCGGCCGTCCTTCGAGGGGACGAGCTTGCCGTCTTCGTAGTAGAAGCACCGCCCGGATTCCTCCATCGGCACCTGCGCCGCCAGCACGAAGCCCTGGCCCAGGATCTCGGGGGTCGGGAGCCGCGTGAAGGCGTCGTCCGGGGCTCCTTCCGTCACGATCGGGACCCGCGGCGAGAACGTCACCACGCACACGTTGGATTCGCGCACTTCCTCCGCCAGGTAGCGGCTGAAGGTCCAGATGGCGTCCTTGGTCACCACGTAGGCGCAGGCGCCGCCGGGCGACACCCCGCCGCCGCCGTAGAGGTTGATGATGTGCCCGGAGCGCCGCGGCTCCATGTGCGCGAGGACGTGCTTCGAGCACAGGAACGTGCCCCCCAGGTTGGTCTCGATGACCCGGTTCCAGAAGGACAGGTCCATGTCGCGGATCATGGGCCAGCGCGGGATGCCCCAGGCGAAGTGCGGCACGATGGCGGCGTCGTTCACCAACACGTCGATCCGGCCGAAGCGGTGGACCACCTGCTCGAACGCGCGCCGCACCGCGTTCTCGTCGCGCACGTCGGCGTTGATGCCCAGGGCGTCGGTCAGCTCGCCCAACTCCGGTCCGGTCTTGTCGAGCCAGTCCTGGCTCACGTCGATGATCACCACCTTTGCCTTTTCCCGTGCGAACGTCAGCGCGGCATGGCGTCCGATGCCCTTGCCGCCGCCCGTCACCACGACCACTTTGTCTTCCAGCATCTTGTTCCTCCGTTGCAGGTCTGATCGGCGGTAGAATCAGCCGAAGGCGCGGGCCGTTCGGCCCGAGCCCTTCGTCAAAGCTGGGAACAGGCGCAGCCAGGCCGCCGAGCGAAGTCGAAGGGTGAAGAGCCCTTACGTTACCTTGCCCCGCTCCGCTCTTTCAACCCGCGGTACACCTTCTCCGCCGTCACCGGCATCTCGAACAGGCGCACGCCCACGGCGTCGGCCACGGCGTTGGCGATGGCCGCCGGGGGGTTGTTGTTGGCGAACTCGCCGATGGCCTTGCCGCCGTGGGGCGCGAGCCCGCCCGCCGAGTCCACCAGCACGGTGTCGAGGCGCGGGATGTCGCGGATACTCGGGAGCTTGTAGTCGCCCAGGTTGGCGTTGGCCACCTTGCCGTTGTCCAGTGCCAGCTCCTCCATGACCGCCTGGCCCAGGCCCATGACGACGCCGCCGTCGATCTGCCCCTGATGGGTGATGGGGTTGATGACGGTGCCCACGTCGTGGGCGGTGACGATGCGTTCGACCCGGGTGGCGCCGGTCTCCGGGTCCACCTCCACCTCCGCCACCTGCGCGCACACGTAGGTGGTCTCGTCGGGGTAGCGGAAGTCTTCTTCCACGGTGACGGTGCGATCCTCCGGGTGGCGAGCCGCCACCTGCGCCAAGGTGAGGCTCTGTGCCGGGTCCGCGCGTAGCGAATACGCACCTTCGGCGTAGAGCACGTCCGCGGGGTCGCACTCCAGCATGCGCGCGGCGTGGGCCGCGAGCTTGTCGCGCAGCTCGTTGCAGGCGCGCTCCAGCGCCAGACCCGCGACGTAGGTCACGCGGCTGGCGCGGGCGCCGGTGTCGTAGGGCACGGTGTCGGTGTCGCCCGTCGCCACGCGCACCTGTTCCAGCGCTACCTGCATCTGGTCGGCCACGAGCTGGCGCAGGATCGTGTGGGTGCCGGTGCCCTGGTCCACGGTGGGGCTCAGCACGGTCAGCGTCCCGTCGGTCTCGGCGGTGACGGCGATGCCGGTCTCGCCGCCGGAGATGTGCCGGCCATAGATGGCCACCCCGCGGCCGCGGTTGGGGCCGGGCCGGGGCGCGTGCCAGTCCGCCGTCTCCAGCGCCCGCTCCAGCACCGCGTGGACCTGCAGGCCGGGCAGGCGCTTGCCGATGGCGTCCTCCTCGTTGCCGCGCAGCACGTTCCGCAAGCGGAACTCGCCGGGGTCCATGCCCAGCTCCCGCGCGAGGATGTCGGTGTGGGACTCCAGCGCGAAGAAGGTCGGGATGGAGCCCGGACTGCGGTAGTAACCGCCGGGAGTGGTGTTGGTGTAGACCTGGAGGAACTCGAACTCGGCGTTGTCCACGCGGTAGAGGCCGCCGACGTAGTGCCAGGTGGCGAACGACGCGCTGGCCTTGGTACCGCCGTAGGCGCCGCCGGCATGCCATGCCTTGAGGCGGCGCGCGACGATGCGGCCGTCGCGCGTGACGCCGCTGCGGATGGTCATGACCGTGGCCTCGTCCGGGTTGCAGGCGGCCAGTTCCTCCGCGTAGGTCATGACGATCTTCACCGGCCGCCCGGTTGCGCGCGCCAGGAAGTAGGCCACGGGCAGGTCGCGCGCGTCTCCCTTGCCGCCGAACTCGCCGCCCACGTTCACCGAGTGGACGCGCACGCGCGTGTGCTCCATGCCGAGGGTGTCGGCGAGCATGCGCCGGGTACGGAAGGGGTCCTTGGTGGAAGCCCACACCTGCACGCGGCCGTCGGGGTCGATGGACAGCAGCCCGGCATGGGGTTCCAGGTAACCCTGGTGGCGGCCGGGTATGCGGAATGTGTGCTCCAGCACCACGTCGGCCTCGCGGAACCCCTGCTCCACGTCGCCCTTGTTCCAGGCCAGGCGGGTGAGGCCGTTGCGCACGTCGGTGGCCAGGCGTTCGCGGGGGGCGCCGTCGTAGGCGGCGACGTCGTCGTGCAGCAGCGGCGCGTCGGGCTCGGTGGCGGCCACCGGATCGAACACCGCGGGCAGGGCCTCGTAATCCACTTCGATGAGCGCCAGGGCGGCCTCGGCCTGCTCGGGCGTATCCGCCGCCACCGCCGCCACTCGGTCGCCGACGTAGCGCACCCGGTCCCAGCACAGCGCCGGCAGGTCGCGGATCTGCTTGCCCATGAAGTGGTGCGGGACGTCCGGCCCGGTGACCACGGCCCTCACCCCGGGTGCGTTCCGCGCCGGGGCGGCGTCGATGGAACGGATGCGCGCGTGGGGGTGTGGGCTCCGCAGGATCTTGCCCCACAGCATCCCTTGGAGCGGCACGTCCGCCGCGTAGCGGGTGCGTCCCGTGACCTTGTCCGGTCCCTCGGCGCGAAGGACAGGGGTGCCGACTATCCTGGAGTCCGTCATGGTTGCGGCCCCGTCTCAACGAGAGTGGAAAGACCCCTGGATTCCCGCTTCCGAGGCTGTGTCAAGACTCTACTCGGACACGAAATGGCACCACGCCCCGAACCGTCATTCCCGCGGAAGCGGGAATCCAGGGGTGGAGAGGGGGAAATGCGGCGTAGGTCCCCGCTTCCTCCCCGGATTCCCGCTTCCGCGGGAATGACGTATTCGTAACGTCCCCGCGTAGAGAGCTTCAAGACAGCCTGTTCTGCGGGAATGACGGTAAGGGACGTCGGTGCCGATTTCTTGCCCGAGTGGAAATTCAACACAGCTTGGTCAGCGGAAACCACTCCGATCATCCACTACGATTCCGGCATCAGCGAGCGCCGGCCGAACCACCAGAAGACCAGGATGAGCGGCGTCAGCACGACGGTCATGACCAGCGTGACCGCGGCGGCCAGGTTGGTGGCGGCCGAGTTCCAGTAGCTCCAGATCACCGCGGGCAGCGTGATGTTGTCGTGGCTGATGAGGAACACCGCCACGGTGAGCTCCCGGTACACCAGGATGGCGGACCAGATCCACACGGACATGATGGTGGGGCGCAGCAGCGGCACGAGGATGCGCCATGAGGTGCGCACCGGGGACAGGCCCGAAGTGTAGGCCGCTTCCTCCAGTTCTTTGTGGATCTGAAGCAGCGAACTGTTCAGTGCGCGGGTGGCGAAGGCCAGCCGCGACACCACGTAGACGATAGCGATAAGCCACACCGTGCCGTAGAGCGGCAGGAACCCCTTGAGCACGAACAACGACAGCAGCAACGCGGCGATGGCCAAAATCACTTCCGGCAGGGCGTGGGGGAGGAACGCTCCGAACTCCAGCACAAAGCGGTAGCGGCTGGCGGAGCGCACGATGAGCCACGACATGGCGAACGCGATCACCAGGGTGATGGTAGGCACCAGCGCCACGAGCAGCACGGTGTTGGTGAGCCCCCGGTATACAAGGTCCCAGTCCACCCGCTCGAAGGCCATGAAGGACATGCGGCCGAGCATTTCCCAGGAGGGCGGCGCCACGTAAGGGACCAGGGCAACGTAGGCGATGAGCAGCAGCGGCAACAGCTTGGAGGCAACCACGTAGATGCCGATGAAGGCCCAGCCTGCCCAGCCCCATTGGCCCAGGTCCACGAGGGTGGGGCGATAGCCCTTGCCGGTTACCACCTCGTAGCGGTGGCCCTGACGCAGCACCGAGCTGTACCACCAGGTCAGCAGCACCGCCAGGCCGATCATCAGCACGCCGAGGGCCGCGGTGACTCCATGCTCGGGGAACTCGTCGTCGCCGGGATTGGTCTTGAGGAAGACGAAGGTGCTGAGCATGTACACCCGGTTACCGAGGCCGATGATGGCAGGGATGTCGAAGGTGGCGATGGCGATGGTGGCGATGTAGATGATCGCGGCGAGGATGGCGGGGAAGGCCAGCGGCAGGGTGACCCGGCGCAGGGTGGCGAAGAAGTTCATGCCGTGGATCTTGGCGGCCTCCTCCAACGATGGGTTCATGGCGCGGAACATCTGCGCCGTCAGGATGAACGCCAGCGCCGCGAGACTGAGCCCTTGGACGAAGCCCATGCCCGCCGGCGTGGCGATGTTGATGGGGCCCTGTTCCAGTCCGAACGTGCTCACCAGCCAGCGGTTGAGGAACCCGATGCGTTGGTGCGCGATGAAGGTCCACCCCATGGCCGTGTAGATGCCCGGAATCAGCAGCCCCAGGGTCATGGTGGCGTATACCAGCCCCTTGCCGGGCAGGGTGGTGCGCTCGGTGAGCCAGGCGATGGGCAGTCCGATCGTCAACGCCACCAGCGTGGCGACGACGGTGAACACCAGGGTGTTGAGGGTGACCCGGGCGACGAACGGGTCGCCCAGCAGTTCGGCATAGTTGTCGAGGCTGTAGTTGGCTTCGAAGCTACCCAGGATGCCGGTCTGGAAACTGATCCAGACCAGCACGGCCACCAGAACGAAAATCACCAGCAACGGGACGCTGGCGAGTCCCGCGAGGAGCGGTGATACCCTGGGCCGGAGGCCACGCAGTCGCGGCCAGCCTGCGACTTGTTCCATGGGATGGATGCGGGCGAGCCTTCGGCCCGCCCGCGTCGTTTATGCGACCGCTACTTGGTCTGCCCTTCCGCCAGGATCTTCTCGAGTTCCTTGCGGGTGGGGCGATAAGTTTTCTGGCTTCCCAGCCACTCCGGAGAGTTGATCACCACCTTGGCGCCCTGGGCCTCGGCGGCGTTCAGATTCTTGCGCGCGTTGGATTCCGGGTACAGGTGGAAGTCGAAGCCGTTCTTGTCCCACATCCACTTCTGGGCTTCCGGCGTGTGCAGGTAAGCGACGAAGAGGGCGGCGGCGTTGGGCGACTGCGAATGCACCGGCACGTGGCCATAACGGGTGTGGGAGACCACCGCCTCCTTCACCACCGCGTAGCCCAGCGGTATGCCGGTCCGCTTCGCCTGGTTGACGTACTGGTCGCCGCAACTGAACACCAGCATGGCGAACTCGCCGCTGGTGAGCTTGTCCATGGAGCCGCACCGGATCAGGCCGCCGATGTGCGCGGCGAGCTTCGTGGTGTAGTCCACCATGACTTCCTTGCCCAGGAGGTCACTCATGGCGAACTCGCGCAGGCCCGCGGCGTAGGGCGTGGAGGCAATCTTGCCCTTCCACTTGGGATTGAGGACGTCGTGCATGCTCTTGGGGATGTCGTCGCCCTTGACCATGTCGGAGTTGTAGGTGATGCCCACGAGTGTGGACGCGGAGGCCAGCGCGATGCCGTCCTTGGCCACGGGATTGAACCCGGGTCTGGGATCCAGCATCGGCCGCGAGAGATACGCCTTCCAGTTCATGGAGCGCGACAGGCCCACCTTGCCCGCCTGCAGCACGCCGCCGGAATTGCCCCAAACCACGTCGGTGCTGGCGGGCTGCCCGGCCTTCAGTTCACGGGTCAGGCTGCCGATCATGCGGGTCATGGAGGGCCCCGGCGTGAACTTCGGCTTGATGTTGGTGCCGTACATCTTGTTCATGCCGGCGATGAGTTCCCCGAAGCCCTTGCCGCCGTTCAGGCTGGACGACGACCACATGGCCCGGAGCGTGGTTTCCTTCTTGGCGCCCTCCACCAACTCCTTCAGGTTCTTGGGAGCGTCGGCCGCGTAGGCCCCGGCCACCAGGAACAACGAGCAGAGCGCCGCACCCAGGGCGACGGCCCACCTGCGTTTGCGTTTGACATCGAGCATCAGTTTCCTCCTTGAGTGTTGGTTTCCTGACACGGATCATCCTTGCACCATAATTTACCAGCTATTGCAAGGCTGGCCCGGAGCAGCGCTAACGGGACGCGCAATCCGTAAGATTCCAGGGATCGGTCTTTGTCAAAACACGACTTGTCAAAACACGACTTGTCAAAACATGACTTGTCAAAATGCCCGGACTCCGGTAAAGTGCGGACATGGCGGAGTTCATCGGGCGCGCTTCGGAGTTGGACCTCCTGGAAAGGGCCTTCGCATCGAGGCGCTCGGAGTTCATCCCGATCTATGGCAGACGTCGGGTGGGCAAGAGCGAGCTCATCCTGCGGTTCATGACGCCCAAGCCCGGGGTCTATTACCTCGGACAACAGTCGCCCACCGCGCTGCAGGTTCGCGGGTTCCTGGAGGAGGCCGCCGCCGCTCTCCGCATGCCGCTGCTCGCCGAGCTTCGCGCCACCGATTGGCAGGCAGCGCTGCTCACCGTGGCCGAGCAGTGGACGGCGGCGCGACCCGGCACCAAGCTGGTCCTGGCGCTGGACGAGTTCCAGTGGATCGCCGCGTCGAGTCCGGGCATTCTCGCGACCTTGCAGCAGTGCTGGGACCGGTACTGGAAGGGCACGGGCAACGTCGTGCTGCTGCTGTGCGGCTCCTACCTGGGCTTCATGGAACGGGAAGTGCTGGGTCAGGCAAGCCCTTTGTTCGGGCGCCGCACGGCACAGATACACCTGCGACCGTTCGGTTACCAGGAGGCTGCCCGGTTCCATCCACGCTGGTCGCTGGAGGACCGCGCCCGGTCGTATTTTCTCGTCGGTGGTCTGCCGCAATACCTGCTTTGTCTCGACCAATCCGCCTCCATCGCCCAGAACATCCGCCGGCATCTCCTGGACGAGTTTGCCCCGCTTTTTCACGAACCCACCTTTCTCTTGCGCGAGGAGCTTCGCGAAGTCGCGCCGTACCACGCCGTCCTGTTCGCCGTCGCCTCCGGGCACGGCACTGCCCGGGACATTGCCGCGGCCACGGTCCTGCCGGAGCGCAACCTCCATTACTATCTGCAACAACTGGTGGACCTCGGTTACCTGCGACGGCGCTACCCCCTCGACCGCCGCCGGCCGAACCCGAAGCAGGTGCGTTTCGCCATGGACGACCCGCTGCTGCGTTTCTGGTTCCGTTTCGTGTTCCCGAACGTGAGCGTCATTCGCGGCGCCGGCCCGGACCGCGCCTTCGGCGACCGCATCGCGCCGGCCCTCGATGCCTGGTTTGGAAGTTGCTTCGAGAGCCTCTGCCGGGAGGCGCTGCCGCTCATCTATGCCGCGGAGGGGGTGTCGGCCGGTTTCGAGGTGGGCGAGTACTGGGGTGCCGACGTGCAGATCGACGTCGTGGGAATGCGCGATGACAACTGGACCGATCTCGGTGAATGCAAGTGGGGCCCGGTGAATTCGCCCAGGGGACTGGAGCGCGAGTTGGAACGAAAGGCGGCCCTCTATCCCAACAGCCGGGGCGCCAGTCTGGGACGTCGCTACTTCACGCGGCGCAAGCCCGCCGGAAAGCGCGGTGCGGACGGCTGGTATTCCTTGGAAGATCTCTACGCGCTCGGTGGTGCGACGGCACGGTCCGGGTGAACAGTGGTCGGTGGCAACGGACCGGATTCTCCTCAAGCCTGCTTGCCGACGGAGTTCACGAAGGTCGTGTTCTTCTCGTCGGCCGCGAACACCATGACGTCGTCGGGGGTCACGCGGAGCGACAGCATGTCTCCGTGGGTGGTCGGCACCGCGCGGCTTTTGCCGGTGAGCGGGATGTCGCCCGCGGTCGCGTCGTAGACGAACTGGTCGCCGAGAAAGACGCTGGAGGTGAGGCGCGCCTCGAAGGCATTGTCTCCCTCCGCGGCGCCGGGCTCCGCGTATTGAATACACTCCGGGCGGAACCCGACGAACACTTCCGCGCTCGCGTCGGCGTCGCCCGACGTGCGGAAGCGGCCGATGCGGGTCTCCACCACGTTCCCTTCCACGCGCCGGCCCGTGAGCCAGTTGACCGAGCCGAAGAACTCGGCCACCTCGGCGCAGTTGGGGCCGCGGTAGAGGTCCATGGGACTGCCGTATTGCAACAACTCGCCCAGGCTCATGAGGGCGATCTTGTCGGCCATGGCCATGGCCTCGATCTGGTCGTGGGTGACGTAGAGCACGGTGGCGCCGAGTTGCTTGGCCAGGTCCCGGATGCGCCCGCGCACGTCCTCGCGCAGGCGCGCGTCGAGGTTGCTCAGGGGCTCGTCCATGAGCAGCACCTTGGGGTTCACGGCGATGGCGCGGGCCAGCGCCACCCGCTGCTGCTGGCCGCCGCTCAGGAGCGTGGATGGCCGCTCGATCTGCTCGTCGAGCTGCACCATGTGGAGCGCGGTCCGCACCCGGTCGTTGACCTGCTGGCGCGGGATCTTCTGGGCGCCCTCGCGCAAGGGCAGGGCGACGTTGTCGAACACCGTCAGGTGCGGCCACACGGCGTAGGACTGGAACACCATGCCGAAGTTCCGGTCCTGGGGCGGCACCCACACCGGCGGGTCGTCGCCGAACACGGTGCGGTCGGCGATCCGGATCTCGCCGCTGTTGGGGGTCTCGAGTCCCGCCACGCAGCGCAGCAGCGTGGTCTTGCCCGAGCCGCTGGCGCCGACGATGACAAAGAACTCCCCCTCCTCGACGTCGAGATCGAGCTTCTTGAGCGCCGCGACCTTGCCGTCGGTGACGATGAACTCCTTGCGCAATGCCCGGATCGTGATCATGCGGGTTCCGTGCTCACTTCCTTTCCGAGATGTCGCAGGCGACCCATGGCGCCACGGGCATGATGCCATCAAAGGCTCATGCCCGACAACTTCAGGACCCTGCTTGTCGGGGCAGAAACGTGTCTGCCTACTCCAGTCGGGCGGCCGTTGTCAAACCGGTAGACTCCCTTGGGGCCATTTGGTAATTAGACTGGATTCCCGCCCCCGATCGGTTCCAGGGCAAGCTTCCGCGGGAATGAGGGATTGGCGTTCGAACCGGGAGACCTGCATTGCATCAAGACCTGCGAGAATTCCTTGACGTGCTGGAACGAGAGGGCCAGTTGCTGGAGGTGAACCGGGAAGTGGACACGCGCTTCGAGGTCGCCGCCGGCATCCGCAAGAGCTCCGACGTGGGCGGACCCGCGCTTTTGTTCAACAACGTGAAGGACCATCCCGACTGGCGCGTGCTCGGGGCGCTCTACGCCACCCGGCGGCTCGTGGCGCTGGGGCTGGGGGTCACCGAGGAGAAGCTGCTGGAGCGCTACCTGACGCTGGAGGAAGCGCGCATTCCCTCCGAGATGGTGCCCACGGGTCCGGTCAAGGAAGTGCGCTGGACCGGGGACGACATCGACCTCGAAAAGCTCCCCATCTGCGTCCATTCCGAGAAGGACTGCGGCGCCTACGTCACCATCGGCGTGCAGATCGGCAAGGACCCGGACACGCGCATCCCCAACGTGTCCATCCACCGCATGCTGCGGCTGGGCAAGGACAAGCTGTCCCTGTGGGCGCCGGCGGACCATCACCTGGGGCGCATGATCCTCAAGGCCGAGGACCGCGGCCAGGGGCTGGAGGTGGCCACCGCCATCGGCGTGGACCCGGCCATCATCATCGGCTCCCAATCGCGCGTGCCCTACGGCGTGGACGAGTTCGCGGTGGCGGGCGGTCTGCGGGGCGCGCCGGTGCAGTTGACCAAGTGCGACACCATCGACGTGGACGTGCCGGCCCACGCCGAATTGGTGATCGAGGGGGTGACGATCCCGGGCGAGCGGGTGTCGGACGGCCCCTACGGCGAGTACCCGGGCACCTACAGCGAGAGCAAGCAGGCGCCGGTGGTGCAGGTCACCGCCGTTACCATGCGGCGCAACCCCATCTACGAGACCTGCCTGACGGGCATGCCCGTGACCGAGAACCACACCCTCATCGAATGCGCCAACGCGGCCCTGGTGTACCGCACGGTGTCGACCATCACCCCGGAGGTCAAGGACTTCAGCGTCAGCGCCGGCGGCACCTTCCGGCACCACGCCGTGGTGTCCATGCGCAAGCGGCACGATGCGGAGGCGCGCAACGTCATCCTGGCGTTGCTGGCCACCGGCGCGGGCTTCAAGCGCGTGGTGGTGGTGGACGAGGACATCAACGTGCATGATCCGGTGGACGTGGAATGGGCCGTCAACACGCGCGTCCAGCCGGACAAGGATGTCATCATCGTGCCGAACCTGGCCATGTCCACCCTCGACCCCTCGGCTCCCGCGCCGCGCACGACGGCGGTATGGGGCATCGACGCCACCATGCCGCTCCACGACAACGAATACTACCGGAAAGTCGTCGTGCCCGGCGTCGACAAGGTGGATTACCTCTGAGGTCCTTTGTGGACGGCGTCCTTCGACTTCGCTCCGCTACGCTCGGGACGAACGGTTGGTGGCGCCTCGTTCCCCTTCGTGCCCTGCGGTGAGGAACGTGGCTCCACCAGTAGAGTCTCTCTGCCATGAAACACTTCGAATACCTGGAACCCGGTACCGTGGACGAAGCCTGCGGGCTTCTCAAGCAATACGCGGGCAACGCGCGCGTATTCGCCGGCGGCAGCTCTCTCACGATCCTGCTCAAGCAGGGTTTCCTGCAGCCGGACGCGCTGATCAACATCAAGAAGATCGACGAACTGCGGCGCATCGAGGAGTCGGGCGGCGACCTGGTCATCGGCGCGCTGGTGACGCATCACGACATCGAGACGTCGAGCCTCCTGGCCGAGCGCCTGCCGGTGCTGTGCGAGCTGGAGCACGACGTGGCCAACATCCGCGTGCGCAACATGGCCACGGTGGGGGGCAACATCGCCTCGGGCGAGCCGCTGACCGACCTGCCGTGCGTGTTCATCACCCTGGATGCCACCGTGCGCATCGCCAACACCTCGGGCGGACGCACGCTGCCGCTGGAAGAGGTCTTCCTGGACTACTACGAGACCCAGTTGGGGGAGGACGAGGTGCTGACGCACGTGGTGGTCCCGCCGCTGCCGCCAAACAGCGCCGTCGACTACGTGCGTTTCTCCAGCAGCTCGGTGGTGGACAAGCCCTGCATCGGCGTGGCCGTGCGCATGTCGGTGAACCCGGGCGACGGTGCCTGCAATGAAGTGCGTGTCGGCCTGGGCTGCGTCGCGCCCACGCCCATGCGCGCGCGCAGGGCCGAGGCGGCGCTGGAAGGGAAGCCGCTGACGGACGAGAACCTCCAGGCGGCCGCCCGCGCCGCCGCCGAGGAATGCGACCCCATGGACGACCTGCGCGGCTCCGAACGCTACAAGCGCGAGATGGTGGCGGCGCTGGTGCGCCGGCTGGCGTCCAGGGTGTACGAGAAGGCGAAAGGCGACGGTTGAAGTCGTGCCAGACCCGGTTGGGTAAGAAATACCGCTACACCCCGAAACGTCATTCCCGCGAGAGCGGGAATCCAGGGGCGGAGAGGGGGCGAACGGGCGTGGTTCCCGCCTCGCCCCGCCTGGATTCCCGCCCCCGATCGGGGTCGAGGGCAAGCTTTCGCGGGAATGACGTTTCGGGGTGTAGCGGGCTTCTGTAACTAGCTGAATTCATCGGACATGACCTTGTTTTCATATCAATGACGTTTCGGGGTGTCGGGGCATTTCGTGGCCAACCGGAGTTTGACACAGCCTGTTTCGCTGGAATGACGGGAATAGACGCGGGAACGACGGATACAGGCTCCGGCGCCAACCCGAAGACGAACAGGGACAGAGAGGATCTTTCGGCATGAAGAAGGCCATCACCATGGAGGTCAACGGCGCGTCGTGCCAGGTCGACGTGGAGCCTTGGCGCACGCTGCTGGAGGTGGTGCGGGAGGAACTGGACCTTACCGGCGCCAAGCTGGGGTGCGACATCCAGGTGTGCGGCGCGTGCACGCTCTTGGTCGACGGCAAGCCCGTGAGCGCCTGCTCGGTGCTGGCGGTGGACGCGGACGGGCGCAGGGTCACCACCGTGGAGGGGTTGGCCGATGGCGACCGGCTGCATCCGTTGCAGCAGGCGTTCATGAAGCACGGGGCGCTTCAGTGCGGCTATTGCACTTCGGGCTTCCTGCTCACCGCCAAGGCCATGCTGGACGAGAATCCCCGCCCCGACGACGAGCAGATCAAGAGTTACATGGGCGGCAGCTTCTGCCGCTGCGGCTGCTACCAGGAGATCATGCAGGCCATCCGCAGCGTGGCCCAGGCATAGGAACACATGGCGTGAGGAAACCCTGATCTATTGCCGCTTTTCGACTCCTCTCCGCTACGCGCGGGACGAACGGTGGGGCGGCACCATGGATCATCCGAGGTTCCAAAGGAGCGTGTCATGGCGATAAGCGAGAGGCCGCTGAGCGCGCAGGACGGACAACGGCTGGACTACCAGGCCAAGCTCACGGGCCGGGCCGCGTACCTGGCGGACATGAAGATGCCGGGAGTGTGCGAGGGCGCGGTTCTGCGCAGCCCGGTGGCGCACGCCTGGGTCCGCTACGTGGACGCGTCCGAGGCCCTCAAGGTGCCGGGAGTGGTGGCGGTCTATACCAAGCACGACGTGGTCCAGGGCACCGGCATCGAGCCCTACTACGGGCCGGTGTTCAAGGACCAGACCATCGTCGCGGTGGACAAGGTGCGGCACGTGGGGGACCCGGTGGCCGCGGTGGCGGCGGAGACCCGGGAGGCCGCGGAAGAGGCGGCCAACCTCATCGTCGTGGAGTACGAGGACCTGCCGCCGGTGATGGACGTGCGCGACTCGGTGAAGGAAGACGCCGTGCTGGTGCACGAGACCGTGCGCATCCCGGAACACGGCTTCGCCGACCTCGCGGAGTTGAAGCCCATCGAGAACACCAACGTCTGCACCCACTTCAAGCTGCGCAAGGGGGACATCGAGCAGGGCTTCGCGGAGTGCGCCCACGTCTTCGAGGACACCTTCATCCTGCCGACGACGCAGCACGTGGCGCTGGAGCCCCACGGCTGCGTGGCGGCATTCCAGCCGGACGGGCGTGTGAACCTGTGGTCCACGACCCAGAACCCGTTCGTGGTGCGTACGCAACTCGCCAACATCTTCAAGATGCCGGTGTCGAAGATCCGCATCATGGTGCCCTATCTCGGCGGCGGCTACGGCAGCAAGGTGTACCCCAAGATCGAGCCCCTCACCATGGCGCTGGCGCAGAAGGCCAGGCGCCCGGTGCGCATCCTGCTGAGCCGGGAAGAGGTGTTCTACACGGTGACCAAGCATGCGGCGTTCATCCGCATGAAGACCGGGGTCAAGGCCGACGGCACCTTCCACGCGCGGGAAGCGGAGGTCTTCCTCGACACTGGCGCGTTCGCCGAGATCGGCCCCCGGGTGGCCAAGAAGTCCGCCTACACGGCGGCCGGCCCCTACAAGTTCAAGCACGTGAAGATCGACGCCAAGTCGGTGTACACCAACAAGCCGCCGGCGGGGGCGTTCCGCGGCTTCGGCGTGTCCCAGTCGGCCTGGGCCAGCGAGTCTCAGACCGACATCATCGCCAAGGCTCTGGGGCGGGACCCCTACGAGCTGCGCATGCAGAACATCTACGACGAGGGCGACGAGTTCGTCACCGGCGAGAAGCTCTGGAGCATCGGCGTCAAGGATTGCCTGGAGAAGGTCGCCAAGGAGATGAAGTGGGGCGAGCCGCCGGAGGCGCCCGCGGACCCCTCCAAGGTGCGCGGCAAGGGGCTGGCGGCGCTCATCAAGGCGACGATCACGCCGTCCATCTCGTGCGCGGCCATCAAGCTCAACGAGGACGGCAGCGTCAACGTGTTTACCAGCACGGTGGAGATGGGCCAGGGGTCGGACACGGCCATGGCCGCCATCGTGGCCGATACCCTGGGGATTTCCCTGGACCAGGTGTCGGTGCTGGGGGTGGACACGGACGTGGTGCCGTACGACCTCACCACCTCGTCGAGCCGCTCCACATTCCACATGGGCAAGGCCCTGGAGTTGGCCTCCCTGGACCTGTGCGAGCAGCTCCGCAGGTTCGTCTCCGAGGAGCACGGCGTGCCCTTCGACGAGACGCGCATGGAGGGCGGCAAGGTCCTTTTCCGCGAAAACGCGCTGGATATCCGCGAGGTGCTGTTCAACCACTTCGGCATGCAGGGGGGCACGCTGGTGGGCCGGGGCGAGGTGAAGACCAGCACCGTCGACCCGGAGACCGGGGACAAGACCACGTCTTCGTTCTGGTTCGTGGGCGCCGGCGGCAGCGAGGTGGAGATCGACAAGGACACCGGCCGGCTGCGGGTGCTGAAGCACGCCACCGCGGTGGACGTGGGCAGGGTCATCACGCCCCTGGGGTGCCAGCAACAACTCGTGGGCGGGGCCATCACCGGCATGGGGCAGGCGCTGTTCGAGCAGATGGTGTGGGACAACGGCATCCTGGTGAACCCCAACCTCGTGGACTACGTGCTGCCGGCCCTGGGCGACATGCCCGACGAGATCACGCCCATCCCGGTGGAGGTGCCGCACAAGAACGGCCCCTTCGGCGCCAAGGGCATCGGCGAGACCTCGCTCATCCCGGTGGCGCCCTCCATCGCCAACGCGGTGGACGATGCGGTGGACGTGCGTATCAAGGACCTGCCGGTGACCGCGGAGAGAATATTCCTGGGGATGCTCGACAAGTCCTAGCGTCGCGTCCCGCGTGGTGCCACGGGGCGACCGCGGGTCGCCCCTACAAGATTGCGGGTTGCCCCCGCAAGACCGCGGGTCGTCCCCGCGGTCAGCGCGCCTTTGTCGATACGTTGGTGGAACGGCATTCAAACACAAACCAGAACGACCCTGAGACGACCGAATCGTAGTGGGGCAAGGAGGAACCAGCATGAAACTCAAGGACCGTGTGGCAATCATTACCGGCTCCGGCCGCAACATCGGCGAGGCGGCCGCCAAGCTGTTCGCCTCGGAAGGGGCCAAGATCTGCATCGTGGACATGGACCCGGGGCGTGGCGAGAAGGTCGTCGCCGACCTCAAGGCCGCCGGTCATGAGGCCATCTACGCCAAGTGCAACGTCGCCGACACCGAAGACGTGAAGGCCATGGTGAATGCCACGGTGGACGCCTTCGGCGGCATCGACATCCTGGTCAACAACGCCGCCGTCACCGACCACGAGACGATTTTCAGCATCTCGGAGGAAGAGTGGGACCTGGTCATCGACGTGACCCTCAAGGGGCCGTTCCTCGTCGGGCGCTACGTGGCCGAGCAGATGGTCAAGCAGGGCAGGGGCGGCGTCATCGTCAACGTGGCCTCCACCTCGGGCCTTTCCGGCCGCACCGACGCCATCGCCTACATGGCGGCCAAGGGCGGCGTGGTCAACCTGTCCCGCGGCATGGCGGTGCAGCTCTCGCAGTACAACATCCGGGTCAACTGCCTCACCCCCAACCGCTCGGGCTCGCCCGTGGGCCAGGACGAGGGCGCCGAGGGCCGGGAGTTCAAGAACCTGGCGGGACGGCTGGGCACCGCCGAGGACCAGGCCAAGGCCATGCTGTTCCTGGCCAGCGACGACTCGGGCTTCGTGTGGGGCGAGAACCTCATCTGCGACGGCGGCGTGACCGCGGCGTCGAATTTCCCCAAGGACCGGGTGCCGGCCAACTGACCGGCCGCGTCCGAAGGGATCGGCGTTCCGTTGGTATTCCCTTGACATCGGTTCAAAGCTTCGACTAGTGTCATGCGTCCGATGGCAGAAAGGGGGACGCGATGGCAGCACTATCCAAGTCTCTGTTGGGCCTTGTATTGGCGGGGTTGATGTGCGTGGCTGGCGCGTCGGTGCCGGACGACGCACAAGCCAAGATCATCCTGAAGGTGACGACCCAGTCGACCCGCCCCGGAACACCGCGCGCCGACTACTTGGTGCACTTCAAGAACGGGGTGGCGAAGCGGACGAACGGCGAGATCGAGGTCCAGATCTACTGGGCCAACTCGCTCGTGCACGCCAAGGAGGCCCTGGAAGCGGTGCAGTTGGGCACGGCGGACATGGCCGACCTGGCCGTCGGATATTTCTCCGACAAGATCAAGCTGCTTCAGGTGGCGGGTCTGCCCTTTTCCGTCAGTGATCCGGTGAAGGCACGGGAAGGCGGCATGCGCCTCCTCAGGGAGGTTCCGGAGGCGCTGGCGGAGATCACCAAGTTCGGTCATGTGTTCGTGGGTATGACAGCTACGGCGGAGTATCACCTCAATTCGCGCGGGCCAATCCCGGACTTGGCAACGCTCAAGGGCAAGAAGGTCGGCACCTTCGGCCGCATCGCGCCCAAGGCCATCCAGGCGGCGGGAGCGGTCTCCGTCAGCACCACCGGAGGTGAAGTGTACGAGGCCCTCCAGCGCAAGACCATCGACGCGCGCATCATGTCTTTCGAAACCGTGCAGCGGTTCAAGACCTACGAGGTGGCCAAGTACGTGAACACCATCGCCATGGGATGTATTGCGGGTGTCACGCCGTTCACCATGAACAAGGCGAAGTGGGACTCCCTGTCGAAGGAGCATCAGAAGATCATCCTGGAGGAAGGCGAGCGGGTGGGAGTGTGGGAGGCCAAGGCGATGAGGGACGACGACGTCAAGTTCCAGAAGTTCCTCAAGGCCCAGGGCGTCAAGATCATCGAGTTCTCGCGTTCCGACCGTGAGAAGTGGAAGAACACCGCGGGCGTCAAGAAGATCAACGCGGACTGGGTGGCGAGCGTGGAAGCGGCGGGTCTGCCAGGCAAGAAGGCCCTGGACGTTTTCCTGAGGGAGTAGTTCGGTCGGGAGCCCGGGTTGCGGGCTCCCTTCCCCGTGCATGCGTTGGCTCGGCCAGTGGCTCGGGAGGATGCCGTGTCGTATGAAGACTATTCCGTAGTGGACTGTGACGGCCACGTGGTGGAGTGGATCCCGGACATGGGCGAGTACATGAGTGACCGCATCAAGATGCAGGCCACCAACCCGGCCCGGGACCGGCAGGGGGTGTTCCCTTCCATCGACGGAATGCACTTCGCCCTCCACGCCGGGACAACCGGAAAGGAACGGGTCACCGCCAGCGAGTACATGCCCGGCAGCGGCGAGGACTGGGTCGCCTTTCTCGAACAGGCCGGCATCGACAAGACCGTCCTGTTCACCACCGAAGGGCTGTCCGTCGGCTTTATCCAGATACCGCGCTATGCGGTCGAGGTCTGCAAGGCCTACAACGACTACATCCACGCGAAGTTCGCCAAGGTGAGCGACCGGCTGCGGCCGGTGGCGTTGCTGCCCATGCAGGACGTGCCGGAGGCGGTGAAGGAACTCCGCCGGGCGGTGGACAAGCTCGGTTTCGTCGGCGGCATGTTGCCGTCCACGGGACTGCCGCTCCACCTGGGGCACCAGAACTATTGGCCGGTCTACGCGGAAGCCGAGCGCCTGGGGGTGCCCATAGCCATTCACGGCGGCTCCAACCTGGGCATGGGAATGGACACGTTCACGAACTTCACGGGTTCGCATGTCCTGCACCATTCCATCCCGTTGATGATCGGGTTGGTGTCGTTCATCTACCACGGTGTATTTGACGCGCATCCGAAGCTCCGGGCCGCGTTCATGGAAGGGGGCTGCGGCTGGCTCGATTTCCTCATCGACCGCATGGTGCGCGACGAAAACTACTTCGACGCCGTGGACCAGCCGAAGATGCGGCCGGTGGAGTATCTCAAGGGCGGCCGTATCCTGCTGGGCTGCGAGGGCAGCGAGGAGACCTTGGCGTACGTCGCCAGCAGGGTGGGCATCGAGGCATTCGCCTACGCGTCCGACTACCCGCACGAGGTGGACCTGCCTGCGGCGAAACACGAAATCGAGGAGGTGGTGGAACGCGACGACATGTCCAGGGAGGACAAGCAGGCGGTGCTGGGCGACAACGCGAAGCGGTTTTTCAATCTGTGAGTCCGGCCGGGTGCCTCACCCGGCCGATGTTGAGCCATGACGCACCGGCGTCACGGTAAAGGGTGCTGGAATCAGAAAGGGGAAAGCATGAAGGCAGTATCGAAAACGTTGGCGGTCTTCCTGATGGCAGGTGTGTTGTGCGTTGCCGGGTTGACCATGCCGGAAGACGCTCAATCGAAGATCATTCTCAAGGTGGCGACGCAGTCCGCGCGTCCGGGGACCCCGCGCGCCGACTATCTCGTGCATTTCAAGGAGGGGGTGGCGAAGCGGACCAACGGCGAGATCGAGGTCCAGATTTTTTGGGCGAACTCGCTGGTGCACGCCAAGGAAGCCCTGGAGGCGGTGCAGTTGGGCACCTCCGACATGGCCGACCTGGCCATCGGCTATTTCTCGGACAAGATCCGGCTGCTGCAGGTGGGGGGACTGCCCTTCGCCGTGAGCGATCCGGTGCAGTCGCGCGACGGCGGCATGCGCGTGCTCGCGCAGATCCCGGAGGCCACCGCGGAACTGACCAAGTTCGGCCACGTGGTGGTGGGCATGACCGCCACGGCCAGTTACCAGCTCGTGGCCCACTATCCCATCACGAATCTGGCGGAGCTCAAGGGCAAAAAGGTCGGCACCTTCGGCCGCATCGCGCCCAAGGCCATCAAGGCGGGGGGCGGGATTCCCGTGAGCACCACCGGTGGCGAGATGTACGAGGCGCTGCAGCGCAAGACCATCGACGCGCGTATCCTCTCCTTCGAGGCGGCCCAGCGCTTCAAGACCTACGAAGTGGCCAAGTACATGAGCAAGATCGAGATGGGCTGCATCGCGGGCGTCAACACCTTCACCATCAACAAGAGGAAGTGGGACTCCCTGTCGAAGGAGCACCAGAAGATCCTCCTGGAAGAGGGTGAACGGGTCGGCAAGTGGGAAGCCCAGGCGATGAAGGACGACGACGTGAAGTTCCAGAAGTACCTGACGGGCAAGGGCGTCAAGATCGTCGACTTCTCGGCCGAGGATCGGGAGAAGTGGAAGAACAGCCCGGGCGTCAAGAAGATCGCCGGGGACTGGGTGGCCAGCATGGAGAAGCTGGGCCTGCCCGGCAAGAAGACCTTGGCCGTATTTCGCGGCGAGTAGCAGCACCGGTCATGGGGCGGGGATAAACCCCCTTCCATCAAAACACGCGGCTGCGGGGGCGGCGGTGATGCCGTCCCCGCACACCGTCACGGGGTCAGGCTGTCTTGGAACCATCTAAGGAACCTCTTGAATCCGCCGGAACACCGAGTTTCGCGGCACCGGAAGGCGACCGGACCTCGATGACCCGGTTCATGACTTTCCTGAACGAGATCAGCGGCTACGTCCTCTTCTTCATGATGCTGCTGATCACCGTGGACGTCACCGGACGCTACGTGTTCTCGAGCCCCATTCCCGGGACTCTGGAGTTCACCGAGTTCCTCATCGTGTTCGTGGTGTTCTTCAGCCTGGCGTATGTCCAGCTCACCAAGCGTCACATATGTGTGGAACTGGTGACGCAGCGGTTGCCCCGGAGGGTCGGGGACGGGCTCGCCGTGTTCGTGCTTCTGATCGCGGCCGTGTTCTTCGTGCTGATGGCGTGGCAGTCGTGGCATGCCGGACTTTCTTCGCTGGAATACCGCGAAGCGTCCGACGGATTGGTGCAGATTCCGGTGTACCCGCCGAAGCTCGCCATCCCCTTCGGTGCAACCCTTATCGCCATTCAGTTGTTGAGAGACGCCTGGAAGCGGTTTCGGAGTCTCATAACCCCGGGGTGAGCATCACATGGACCCAACCTTCCTGGCGATCATCAGCGTCTTCGTCCTGATCTTCCTGCTCCTGTGCGGCCTTCACGTGGCCGTGTCGCTGGGGCTGGTCGGGGTGCTGGGCTTCGTCATGCTCACCGGTAGCTGGGAGGCCGGCATCGGTCTGTTGCGGACCACCCCGTACAAGGTGGTGGCCAACTTTACGTTCTTCGCCATACCCGTCTTTATTCTGATGGGGCAGTTCGCCAACTACGGCGGCTTGAGCGCGGACATCTACTCGGTGGTCCACAAGTGGCTCGGACGCGTCCGCGGCGGCCTCGCCATGGCCACCACGGCGAGCTGCGCCGCGTTCGCCGCGGCCTGCGGCTCCAGCGTGGCCACGGCCGCCACCTTCACCCAGGTGGCCCTGCCGGAAATGACCAAGTACGGCTACGACAAGCGGCTTGCCACCGGCGCCATCGCGGCTTCGGGGACGCTGGGAGCGCTGATCCCTCCCAGCGGTCTCATGATCATCTACGGGATCATCACCGAGCAGTCCATCGGCAAGCTGCTCATCGCCGGCTTCATTCCGGGGGTCCTCTCCGCGCTGATTTACATGGGCATGATCTCGTGCTGGGTCCGGCTCAGCCCCGAAATAGCTCCCATCCTCGAGGAAAGGCCGCCGTTGAGGGAGAAGTTGCTGTCCCTGTACCGGGTGTGGGGCATCGTCACGCTCTCCATCGTCGTCATGGGCGCCATTTACCTGGGCATCGCCACGCCCACCGAGGCGGGCGCGTTCGGCGCGTTCGGTGCATTCGTGATCATGATCGCCAAGGGCGCTTTCTCGCGCGAGAGGTTGCGCAACACCGTGCTGGACACTGCCACGTCCACCACGATGCTCTTCACCATCATCATCGGCGCCTACATCTTCAGCCGGTTCCTGGCCATCACCAACGTCGGCCCGCGGTTGGCGGACTACCTGGTGAGCTCCGGCATGCCGCGCCATCTGGTCCTCACCGGTTTCCTGCTGCTCTACGTGTTCCTGGGCATGTTCATGGACCCCGCCGCGATGATGGCCATCACCCTGCCCATCGTCTTCCCCATCATCATCCAGATGGGCTTCAGCGGCATCTGGTTCGGTGTGCTCGTGATCAAGACCTCCGAGATCGGCCTCATCACCCCGCCGGTGGGAATGAACGTCTACACCGTGAACGCCGCGGCGCACGGGATGGTCCGCCTCGAAGAGATATTCAAGGGCATCCTGCCGTTCTTCCTGATGGACGTGGTGACCCTGGTCATCCTGGTGGCCTTCCCGCAGATATCCTTGTGGCTGCCGAACCAGATGCTGGGGTAGGACCCTTTTGGGGAAGTCAGATGAATGGCCGCCTGGTGACGGCGCCCTTCGACTTCGCTACGCTCGGGGCGGGCGGGATGCCACCCCGATGACCGGAGAGAGAACTCGTCCGCTCGCCCCTAATTCCCGTTGGTTTCACCCCGCTCCCGTTGCTGCCATCGCCTGAGCGAGAGTGCGACGACCCATGCGGGGACGCTCAACACCAGCGCGAAGGCAAGGATCGCCAACGGCCCCAGCAGCCCCGCGAACACCGTTGCGAGCGTGGTAACGGCGCCCAGGCCGATGCCCAGGCTCCATGCGGTCCGGCGATGTTCGAGGCGCCAGATCCGCCGGCAGGCCAGGGCCAGCGGCAGGCCGCAGACAGCCACGGGGATCAGGCTCTGAAGCATCATGACGCCGGCCATGAGGATAAATTCCGGCGTCCAACCCCCGCCCTCGCTCGGAAAGAACCGGACCAGCGCCTGGAGCATGACCCCCGCCGGAAGCCAGCCCAAGGCAAGGAGCCAGAAGCGGTAGCGTCTCACCCGACGACTTCGTTGGCCTCGATGATGTCGAGGACCCGGTCCTCGAACTCGGCCATCTCGGCGCGGGTGGCGTTGGTGGGGGTCTCCATGTCGGCGAGGACGTGGCCGGGCTTGCCGAGGATCACCAGGCGCGAGCCGATCTCCAGGGCCTCATGGATGTTGTGGGTGATGAGCAGGCAGGTCTTCCTGCTTTCGGTCACGAGCTCCAGGAAGACCTCGCGCAGGCGCCGGGCGGTGGACTGGTCCAGGTGCCCGAAGGCCTCGTCGGCGAAGAATATCTCGGGCGTGAGGCAGAAGGCCCGGGCCATGCCGACGCGCTGGCGCATGCCGCCGGACAGCTCGTGGGGATAGGCGTCCTCGAAGCCCTGCAGTTCCAGCTTGTGCAGCCATTGCAGGGCGATGTCGTTCTGTTCCTTCTCGCTGTAATCGAGGATCTCGAGCCCGACCCGGGCGTTCTCCAGCGCGGTGCGCCAGGGCAGCAGGCGGTCGGTCTGAAAGATGACGCCGAGCTTGGAACGGAACCAGTCGAACTCCTTGTGGGGATCGTGTCCCAGGAGCTGGATGGAGCCGGAGGTGGGCCGCTCGAGGCCCAGCAGCAGGTTGAACGTGGTGGACTTGCCGCAGCCGGTCTTGCCGACGATGGCGACGACGTCACCGCTCCCCACCTCCAGGTCGAGCCCTTCCACCGCGGTGAAGCGGTCGCCGTCCACCGAGGTGAAGACCATCTGCACGTCCTGCATCTGAACGACGGGGTCGGCGGCGTTCACGTGGCCATGCCTCCCTGCTTCGCCGGGCGCCAGCGCAGCAGCTTGTGCTCCAGAAAGAGAATGACGAACTGGCTGATGAGCAGGAACGTCACCAGCACCAGGGTCCAGGCGATGGCCTTGGGCATCTCGAAGAGTTCCTGCGCCAACAACAGCTTGTTGCCCACGCCGCGGGTGGCGCCCACCAGCTCGGCGACGATGACGACGCGCGCCGCAAGTCCCAGGTTGACCTTCCAGGAGGTCAGCACGGCCGGGATCATGCCCGGCAGGATCAGCTTGGAGAAGAGCTGTTTTCGCGTCGGGCGCAGGGCCCGCAGCATGTCCAGGTACTCCTTCGAGATGCTCTTGATGCCGTCGTGGATGATGAGGGCGTAGTTGGGCAGGCAGCCTGCCAGCAGGATGAAGGCGATGCGCGTCTCCACGTGGCTGAACCAGATGATGGCGAACACCACCCACGACAGCGCGGGGATGCCCATGATGAAGTGCAGCACCGGCAGGGTGTACTTCTCCACGGTCTCGGTGAAGCCCATGAAGACGCCCAGGATCGTGCCGGTGATGAATGCCAGCACGAGCCCCAGGAAGATGCGCCCCATGGTGGTGAGGACGTCCCCCAGCAAGGTGAGGCTCGCGACGATCTCGATGAAAGCGGCGAGGATGGCGCCGACGCCGGGAACCAGGTAGGGGGGCAGAAAGAAGGAAGCGACCTGCCAGGCCGCCAGGATCACGCCGAAGGAGATGATCGGCTCTTTGCGGGCGGCCAGGACGCTCAGGAGGCGCGCATGCCATGCCTCCTGAGCCCGAGCCGGCGACAACTCGCTCCGGGTTGCCTCGGATTCCATGCTAGCGTCCTGTCCGGTTCATTCGCAGCGTAACCTGTGGTTCGTGTTCCGCGGTCGTCCGCGTTGCAGGGCCCCCGCTAGCGGACCTTGCCCCGGTAGAGGACACCGTCGTCCGGCATCTGCTTCATGTAGCCGCTGTCGATGCCGGCCTGGAAGAGGGCCTTGATGTTGCTTTCGATTTCCACCGCGGGCACCACGTCCAGGGGATAGCGCGCCGCGCTCAGGGCCATGAGGAAGGCTTCCTTGGGCACCCCGGCCGCCTTCTCGATGATCGCGGCCGCCTCGTCATGGTGCGTCGGCAGCCATTTCGCAAGCTCCTCGAAGGCGGCGTAGATCTTGGGGATCAGTTCCTTGTTGGCGTTGATCCAGTCCTCGTGGGCCGCCACGCCGAGGAAACCCCGTTGCGGGGCCCCGTGGATGGCTTCCCACTGGTGGAAGTACTCGATCATCTTGAGCTTGCCGGGGTTGCCCACAAGCATCCTGGAGTAGTTCGGCTCCCAGATGTGTATGGCGTCGGCCCGCTTGGCCATGAGCAAGGTGGCGAGTCCCGCCGTATTGGTGGATTGGATCGACACCTTGTTCAGGTCGGTGCCGGCCTTTTGGGCGAAGTAGCGGAACATGGCGTAGTTGGTGGTCACCGTGACCGCCGCCAGGCTCTTGCCCTCGAGGTCCGCCACGCTGTTGATGGCCGGATCCATGGTCAAGAGGGCGCCGTGGCCGTTCAACACGTTGAAGAGGTAGACGGACTTGACCCCCTTGAGGCGGCGATTGGCTTCCGACAGGAGAGCGGAGGCGATGGTGATCTTGTCCCTGCCGGTGGCGAAGTCCGTGTTGGCCGCGCGTCCCTGCTTGAAGGCCCACTGGATGTCGACGCCGTGCTTCTTGTCGAATTCGTTGGCCTCGATCAGCGAAGCCGTCGTGTGGCCGAAGGACGGCTTGTCGAACGACGACATCTGCACGGTGGGCATGTTCTGGGCCAGCACCGCGGCGGCGCCCGCCAGCGTCATGGCGGCTGTCAGAAAGCTTGCAATGAGTCGGACCATTATTCCCTCCTCGTCGTTGTCGGGAGTTCGTTCGGTGATACGGGTCTCACCGGTAAAGTTGTGAAACCTAGAGATTTTTCCCGGCCCTGTCAACGCGCGACGCCCCGCCCGTCCACAGCCTTGAACTGCCCCACCGGTTGGGCTACCTTCAGAAGGTTGCGCCCGCGGGCGACCCAAGGGCCGAGCCAACACACGGAGGTGACTCATGTACCTGGTGGATGCCGACGGACACGTCGAGGAAAGCGAAACCACGTTCAGCGACAAGTACTTCGATCCGGCGTTCCGAGCTCAGCGACCACGGGTGGTGGCCGTCGACAAGATGGTCTACTGGATGATCGAGGAGCAGATGTACCCGCGACGCGTGGGCCGCGGCGCCCACAACCTCGGCACCCCGGCCAGCTACCAGGGCAAGAAGACGCCCCACGCGCAGAAGAAGTCCGACACCATCGGCAGCATGGAGATCCACGGAGTCAAGGAGCGGATCGAGGCCATGGACAAGGAGGGGATATCGCTGCAGGTCCTCTATCCGACCCTGTTCCTGGCGTACCCGCTGGCCGCGAACCCGGCGCTGGTGACCGCCATGAGCACCGCCTACAACCGCTTCCTCGGCGACCAGATCGGCGCCAACGAGCGGCTGAAGTGGGCGGCGGTGGTGAACCTCGACGACGTCGACGGGGCGGTGGCGCAGGTGAAGGAAGCCCATGAGTTGGGCGCCATCGCCGTCATGGTGCTGGGCACCATCGGCGACCGGCTGCTGGACGACCCCGCGTTCCTGCCGTTCTACGAGGCGCTGGTGGAGCGCGACCTGACCCTGGCGATCCACGTGGGTTGGGCCTGTCCGGCCATCTCCGGCCTCTTCACCCACATCTATCCGTCGTCGGTGAACGCGTTCCTGATGCCGGTGCTCCTGGGCTTCTCGTCCATGATCAACAGCGGCCTGCTGGACCGGTTCCCCGGCATGCGCGTGGGATTCCTGGAGGCCGGCTGCCAGTGGGTCCACTTCATGATCGACCGGCTCGACCACCGCTTCGGCCACTCGGGCAACTTCCTCGCGGACATCCTCCCGGACACGGTGCCCAAGGCCAAGCTCGCGCCCATGGACTACGTCCGGCGGGGCAACCTCTACCTGAGCGCGGAGGTGGAGGACACGTTGCTGCCGCAGGTGGTGGAACTGGTGGGAGAGGGACAGGTGGTGTACGGCTCCGACATGCCCCACGGTGACCGCGAGGTGCTGTCCAGCGACTACCTCAAGCAGCGCACGGACATGAGCGAGAGCGTCAAGACCAAGATCCTGCGGGACAACGGCGCCCGGCTCTACAACCTGGACATCAGCGACGCGGCGCGGAAGGCTTCCTGAAGGCAGGGAACCGCGCCCGGAGCCTCATGATGCTTCGCGCTGTCCGAGGATCACTTCCGGGGAGCGGACGGTCACGAGCCGGTCGAGGCTGCGCAGCATGATCTTCGCCGCTTCGGCCGAGATGGCCTGTCCGAAGATGTGGTAGAGTTCCCCGTCCCGCCTCTGGTTGTTGGCCCAAAGGGCGAACTCGTCCGGGGTGGGGCGGTGGCCCAACTCCCTGGCGCAACGCCGCACCACGAAGCCGAGCATCACTTTCCGGCCCTTGTCGTTGTCGGCTCTCGTCCACATACCGGCCATACTTAGGCGATCCTCCGAGTAGTTTCAAGCCGCCACACCTCTCGGCGGAAGCCGGTTTCGTTCCCGCCACCCACCTGTTAGAAAGAGCCTGACTCATCCGGACCCGGAGGGAGGTACGAACGTTTGGCGACTCGAAGACGTCCGAAACTGACGATGAAACGGCTCCGCGAGACCGCGGAGCGGCTGCGCAACTGGGGCCGTTGGGGCAAGGACGACGAGATCGGCACGCTCAACTTCACGACGCCCGAGGACATCGTCGGCGCGGCGCGGCTCGTGCGCCAGGGACGGGTGTTTTCCCTGGCCCTCGCCTACGACGATGCCGGTCCGCAGAGCGGCAAGAGCAACTACCCGGCCATGGGCCGGTTCAATCCCATTCACCTGATGCTGCGCACCGGGACGGACGCTTACTCGGGCGTGCTCGACCACAGGCGCATCCGCGGCGCCGACGACATCATCATCATGCCGATGCAGGCCGGCACCCAGTGGGACGGCCTCGCGCACATTTTCTACGACGACTCGATGTACAACGGCTATGACTGCCGCCTGGTGACCTCGGGGGGCGCCGCCAGGAACGGCATCGAGAAGACCCGGGAGAAGATGGTGGGGCGCGGCGTGTTGCTGGACGTGGCCCGGGCCAAGGGGAGCGGCTGGCTGGAGGACGGCTACGCCATCACCAGCGACGACCTGGACGCGACCATGGCGGCCCAGGAAGTGGAGGTGCGCCGCGGCGACTACCTGCTGGTGCGCACGGGACAGATGAAGGCCAAGCTGGACGCCGGGTCCTGGGACGGCTATCCCGGCGGGGACGCGCCCGGACTCGGGTTCGATACGCTCGACTGGCTCCATGCCCGGGAGGTGGCCGCCGTGGCCACGGACACCTGGGGAGTGGAAGTCCGGCCCAACCAGACTCGGGACGCCAACCAGCCCTGGCACTGGGTCAGCATCCCGAACATGGGGCTTACGGTGGGCGAGATCTTCCACCTGGAAGAGTTGGCCGACGACTGCGCGGCCGACGGCTGTTACGAGTTCATGTTCGTGGGGCCGGCGCTGCCGGTCACGGGCGCGGTGGGATCGCCGACGAATCCGTTGGCCATCAAGTGAACGACGGGAGGAGAAGAAAATGCCGGCGCAACTCGGTTCCGTATGGCTCCAGGAGCTGACATGGGAGGACGTCGCGGCCTACCTGGAGGACTCCGACATCATCATCTGCCCGGTGGGCAGCACCGAGGAGCACGGCCCGGCCGGGCCCCTGGGCCTCGACTGCCTCATCGCCATCGCCTTGGCGGAGGACGTGGCACGGGCCACCGGAACGGTGTGCGCCCCGCCGCTCTGGTTCGGCGACTCGCCGCACCACCTGGGTTTCCCGGGGACCATCTCGCTCCGCACCGAGACGTTGATGGCGGTGATCCAGGACATGAGCCGCAGCCTGGCGAAACACGGCTTCCGCAAGATCCTCATTATCAACGGACACAAGGGCGCCAATCTGCCGGGCCTGCTGGCGGCCACCAAGAACCTGCGCGAGTACGAGATGCCCGAGGTTTTCTTCGCGGTCATCGACCCGGTGAAGATCGCCAAGAAGATCGCCAACGAGATCAAGGAAGCGAAGGAGCACCACAGCGGCGAGCTGGAGATCTCGGAATGCTGGTACAAGTTCCCGCACCTGATCAAGCAGGAGAAGCTGACCACGTCGCAGGTGGACTTCGACAAGAACTTCTCGCCGTGGTCCCACGGCGATCTCTTTTCCGCGCCCCACGAGGTCATCGACATCCCGTGGACCAGCACGGAGCAGCGCCGCATCGTGCCCACGGGCTCCTTCAGCCCCTCCGTCAAGGCGTCGCCCGAGAAGGGCAAGGCCTACCACGACTACATGGTCGACCAGATCGTGCAGTTCATCGGCTGGCTCAGGAACTACGACGGCCCGGTGGCCCAGGTCTGAACCCCGTGGAAGTCGATGCCGCACAAGGCCCGGACGCTGCCGGGCTTCCTGCGCATACACGGCGGCTGAACGACCGGGGCCGGGACGTCTACCTCGTCGGCACTGCGCACGTTTCCCTCGAGAGCGTCGACGACGTGCGCAACACCGTTGAGCTTGTGGACCCGGACGCCATCTGCGTGGAGCTGTGCCGGGCTCGCTACGAGTCCTTTACCCGGCCCGACGCCTGGCAGAAGATGAACGTCTTCAAGGTGATCAAGGAGGGCAAGGCGGCGCTGCTGTTGAGCCACCTGATCATGTCGGCGTTCTACAAGCGCATGGGCGACCGGCTCGGCGTGCGCCCGGGGGCGGACATGCTGGAGGGCGTGCGGCTGGCACAGGAGCGGGGCGTGGACCTGGTGCTGGCGGACCGCGACGTCCAGGTGACCCTCAAGCGCACCTGGAGGAGGCTCGGTCTCTGGAACAAGCTCAAGGTGCTGTTCGTGCTTCTGAGCAGCGCGCTGGCCGAGCCCGAGGTCGACAGGAAGGCGGTGGACGACCTCAAGGAAGCGGACCGCCTGGAGGACGTGTTGATGGAGTTCGCCAGGGCCTTCCCGGCGGTGAAGCAAAGCCTCATCGACGAGCGCGACATCTACCTGGCGCAAAAGATCCGGGAGGCCGAGGGCGAGCGCGTCGTGGCCGTGGTGGGGGCGGGGCACGTTCCGGGGATAGCGCGCGAGATCGAACGGGAACAGTCTCTGGATGCACTAGAAGAGGTCCCGGAACCGTCGCTTTGGGCCAGAAGCGTCAAGTGGGTGGTGCCCGGCCTGATCCTGGCCATCATCGCTTACGGTTTCTACAGCGCCGGTGCCGCCCACTCTCTGGAGTCCATCTCCATCTGGGTGCTGGTAAACGGCGTGCTCGCGGCCGCGGGAGCGGCCCTGGCCCTGGGGCATCCGGTCACGGTGCTGGCGGCGTTCCTGGCCGCGCCCATCACGAGCCTCAATCCCACCATTGCCGCGGGCTGGGTTTCCGGGCTGGTCCAGGCCTGGGTCAAGAAGCCCACGGTGGCGGACCTGGAGGGCATGTCCGAGGTGGTGACGGCGTTCCCCAAGGGGCTCTGGCGCAACCCGGTGTCGCGTATTCTGCTTGTAGTCGTTTTCTCGAACCTGGGCAGCACGCTGGGCACCTTTATCGGCGGCAGTTGGATCGCCGCGCGCTCATTCTGATCCGTTTCAGCTTCGAGGAGGATAACCCATGGCAGATTCGGCAAAGGTCAAGGTCGGGTTCGTGACGCCCATCTCGAGTTCGAGCCCCCACTTCGAGCCGTTCCGGGCGTTCATTCCCGCCGAAGTGGAGATGGAGTTCGAAGGGCTTGGCATCGTCCGCGGCTCGCTGGAGAGCCTCCGGGGCACGGGCGACCATGTGGTGGAAACGTCCGCGCGGCTGGCACGGGAGCGCGGCTGGCACGGCGTCATCGTCAGCGGCGCCCCGGTGGAGGTGCTCAACCCGGGACTGCTGGGAAGACTCAAGGATGCGGTGGGTGTGCCGGTGACGACGGCGCTGGAGTCTTGCGCCGAGGCGTTGAAGTCTCTCGCGACCCCCCGGGTGCTGTTGCTGACGCCGTTTGTCGAGCCCATGAACAAACTGATCCGCGATTATCTCGCCGGCTGCGGCATCGAGGCGATCTCGCCCGCGGACACCTTCGACGACTATCGCGACGCCATGGAGGTGGAGCCCGAGGACGTGTATACGCTCACGGACAAGGCCTTCAGGGCCAACCCGGACGTGCAGGCCATCTACTTCCAGGGGGCCGTGCTGGACCCGTTGAAGATACTGGATCGGCTCGAACAGGACTTGGCCAGGCCCGTGGTCGCCAGCAATCCCGCCATGCTCTGGTACATGCTCTCCAGGGTGGGCTTTTCGTGCAGCATCTCCGGCTACGGCAAGCTGCTGCACGATTGGCCCGCGATCCAGGGGTGAAGTCCGGGCGACCCGCGAAGGGCCGCCGCTCGGGGTCTCCGGCGCCGTGGCGTCACGGTTGCGTGGCGCCCTGCGCCTTGGCGGTCATCTCCGCCAAGGCCCTCTCCATCGCGGCGAGATCGGCGAGTGCCTGGTCCAGTTGCTTGCGGAGTCGTTGGACCGCTTGGCTGTGATCGGCGGCAGCGGCTGCGAGCCTTCGAGCGGCGGCCCTTTCCTTGGCCGTCATGTCATCGAGCGCCTTGTCACGGGCTGCGAGGTCGGCGAGAGCCTTGTCCTTCTCGGCGCGGGTCTGGCCCAGCGAGCCGCGGGTCTGGTCCAGTTGGTCGCGGAGTTGTTGAGCGGCCTTTCCGTGCGCGGCGGTAGCGGTTGCCAGCTTTTGAGCGGCATCCTTCTCCTTGGAGGCCATTTCAGCGAGCGCCTTGTTCCGGGCGGCCAGGTCGGTGAGAGCCTTTTCCTTTTCGGCGCGCGTCTGCCCCAGTGAGATGGTCGCGCTCGACAGTTCCTTCAGCGCTTGGTCCAAGGCCGTCTTCTGTTCGGCGGCGTCCTTCCGCGCCTGGTCCAAAGCGCCCTGTTGTTGGGCGGCCTCTGCCTCCAGGGACTGTTTCGCCGCGTTCAGTCGATCGATTTCGGCGCGCATCTCCCCGATGGCCTGATCTTTCTGCGCCACTTGGCCCTCAAGCCCCGTGATTTTCGCGTTCAACCCGTCCTGCCTGCTCGTGAGCGCGGCGGTGCTTTTCTCAAGTGCGGCCTTGGTCGCCGCGAGTTCATCGGCCGTCTTGGTTTTCTCGGCGAGTTGAGCGGCGAGTTCGTCGGCTGCCTTGGTTTTCTCGGCGAGTTGAGCGGTGAGATCGTCGGCCGCCTTGGATTTTTCGGCGAGTTGTTCATCGGCCGCCTTGGTCTTCTCGCCTAGCTGAGCGGCGAGATCATCGGCCGCCTTGGACTTTTCGGCGAGTTGAGCGGCGAGATCGTCGGCCGCCTTGGACTTTTCGGCGAGTTGAGCGGCGAGATCGTCGGCCGCCTTGGATTTTTCGGCGAGTTGGGCGGTGAGATCGTCGGTCGCCTTGGACTTCTGGGCGAGTTGAGTGGTGAGATCATCGGCCGCCTTGGTCTTCTCGCTTAGCTGAGCGGCGAGTTCATCGGCGTTCTTCCCGGCGTTGTCCCTCTCACCCGTCAAAGTCGCGACTGCCTGCGTCAGTTCGTTGACCTGTCCTTGTGCGTCCGCGAGTTGTGCTTTTGCGTCCGCAAGTTGCCCCTGCGCGTCCGCGAGTTCCTTTCCGCGCTGTTCGAGAAGTTTCCGGGACTCGCCGGCCGCCTGCGTAAGCTCCGCGGCCTTGGCCTGGAGAGCCTCGACTTCCTTGCCACGCTCCTCCAGGGCCTTCGTGAGGTCGGCGTTCTTCGCTTCCGCTTGTTCCTTCGCCCGTTGCACTTGTTCGTACTCGTCGGTGGAAACGCATGCGGCGAGGGACACGGATAGCGCGACAGCAAGCACAAGCGCTTTTGTGAGGTACATCATAATGGATCCCGTCTTTCGCGCCGTTGTCGGCGTTCCTTCGGCAGCCGCTTGGGTGGGGTTTCCTCGACGAAGCCGCCGCCACAGCCCAACATTATTGAAGAGAACCGTTACTTATCAGACTTGAGCGGCAACAGGCAACGGAAAAACACGCCGGCAACGCTTGCGCTGACGCGTCGTCCTTTGCGGCACGCGACTGCCCGTCCCGGACGGCAAGGGCTCTCTTGTCTGTTCATACTAGATAATCTGTCGTTCGCGTAGCCTCTCCACCTCTTCCGCTCCATATCCAAGATCCCGCAGGATCTCGTCCGTGTTCTCCCCGAGCATGGGCGGCGGCGTTGGCGTCTCGGGCGGCGTCCGGCTCATGTTCACGCCGCTCCCCACCAGCTTCACCTTGCCCATCTTGGGGTGCTCGACCTCGATGGGGAAGCCGTACTGCTTGACCTGCGCGTCGTTGAACATGTCCTCGAGATTGTTCAGCGGCGTGGACGGCACGTCATGCTCCCGGAGCTTCTTCAGCCACACGTCGCGCGAGTCCCGCTCGAAGATGGCCTGAAGCTCCCGCTCCAGCAGGTCGTGGTGTTCGGTGCGGCCTTCCTTCTCGGCGAAGCGGGGATCTTCCCCCCACTCGGGTTTTCCGGCCACTTCCACGAGTCCAAGCCAGAACTTGTCGGGCGAGGACAGGTGCACGACGAAGGGTCGGCCGTCGCGGTCGACGAAGGCGAACACGCCGGCGGTGCGGGTGCGGTCGGCGCGGCTCGGCACCACGCCGGTCTCGAAGTAGCGGGCGCAGTTCTCGGCGGTGAAGGACACCGACGCGCGCAGCAGGGATGTCTCGATGATTTGCCCCTCGCCGGTCATCATGCGGTTCACCAGCGCCGCCAGCACGCCGTAGCACGCGTATACCCCGGTGAGATGGTCCGACAGGGAAATGCCCATGCCCTTGGGATCGTTCGGGTCCGTCAGCAGGCTCAACAGGCCGCTCATTCCCTGGCCCACCGTGTCGTACCCGGGCCGGTCACGATAGGGTCCCTCCTGGCCGAAGCCGGAAATGGAGCAATAGACGAGCTTCGGGTTCAACTCGCGCAGGGTGTCGTAGCCGAGGCCGCGCCGCGCCATGACCCCCGGGCGGTGGTTCTCGATGAGCACGTCCGCCACGGCGGCCAGCCTGCGGCAGATCTCCTGACCTTCCTCGGTACGCAAGTCCAGCGTGATGCTCTTCTTGTTCCGGTTCAGGCTGCAGAACGTGGCGGAGTACATCTTTCCGCCGCCCCAGCCGCGGAACGGGTCGCCGCGCTCCCGGTCCTCGACCTTGACGACCTCGGCGCCCAGGTCCGCCATGAGCATGGACGCGAACGGGCCGGTGACGTAGCTGGACAGCTCCAGAATCCTGATGCCTTCGAGTGTTCCCGCCATGTGCTCAAGCCTCGATGTGAATGTCCCGGAGGTCTTCCTCGGCCCCCGGTTCCGGGCTGTAGACGTCTACCTGGAGCAGGGTGGCGCAGCCGGGACGGATGTACTCGTGGTACTTGCCGAGACAGGTGACGTCCGATTCGGGCCGATGGCCGCCCATCTTGTCCAACTCGACCACGCGTTTGAGGAAGCGCTTCTTGTCGCTCTCGCCGGGACCGCCGAAGGGGAAGCCGCGGCGTGTGCGGCGGATCCGCTTCGTGCCGTCATGAACTCACGGGACACGACACTAACAATTTTGAGTGAGCGGGTCCACATTGACTCGCCGGGGCCTTTGTGTGACGTTTCGCTGGATGGTGGCTTTCGCGGCAATCGTCCTGTTCGCCTGGGGCGCGGTGGCGGCCGGCTACGGTGCGTACGCGGCGGTCGCGGCGATGAGCTCCCAGAGCGCGCTTCACGCGGCGCAGGCGGGGCTGGCGTTGCTGATCGCCACCGTATCTATCAGCGCCGCCTTCCTGGTGGTGCTGTTGGGACGTCTGGAACGCGGGTCGCGGTCGCCGCGGGGAAACGATGCGCCGGACCCGACAGTCGGTTAAATTCCCCGCACGGGCGCGAGTGCGTCCTCGGCGAAGCGCTGCATCGATTCCTTGATGTGGTCGTGGGCGACGCTGCCGATGTTCATCCACGCGAGCACGTGGCCGGCGCCCGTGTCACGGGCCAGCTCGCCGATCCGCTCCACCACCTGATCCGCCGTGCCGATGGCGGCGAAACCGTTGCACACCCGCTCGAAGGTCACGCCGCCCGCGGCGGCATTGGCGCGCAGCCGTTCCGGCAGCGGACGCCCTTGCGCCAGGAGCCACTGAGCGTAGCTCCCGCGGGTCTCGCGGATCACGTCGTAGTAGCTCATGACGCCGGCTTCGGAACGCTCGCGCGCTTCGCTCTCCGTGCCGCCCACGTGCATGGGCAGAAGCAGGCCCAGCTCGTACGCCTCCGGGTCGTGGCCGTGCTCCGCGAGCCCTTCCCGGTAGGCGGCGGAGAACTCGCGCAACTCCTCGGCCGTGCGCACGTGCACGGGGATGAACAGGTTCAGGCCCATGCGCGCGGCGAAGTTCACGCCGTCGAGGGAGCTGGCAGCGGTGTACAGCGGCGGGTGCGGCCGCTGCACCGGCTTGGGGTTGGCGACGATGTTGGGAATCCGGAAGAAGCGCCCCTGGTAATCCACCGACTCCTCGGTCCACGCCAGCCGGATGATCTCGATGCTCTCCTGCATGAGGTCGCGCACGTGCTCGTGCTCCACGCCGAAGCACTCGTAGGCGCGGGTGTGGGGATGGCCGCCGCCGGCGGCGAAGCACATCCGCCCGCCGCTCAGCACGTCGAGGGTGGCGGCCTGCTCGGCGAGCTGCATGGGATGGTGGATGGGCAGCGTGTTGACCGCCACCCCGAGGCTCAGCCGGCGGGTCCGCTGGCTGGCGGCCCCCAGGACGACGTAGGGAGCGGACAAGAGCGAGAAGCTGGGCGTGAAGTGGATCTCCGCCACCCAGTAGCCGTCGTAGCCGAGCGCGTCGCCCAGCTCCGCCTGGTCGAGGAACTGTTCCAGCAACTCCGCGGGCACGCTTCCCGACGGGCACTGGATCTCGGTAAACAGGCTCACCTTCATCGATCGGTTCTCCACGGCTTGCCCGCGCGCCCTGCCGGCGACAGGCCCGCGCGAGTTCAAGAGTCACGTCTGGAAACGGGACGCGGCTTCCACGGCGGTGGACGGCGAGCCCACCGAGTTCTATACCCAAAAGGCTTCGGGAAACAAAACCGCTCATGGGAACCCTGCTGAGCCGGCTGTTCGCCGGATTGCGCTACCGCAACTACCGTCTCTATTGGCTGGGACAGCTCTCCTCCGTGCTGGCGCTCAACATGGAGATGGCGGCGCAGGCATGGCTGGTGTTCCTGTTGACGGACTCGCCGCTGATGCTGGGGGTGGCCGGGATCGTCTACGCCGTGCCGCGGGTGTCGCTGGTGCTGGTGGGCGGAGCCGTCGCCGACCGGGCCGACAAGCGCCGCATCATGGTGTGCACCCAGTCGGTGTTGGCCCTGGCCTATCTCGTGCTGGGCCTGTTGATTCTGACCGACCGCGTCGTGTTCTGGCACGTGCTGGTGTTCGCGTTCAACTCGGGCCTGATGCGGTCGTTCGACCGCCCCAGCCGCTATGCGCTGCTGCCGGAGATGGTGCCGCGGGAGGAGATCGCCAACGCCGTGGCGCTGGGCAGCTCGGTGTGGCAGGCGTGCCGCCTGGTGGGACCCGGCCTGGCCGGCCTGCTCATCCACTGGTTCGGCGTGGGCCACACCTTCATCGCCTGCTTCGTCAGCTCCGCGGCGGCGGTGGCGCTGTGGGCGTTCATCCGTACCCGCCCCCTCATCGGGCAGCCCCAGGGCGGCGTGTGGCGCAACATCCTGGCCGGCCTCGACTTCGTGCGCCGCAACCAGCTCTTCTACAGCCTGCTGGGGCTCACGTGCTTCAACAGTCTCTTCGGCATGTCCTACGTGATCCTGCTGCCGGTGTTCGCGCGCTCCATCCTGGAAGTAGATTCCCGCGGCTTCGGGCTGCTCCAGTCGTTCTCCGGCGTGGGCGCCCTCATCGGCACCCTGATCGTCGCCTACCTGGCCCAGGCCGGACGCCGGGGCTGGCAGGTGCTGGTGGGATCGGCGATCTTCGGCTCGCTGCTCATGCTGTTCGCGTACTCGTCCTCGTTCGCGCTGTCGCTGGGCCTGATCTTCTTCCTGGGCCTGTTCAACCAGATCTACCTCACCTCCATCAACACCATCCTCCAACTGAACCTGCCCAACGACCTGCGCGGCCGGGTGCTCGGGCTCTTCGGACTCACCTGGGACCTCATGCCCCTGGGCGGCGCCATCTCGGGCACCGTCGCCGAGTTCGCCGGAGCCCCCACGGCCGTGGCCATGGGTGGTTTCCTGGTGGCGGCGCTGGGGCTCTATGGCCTGGCGCGGCTGCCGGCGGTGCGGGAGATCGAGTGAAGCGAACGCTTTACCGCTGAGGCCATGCGTTGATCATCCCCTGCTCCGGCACATAGCGGTACTTGTGATCCAGCACGTGCCGCCCCCTGGATCGGGACATGCGCCAGTACTCGAACTCCAGGGCGGACAGGTTGTGGTCCCCGTCAAACTCCATCGTGTATATCTTCAAGGCCGTGCTCGCACACTCGCGCCGTTCGCCGGGTACCCATCCGTAACCGGCGGGAAACTTGCACCGGCCTGTCTTGCGGTAGGTGCGTTCCCTCCCGTTCCGGATCTCGTAGACCCGGCCAATCCCCTTACCATGGCACTCGAAGTACTGTGTCTTCGATCCGTTTACCTTTGCACGAGCCCAGATCTGCCGGCCCTTCCACTCCTTGGGACCCCGGATGGTGGTGGCACTGCGCCCGTTGACATGAAAGAGGGTGTCCGCCGCGTGCATGCACGGTGCATCCTTGTTGCCGTCCCACTTGGCCCCGCTCCACAAGTGATAGGGGATGAAGAGTTGACGAGTCTCACAATCATACAGGTGGGCGAGGTTCCAAGGTGCTGCATCCTTCTTGGGCTCCGTGCAGGCCAACTCGTGCAGCGCAGAGGCGTCCTGCACCACGGCAAGATGAGAAAAGCCGTGCACCGCCGAAGCCGCGGCGAACCATGCCATCGCGAGGGTCCAGGCGACGGCCCATGCGCCGAAACGCGAGGGGCTTGCAAATTGATTCGGCAGCGTGCGCATTGTACGCTATCTTATAGCGCCCGATACTTGCGAGAGGAAGGGAACAGGTCCATGAAACGCGTGTTCTTGCTGCTGATTACCAACATCGCGATCCTGGTGGTGCTGAGCATCGTCATCAGCGTGCTCGGCCTCGACCGGATGCTCTACCAGAGCGGGCTCAACCTCGGCCCGCTCCTGGCGTTCTCGTTCATCTTCGGCATGGGCGGCTCGTTCATCTCGCTGGCCATCTCCAAGTGGATGGCCAAGATGGCGGTGGGGGCCGAGGTCATCGAACAGCCTCGGAACAACACCGAGAGCTGGCTCGTCAACACGGTGCACCAGCACGCCCAGGCCGCGGGCATCGCGATGCCGGATGTGGCCATCTACGATTCGCCGGAGCCCAACGCCTTCGCCACGGGTCCGAGTCGCAGCAACTCGCTGGTGGCGGTGAGCACCGGCCTCCTGCGGAGCATGAACGCGGACCAGGCCTCGGCCGTGCTGGCGCACGAGGTCGGCCACGTGGCCAACGGCGACATGGTGACGCTGACGCTCATCCAGGGCGTGCTCAACACCTTTGTGATCTTCCTGTCCCGGGTGATCGGCTTCATCGTGGACCGCGCGCTCCACAGGGACGGCGAGGGCGGCTACGGCATGGGCTACTTCATCACGGTGATCGTCTCCCAGATCCTGCTGGGCATCCTCGCCAGCATCATCGTCTACTGGTTCTCGCGCCGTCGCGAGTACCGGGCCGACGCGGCCGGCGCGCGGCTGGCGGGCACGGCCAACATGATCGGCGCCCTGCAGGCCCTCCAGCGGAGCGTGGAGCCGGAGCACATGCCCGAGCAGCTCGCCGCCATGGGCATCTCCGGCGTGCGCAAGGGCGGCATGCGGATGCTCTTCGCCAGCCATCCGCCCATCGAGGACCGCATCGCCGCGCTGCGGGAAGGGCGCCATATGCAGGGCCTGGGTTCCTAGGCACGTTACGGTGGATTCCTGTAGGGGCGACCGCGGGTCGCCCCTACAAGCCATTGCAGCGCAAGTCACCGCACCGCGCAAGCCATCGCACCGCGCCGTCCCGTCATTCCTGCGAAAGCGGCGATGACACATACTACAGCGCGTGACAATCCGACCGATGTGCGCAGCGGAGGCTCCCGCGCTGCCGCTGCCATTGCCTTGCCGCCGCGAGCGAATCCCGATACATCCCCTCTTGACCGGGCATAGCGAAAGGGGGACCGGATGGCGATTTTCTCCGGGGAGTTCGGGCTGCAGTTCGTGCTGCAGGCGGCATCCTACTACACCACGCGGGAGCTGGCGGACCTGGCGGCGTTGGGAGCGGAACGGGGGTTCAAGCAGGTCTGGCTCAGCGACTCGTTGCGCTACCGCAACGTCCTGACCGTGGCCACCGCCATCGCGGCGCGCGCGCCGATCAAGGTGGGCACCGCCATCCTGGTGCCCTATTTTCGCAATCCCATCGACGTGGCCGACTCGGTGCTGGCCATCTCCGAACTGACCGACGGACGCGAGATCAGCCTCGGCATCGCCAAGGGCAGCAAGGGGCAGGTGCCGCAGTACCTGGAGATGCGCAAGCCGTTCCGCGTGGTGCGGGAGACCGTGACGTTTCTCGGCGCGCTGTTCCGCGGCGAGGAGGTCCGGTTCGACGAGTACCCCTCCCTGTGCGACTATTTCCACATGAACCCCCGCGGACACATCGAGCTGGTGCGTCCGCCGGCGGCGCCGGTGCGCTTCTACGGCGGCGGCGTGGGGCCGCGCTTCCTGGCCATCGCGGGCGAGACCATGGAAGGCGTCCTCATGGGCGGCTACTTCATCTCCATGCACAAGCTCGGTCGGCTGGAGCAGGCCATGGCGGGGGCGGACGCGGCGGCGCGGGGGGTGGACCCGGACAAGAAACTGCGCAAGGTGTGCGAGATCAACCTGGCGGTGTCGGAGGAGCCGGAACTGGCACTGGCCGAGGCGAAGAAGTACTCGGCGCACCACATGGTGAGCCTCCAGGCCCTGGGCTACAGCCCCGAGGAGTTCGAACGCATCGGCATCGACTATGAGCGGGTCAACCGCATCCGCGAGGCGCTTCACTCGGGCATGACCATCGAGCAGGCGTCGCGGGAGCTTGTGACGGACGCCATGCCGCGTGCCTGCTTCGTCGCCGGCCGGCCGTCGGACTGCGTGGAGCCCATCCTGGAGCTGGCGGCCGAGGCCGAGCGCCTGGGATTCGAGCAGATCTCGTTCGCCAAGCTCGGACGGGACTACGCCTCGGTCATCCGCTTCCTGAGCGACGAGGTCATTCCGAGGTTGTCGTAGCGCCGTTCCCGCGCGAGACCAACGGGCACGTCCTCTTGAACGCCTCAGTCGCCGAACCCGCTTCCGCCCGCACGGCGCGGCTCAACCGCACCTATCCGTGGGTCGTGCTGGGCATCTCGTTCATGACCGTCGCCGCCGCTTTCGGTTGCCGCGCGGCGTTCGCGCTCTTCTTCGTGGCGGTTCTCGATGAGTTTCACTGGAGCCGTGGGTTGGCCGCCGGCGCGCTTACCCTGGGCTCGGTGGCGTGGACCTTCTCCGCGCCGGTGTGGGGGCAGATGCTGGACCGCCTGGGGCCCAGGGTGGTGTTCCCGGCGGGCGCCGGCCTCATGGCGGCCGGATTCGCCGTCAGCTCCATGACCCACGCCGTCTGGCACTACTACCTGGGCATGGGGCTTCTGGTGGGGCTCGGCTTCGCCGCGCTGCCCATGACTTCCCAGGCCACGGTCATCACCAACTGGTTCGTTCAGAAGCGCGGCATGGCCATGGGCATCGCGGCGTCGGGTATAGGCGTCGGGATCTTCCTGGTGGTGCCGGCCACGGAGTGGCTGATCGTCGCGTTCGGCTGGCGCAACGCGTATCTGGTGCTGGCCGGCGTGATGCTGGCGGCGGTGGTGCCGCTCAACCTGTTCTTCCAGCGGCGCAGGCCACAGGACCTGGGACTGCTTCCGGATTTCGGCGCCGCCACGGAAGCGGCAAGCGGAGGTCCGCGCCGGGCGCGGGAAGACGGCGTGACCCTCGCCGGGGCGCTCCGCAACTACCGGTTCTGGGCGCTGGCCGGGGGGTTCGTGCTGGGCGCCATCCCCGTGCACATGGTGCTGGTGCACCAGGTGGCCGCCATGGTGGACGTGGGACTGTCGCGCGACTTCGGAGCCTGGGTACTCGCTCTCACCGGGTTCTTCACCACCTTCACCATGATCGGCATGGGGACGCTCTCGGACCGGATCGGCAGCGAGCGCGCCTACACCATCGGCAGCATGGCCTTGGTGGGCGGGATCCTGGTCATCCTGTACCTCGACCGGATGTCGGAGTTCGCTGTGGTGTCCCTGTATCCGCCGCTGTTCGCGGTGGGTTTCGGGTCGCGCCAAGGACTCTATCCGACCATCGCCGCCGACATCTTTCATGGCAAGCATTTCGGCTCGATCATCGGCCTGCTGGCCCTCAGCATAGGAACCGGCGCGGGCGTCGGCCCCTGGCTGGCGGGCTACCTCCACGACGTTTCGGGCAGCTATGCCAGCTCGGGCTGGATCGGCATCGTGCTGTGTGTGCTATCGTTGGTGTGCATCTGGATCGTAGCCCCCAGCAAGGGGGCGGATTGACCTCGATGTTGCAGAAACTGGAAGCATGGAGAGGCCGGGAGGCAAGCGGGATGGGTTTGGAAGGGCAAAGGCGATTGTTGGGAGGCTGCCCGCCTCTCCACCCCTGGATTCCCGCTTGCGCGGGAATGACGACTCGAGGGTTTGACACCTGTTCTTGTTCCGGGCGACGTTTTGACACAGCCTGGAAAGCAGGAATCCAGGGGTGGGGAGGAGCCAACTGGCCGGTGTCCCCGCCCACGCGCCGCCTGGATTCCCGCCCCCGATCAGAGTCGAGGGCAAGCTTGCGCGGGAATGACGATTTGTAGAGCGTGCTTCGGGCCGTTCTTCACCAACTTTTTCAACATTGGGGTTAACAGGAGAGGACAAGAGTATCGGGAGACACCATGCCGAAGACGCTGATCATAGACGCGCATCATCACTGGATGCCCGAGGAACACTACCGGAACCCCGATCCCCTGATCCGTGACGGCGAGGCCGTGGTGCGGCGGCCCGACCGGTTCGGCATCCGCAGGGGAGGGGTGCAGCTCTTCGGCCCCCCCGCCATGACCGCGGACATGGCCGCGCAGATCGAGGAGATGGACAAGGTGGGGATCGACCGGGCCGTGCTCCACGTAGGCTGCTGGGTGGACTGGATCGACGTTCCGGCGGCGCGCTTCATCAACGACGAGATGGCCCGGCTCGTGGAGCGGTTCCCCGGCCGCATCATCCCGCTGGCGCACGTGCCCGCGCTGGAGGCCGGGGGCCGCCGGGAGCTCAAGCGCGCGGTGCGGAAGCTCGGCTTCCGCGGCGTCGGCATCAACACGCACATCCACGGCGCGCTGCTGGACGACAAGCGCTACCACCCGTTCTACAGGCTCGTCTCCGACCTGGACATCCCCATCTTTGTGCACCCGTCCTCGGAGCTGCCGCTGGCGCACCCCCACGGCATGGAGCAGTTCAACCTCACCCGCAACCTCGGGCGTGCCATGGACAACACCATCAACATCGTGCGCCTGATGCTGAGCGGCACGCTGGAGAAGTTCCCCAAGCTGCGTTTCGTATTCACCCACCTGGGCGGCGCCTGGTTCGCGCTCCGCAACCGCCTGAACCCGTCCTTCTGGGACAAGCGGGAGCAGGGCTATTTCGACAAGTTCCAGCACCGCATCTTCATCGACACCGCGCCCCCGTTCTGGCGCCCGCTGGAGATCCGTTTCGCCATGGACATGGTGGGCGAGGACCAGGTGCTCATGGGCAGCGACTTCCCCACCATCGACCGCCTCGGCGACGCCGTCGCCATCGTCAAGGCCGTCAAGGCCAGCGCCGCGGTCAAGCGCAAGCTGCTGGGCGGCAACGTGGCCCGGCTGTTCCCGGAGAACGGCTGCTGAGGGCAGGGGAGGGGAGCCCGCCGTGAAAGTCCTGATGTGCCCGCCGCTCCACTACGAGCCCGCCCCCGGCGAGGATCCCTCCGCCGCCATGGCCGAGTGGCGCGGGCTCTACCGCCTCCTGCGCGACGAGCTGGACGTGCAGGTGGACCTGCTGGAACCCCGGCCCGGCATGCCCAAGCTCGTGGTCGCCGCCAGCGGCGGCTTCGTCTGGAAGAACACCTTCATCGCCGGCCGAGCGCGCGACGGGTCGCGGCGCCCGGAAGCCGAAGCGTGGGCGAACTTTTTTCTGGTGCGCGGCTACGCCGTGCCGGAATTGCCCGAGGGCTGTCCATTCGATGGAGAAAGGGATCTGGTGGTAGCGGACGGAACTCTGTTCGTGGGTTGCCGCCCCGACGACGACCTGGCCTCTCACCGAGCGCTTTCGGAGATACTCGAGCGCGAAGTCCACTCGCTACGCCTGTCCGACCGTTGGGACTGGCCCCTCGACACCTGCCTGTGTCCGCTGGGCGACGACAAGGCGCTCTACCATCCCGGGGCCTTCCTCGCGGAAGCCCGCAAGATTCTGGAGGACAGCCTGCCGGGAATGAAGCCGATGGATGCGGACGAGGCCCGACGCCTCGGCTGCAACGCGCTCGCAGCGGAAGGGAGTGTGATACTGCCGGAGGGTTGCGAGTCCACGGCCGCCCGGCTGGAACGGGAGGGCTTTCAGGTCCATGCCCTTCCGTTGAGGTGCTACGCCCGGCACGGCGCCGGTCCCAGAGCATTGGCGCTGAAGATCGAGGATTGAGTCCGTGGGCTCCGTCGCCTGCCCGGTTGATGGCTTCGTTGCGCTGTTCACGCGGTTTGCCCAATACGCGTCCGATATTCTTGACAGGCGGCTTTCAGAGAGGACGGCGCGGGTTCGCGTAGTCGCCTTTGCTGGCACATCCCCACAAGTGAGTCGACATGAGGGCCACAATCTCGTGGTCGTGCGAGCCGAGGATAGTCCTGTCTCGATTCGTTGACCGTTTCGCCGGCCAAATAGGCCAGCCAAGTCTCGATGCTCCACGTCGGCACGAAGACGGCGACATGGTCCGCGTTGTCCCTTGGCGATACCGACGCTCGGTCACATGCCTCGTCGAGCGCCGTCAACCGAGCATTGACGCCTTCTGCGTCGCCATCCAGCATGGCCACAAGCTCACAGCCTACCCGGTTTCTGTTCCTGCGATACGCCTCGATCTCCTTCGGAAATTCCTCGCGGACGAATTGCTCGGCTGAACCTTTGGCCAGTGGGGATCTCTTGACTCGTAGTTGACGCCCCTTCCAGCCCATGGACGTAAAGAAACGTCTCAGGAAAGCTTCGTGCTGTTGATCCTCACACAGCAGGATGAGTTGGACTTGCCGCTTCACCGCTCCCACCCGCGAGCTACGATCTCGGACAACTTCAGACCGCCTTCAGTCGTCAGCGACAAGTCTTCGATTCTTGTGGCCCTGGTCACCCCGGACGGTTCACGGGAAAGCGATATACCGCTGGACAACCCCAGGTAGTCAATCAGCTCCGGGTGATGTGAACAGATGACCGCCTGAGGTATGGCGTCACCACAACGGTCGGAGAGTTCGGCCAGCCAAGGTTCAATCTCCGGCAATGCCACATAGTTCTCCGGCTCGTCCAAGAACAGCGTGTAGCCCAATCCGGCAGAGAGATGAACCAGGGAATAAAGCGCCACCAAGGCACGCTGGCCGTCCGAAATCTCGTCCAGTCCCAGCTCGTATTTCTTTCCGTTTTCGTGGAAGTCCAACGTGAACGCGCGCGTATTCCGGCCGACCATTTGCAGGCGTATCCCACTGAACCCCTCGATAACGTCTTCCAGAGCCTTTCTGAATTGTTCTACCTGTCCGGGTTGTTCCAGTTGGAGGTGCTGATACCACGCGCTGAAATTGTGCGCGTCCCTGGCCAACATGACGTCGTGCGTTTTGGTCTCGTGCTCGAAACCGGCCGGGTATAGCCCGCAAACCACCACATTGCGTATGAACTCGAGGAATTTGGTCAGTCTGGTATTCTTGGGACCCGCAACAACGCGCGCCAGTGCGGACTCTGTCCAATCCGCGGGGAAAACGGGGCCTGGCGAGTTGTCGTCCCGATAGAGATGCACCTCGCCCCCTTTGAATTCGAACAACGGCCGCCCGTCGGCATCCCAAAGGGATTCGTCGGCAATGCGCGATTGATGATTCTTCGTGTCATGCTCGATCTGCAGCCTGTAGAGCAGGGTGTCACCAGGGAGTTCCGCCTCGACTTCGAAGATCTGAATCTCCCTGGTTTGCCAGGCAGTCAAGGTGTGCGAGGGAAATACCCCGGGATCGGCTATCCTCGCTCTGCCACTCAACAGTTCGCGGAGCGCGTAGACAATATCCAATACCGACGTTTTGCCCGTGCCGTTCCGGCCGAGCAGCAGAGTCAGTTCCTGGAATGCCAAGTCGAAGTTAACCAGGCATTTGTAGTTGTCCACATGAAGGCGCTTGAACATTGTCGTCTCCGCGCAGCCGTATTCGTGAGCGATTCCTCGCTTCGTCCCCCTAACCCCTATCCCGCATGGCCCGCCACATCCTCTCCGGCGTGATCGGGAGGTCGCGCACGCGCACGCCGACGGCGTCCTCGATGGCGTTGCCGATGGCGGGGGAGACGGGCATGAGGCCGCCTTCGCCGAGGCCCTTGGAGCCGTAGGGGCCGGGGCCGTTGGCGTCTTCCACCATGATGGTGCGGAAGGTGTCCGGGATGTCCTTGAAGGAGGGCAGGCGGTAGTCGATGATGTTGGGGTTGAGCAGGTGGCCGTTCTCGTACTGCATCTCCTCCATCAGCGAGTGGCCGATCGCGAACATGACGCCGCCCTCGTCCTGGCTCTCGCACTGGAGGGGGTGGATGGCCTTGCCCACGTCGGCGGTGGAGATGTACTGGAGGAGCTTCACCACACCGGTGTCCGGGTCCACTTCCACCTCGGCGCCGCCCCAGCTCGTTTCCCAGAAAGTGGTGGGCGAGCCCAGCACGGCCTTCTTGCTGTGCACGTCCTGGTAGGTGCCCTTGGCCAGGAGTTCGCCGCCCTTGGCGCCGAAGGTTTGGTTGAGCACCTCCTCGTAGCTCATGCGCTTCCCCTTGCCCGCGCGCACGTGACCGTCCTTCAAGGTGACCTTGTCGGCCTTGCACTTGAACAGCTTGGCGGCGGCTCGCCGCAACTGCCGCTTCAGCTCCGTGGCGGCGCGCTCCACGCACAGGCCCATGATGACCATGGAGCTGCTGGCGTTGGTGGCGGCGTCGTAGGGCGTCGAGTCGGTGTCGAGCTGGGCCACGGTGACCGCTTCGTAGGGCAGGGACAGCCCCTCGGCGGCCACCTGCGCCAGGGCGGTGCGGCAGCCCTGGCCGATTTCCACGGTGCCGGTGAAGAGCACCGCGCTGCCGTCCGAGTTGAGCTTGATGGATGCCGACGCCACCTTGTAGGTGCCGCCGCCGTCCTTCATGCAGCAGGCCAGGCCCATGCCGCGGTTCGGCTCTTTTTTCTTCTTTCCCCAGCCCAGGGCCTTGGCGGTGCGCCGCAGGCCCGCCTCCAGGTCGCAGTCCACCGGGCTGTCCCCCTTGGTGAAGAGGGCCCCCTTCTTCATCAGGTTGCGGACGCGGAACTCCAGGGGATCCAAGCCGAGCCGGCGCGCGATCATGTCCATCTGGGACTCGTACGCCCAGGTGACCTGCAGGGTGCCGAAGCCCCGGAATGCACCGGCGGGCACGGCGTTGGTGTAGACGGTGTAGGCGTCCACCTTGACGTTGGGGATGCGGTAGGGGCCGGGCGCGCGGTAGCCGGCCTTCTGGGACACCCGCGGGCCGTAGTCGGCGTAGGCGCCGGTGCCCATGTGCACCTCGCACTCCCGCGCCACGAGCTTGCCGTCGCGGGTGACGCCGGTCTTGATGCGGAACCGGGCGGGGTGCCGGGTGATGGTGCGGAAGGTCTCCTCGGAGGTGTGGGTGATCTTCACCGTGCGCCCGGTCTTCCACGCCAGCGCCGCCACCAGCGGCTCGTTCTTCACCGACAGCTTGCCGCCGTAGGCGCCGCCGATGTGGGGCACGATGACGCGCACCCGGTTGATGGGGATGGAGAAGAACTCGGCGATGTGGCGCTGGAGGGTGAAGGGGTCCTGGGTGGAGGACCACAGGGTCACGTGTCCGTCCTCCACCGCGGCGATGGTGATGTGCGGCTCCAGCGGATAATGCTGCACCTGCGGGAAGGTGAAGACGTCCTCGAAGACCTCGTCGGCCTGGGCGAAGCCCTTGTCCACGTCGCCACGGGAATAGTTGTAGGCGTAGCAGACGTTGGTGCCGCGGAACTCCTCGGGCACGCCGTAGGCGTGGCCGTGCAGCTCGTCGGCGTCCGCCACCTGTTCGTGCACCAGCGGCGCGTCCGGCGCGATGGCGTCGGCCACGTCGATGACCGCGGGCAGTTCCTCGTACTCCGTCTCGATGAGCGCCAGCGCCTCAACCGCGGTGGCCTCGTCGGCCGCCGCCACCGCCGCCACCGGGTCGCCGTCGTAGCGCACCTTGTCCAGGGCGACGATGGTCTGGTCCTTGTAGGCGGAGCCGAAATACGGGTTCATCCCGTCCAGGGTCTCGCGGGTCAGCACCGTGGCCACGCCCGGCAGCGCCGCCGCCTTGGTGGCGTCCACGCGCAGCAGGCGCGCGTGGGGAAAGGGGCTCCGCAGGACCTTGGCGTGGAGCATGCCCGGCAGCTCCAGGTCCATTGCGTATACGGCCTTGCCGGTGGCCTTGACCACGCCGTCCACCCGGTGGTGGGACTTGCCGATGACCTGGTGTTTCGCAGCTTTCGCCATTCGTGGTTACCCCACTGTTGCAAAAAAAGTTCGTGAAGAGTGATCCGAAGCACGCCCTACAAATCGTCATTCCCGCGAAAGCGGGAATCCAGGGGTGGAGAGGGGCCTACTGGCACGTGTCCCCGCCCACCCCCGCCTGGATTCCCGCTTTCGCGGGAATGACGATTTGTAAGATTCCCGATAACCCTACTCCGCCGCTTAAACCCACCTACGGTGACATTCCCGGACAATCCCCCTCCGGCCTTCCAAACCCCATCCCCATTGCCTCCCGGCCCTCTCCATGCTTCCAGCTTCTGCAACATTGGGGGTTACCTCCCGAGCGGATAGCGCTCGCGCACCCAATCGACGGCTTCGCCCGATGTCCTCAATTCCCCTTCGAGCTGGGCCTCCTCGACCGCCCGCAGCATCGCCGAGAACGCCGGGCCGGGCGCGTAACCGAGCCGGATGAGGTCCCGCCCGCGCAGCAGCGGCTCGGGTTTCACTTCCTTTTCGCCCAGTTCGGCGAGCTTTTGTTGGCAAAAGTCGTAGTAGCCCAGATCGCCGTTGGATGAAAGCGCGTCGATGCGGCACAGCTCCAGAAGCTCGTGGATGCCGTCCTCGGCGAGGAAGCGCTTGAGCGTGCTGAGGCGCATCTTGGGCGCCTGGGTGTAGCGCAGGTGGTAGCGCACCAGCCAGGCCACGCGTTCGGCCACGGCGCGGCTGCGCTTGAGGCGCCGGAGGATCTCGGTGGCCATCTCCGCGCCCAGCTCCGGGTGGCCGTAGAAGGTCACTCGCTCGCCCGCGGGCTGACGGCACGGCGGCTTGGCCACGTCGTGCAGCAGGCAGCCGTAGGCCAGGGTCTCGGTGGGGGCGTCCAGGTGCCCGAGGAGCGTCAACGTGTGTACGAACACGTCGCCTTCGGGGTGGTAGTCCGGGGTCTGCTCGCACCCCTTCATGGCGGCGATCTCGGGCAGGACCACCTCCAGGAGCCCGGTTTCGTCCAGCAGCTCGAAGCCGCGCCGGGCGCCGCCCTCGGTGAGGGTGCGGGTGATCTCCGCGCCGATGCGTTCCCACGCCACCTGGGTGACGGCGCCGGCGTGGTCCCGGATGGCCCGAACCGTCGGTCCGTCGATGGCGAAACCCAGCCCGCAGGCCAGGCGCACGGCCCGGACCATGCGCAAGCGGTCCTCGGCGAAGCGTTCGTGCGGATCGCCGATGGCCCGGACGAGTCCGCGCGCGAGGTCTTCCCGGCCTTCCACCAGGTCGATGACCCGGTCTTCCCCCGGGTCGTACATCATGGCGTTGATGGTGAAGTCGCGCCGGCGGACGTCGTCCTCCAGGGTGCCCTGGCGCACGTGCTCGGGCCGCCGCCCGTCGCGGTAGGGGCCGTCGGCACGGAAGGTGGTGACTTCGAACGGCTCGCCCTCCACCAGCACGACGATGGAGCCGAACTGCGAACCCACGTCTACGGTGTCGGGGAAGATGTCCTGAACGGCCTGGGGCGTGGCCGCCGTGGACACGTCGTAGTCATTGGGCTCCCGTCCCAGGAGCCGGTCGCGCACGCAACCGCCGGCGAGGTAGGCTTCGTGGCCGGCCACGCGCAGCCGCTGGATGATGTGGAGAGCCTTGTCCTGCTGTGACACGGTGTCTTGTCCGGAGGGCGCGGTTCGGGTTTTCGGTTTGTTCGCGCAGCGCGTTCGAGCCGGCACGGGCTTGAACCCGCCCGGTAATGGTCCGAATGGGGGAGCCAACTACGGCACGCGCTCTCCTCAGTTCTTCAGCGCCGCCTTGTCGAGGTTTCCGACCACCGTGAGGATGAGCTTGTCGGGTTGGAGGTACTTCCGTGCGACCCGGTGGACGTCCTCGGCGGTGACCTTTCGGATCAGGTCCGGGTAGCGGTCGACGTAGTCCAGTCCCAGGCCGAGATACTCCACCTGTCCCAGGAAGTCGGCGATGTCGCTGTTGGTCTCGAGGCCCAGGGCGAAGTTGCCGATGAGGTAGCTCTTGGCGTCCGCCAGCTCCTCGGCGGTGACGCCGTCGCGCCGGATGCGGTCGATCTCGGCCCTGGCCGTCTCGATGGCTTCACGGGCGCTTTCGTTGCGCGTCTGCATGGCCATCTGGAAACGCCCGGTCTCCCTGCCGGCGAGGAAGTAGCTGTAGACAACGTAGGCCAGGCCGCGTTCGTTGCGGATACTGTCCCCGAGCCGCGAGGACAGGCTGCCGCCCCCCAGGATCAGGTTCATCACGCGGATGGCGTAGTGGTCGGGGTTCGACCGGAGCGGCCCCTCGTGCCCCATGATGATGTTGGACTGGCTGAGGTTCCGGTCGATCTTGATTGCGGTCCGTTCCGGCGGCCGCAGGGTCACGGGTTCGTCCGGCGCACCGTCGCTCTTCTCCCAGCGCGCCAGGGCCTCGGCGAGCTTGCGCTTCATCTCCTCGTGGGTGATGTCGCCCACGGCCACGAGAATGGCGCGGTCCGGGCGGTAGTAGCGCCGGTGGAAGTCCGCCACCGCGTCCCGGTCCAGACCCCGGACCGAGTCCCGCGAGCCTTCCACCGGGCGGCCGTAGAAGCTGCCGGGGTAGAGCGCGGCGCGGAAGGCTTCCCGGGCGATGGACCCCGGGCGGTCGCGCTTGGCGCGGATGGAGGCCAGGAGGGACTGCTTCGTGCGGTCCAGCTCCTTTTCCGGGAACGCCGGCTGCGTCAGCACCTCGCTCATGAGCGCCAGACCGGTGTCCAGGTCCTTCTTGAGGATGCTCAGGCTCACCGTGGCCAGCTCGCGCCCGGCGTCGGTCCCCAGGTGGGCGCCCATCCCTTCGACCAGGCCGCTGATGGCCATGGAGTCGCGGGTGGCCGTGCCTCGGGTCAGGAGCCGGGAGGTAAGGTTGGCCAGGCCGTGGCGGTCCCCGGGATCGTAGCGGGAGCCGGCGCGGATCAGCAGCTCCACGGAGACGATGGGCAGCGCGGGCTGCTCCGAGGTCACCAGGACCATCCCGTTGGGGAGAATCTCGCGTTGTGCGTTCATGGCGGCGGAGGCGACGGCCTGCGGCGCCAGGACCAGGCACAGCAGAAGCGGCAGCCAGCGTTTCATGAGCGTTTCCTCTCCTGGGGCACCAGGACCCCCACGGTGCGGCGGTCGCGGTGGAGGTACTGCCGCGCGACCCGCTGGACGTCCTCGGCCGTGACCCCCTGGATGCCTCCGAGGTATTCGTTCATCCGGCGCCATCCGCCGGTCACTTCATAGAAGCCCACGCGCATGGCCTGGCCGCGGTTGGACTGCTGGGCGAAGATGAAGCTCGCCGCCACCTGGTTCTTGGCCTTGTCGAGCTCCGCCCGGGTGACGCCCTCGTCCCGCACCCGGCCGATCACTTGGTCGATGGCCGCCTCCACCTCGGCGATGTCCTTGCCCGGCATGGCCTGGGCGCCGAGGCTGAAGGTGGTGGGGTCGATGGAGACCCGGTGATAACCGGCGTAGGCGTAGCGCGCGATGCGCTTCTCGTACACCAAGTCCCGGTGGAGGCGCGACGTGCGCCCGCGGGACAGGATCATTTCCAGCACGTCCAGCGCGTAGCTGTCCGGGTGGCCCACCTCGGGCACGTGGTAGTTCATGATCACCACGGGCAGCTCGGCTTCCTTCTTGAGCTCTACGCGCCGCTCGCCCCGCTGGGGCGGCTCGGCCTGTCCCACCTCCGGGGGCTCGGGCCCCCGCGGGATGGCGCCGAAATGTTCGCGGATCCGTACCAGGATCTCTTCGCTGTCGAAGTCCCCGGCCACCACGATGAAGGCGTTGTTGGGCGCGTAGTAGGTGCGGTAGAAGTCCTCCAGGTCCCGGAGGGTCATGCGCTCGATGTCCTGGGGCCAGCCGATGATGGGGCGGCGGTACGGGTGCACCGCGTAGGTCACCGCCCTGGTGACCTCGCCCAGCGCCGCCCGCGGCCGGTCGTCGGTGCGCTGCCGCCGCTCCTCCTGCACGACCTTCTTCTCGGGCGTGAAGTGGATCTCCCGGAGGCGCGTGTTGACCATGCGGTCGGCCTCGAGCTCGATGGCCACGCCGATGGATTCCCGGCTCATGGTGGCGTGGTACACGGTGGTGTCGTAGGAGGTGAACGCGTTGGAGCGGCCGCCGTGTTTCCGGATGATGCGGGCGTATTCCTCGGGCGCCACCTTGTCCGTGCCCTTGAACATCATGTGCTCGAGGAAGTGCGCGATGCCGCTCTTGCCGTCCACCTCGTTGCGCGAGCCCACCCGGTACCACACCTGGAAGGTGACCGCGGGACTCCGGTGGTTCTCCAGCAGCAGCACCTTGAGGCCGTTGTCGAGGACCTCCTCACGGACGTCCACCATTCCCTTGGGCGCCGCCGCCCCGGCCACGGCCGGGAGCAGGGTGACCAGGAACAAGCCGGCGAGGCGATGTGTCCAGTCCATGAGTTTGAAGATATCGGCCGGAGGGGGCTTGCGCAACAGGGTCCGGGCCGCGGACACGTAAGTCCGGCGGCTCGCCGTCGTGCCTGCCGTCGGCTTCAGGGACCGTTGGGCGTGGCCAGACGGCGCGGTATGAGCGAACCGAGTCCGTGGCGCCGCATCCGCTCGATGAAGGTGGTGCGGTTCAGGCCCAGCATGTTGGCGGCCGCCGTCTTGTTTCCGTTGGCGCGCTCCAGTGCCTGAACCATCATTTCGCGTTGAAAGCGGCGGATGCACTGATCGATGTCGATGCCGTCGTTCGGCAGGATGAACTCCGGCAGAGGCGAGGCATGGCCGGCAGGCTTCAGGAAACCGGACAACTCGGGCAGGTCTTCGGCGCGGATCTCCGGGTGGTCCGTGAGTGTGACGAGCCGCTCAATGAGGTTTTCCATCTCCCGCACGTTGCCCGGCCAATCGTACGCCCGGAGACGCGTCATCGCGGCCTCTTCGATGGTGCGTGGAGGGTATCCGCCGTAACGTTTCAGGAAATGTTGGATCAGGGGAGGTATGTCGTCTCGCCGTGCGCGCAAGGGCGGGAGTTCCAGGGACAGGATGGCGAGCCGATAATAGAGGTCTTCACGGAACAGTCCTGCCGGAATGGCTTCCCGGAGGTCACGATTGGTGGCGGCGACGAAGCGCGCGTTGGTGCGTGTGGCCACGTCGCTACCCAGAGGATTGAACTCTCGCTCCTGCAAGACGCGTAACAGTTTGGCCTGGAGTCTCGGCGTGATCTCGCCGATCTCATCGAGGAAGATGGTCCCCTCCTTGGCGGTCATGAAACGTCCCGAGCGGGTGTTTTGCGCACCGGTAAAGGCCCCCCGGACATGCCCGAACAACTCGTTTTCCAAGAGATCCTCGGGTATGGCGCCGCAGTTGACGGCCACGAACGGCTGACTCGCCCGCTTGCTGCGGTCGTGAATGGTCCGTGCGACCAGCTCCTTGCCGGTACCGCTCTCACCGGTGATGAGGACGGTAGAGTCGCTCGCGGCGATCCTCAGGGTGAGTTCGAAAACCCGCCGCATGGCTTCGCTTTCCCCGATCATGGACCCGAGCGTGTCACAGAGGGGTTGGCGCACTGTTTGGTTGTTCGTTTGCCCCATTCTTGCCTCCTGCGTTTTTTACCCTATCTGTACAATATGCTTTTGGAATGCAATAGTTGGGCCAACATGGCTCATTGCGCGTTCGCTGAAATTTTCGGCGCTGAATGAAGAAACCAGGGCCTTTGACCTCGCTTCAACGGGGGAACCGCCAAGATCATGACAATCCCGCTCCGCAGGAATCGCGGGCGGGCGGCCTAACGGTTCAGATTCTCGGACGATTTAGGTGTCACAACGCTGACACCCAGCCGTCGATTTTTTGCCAAGCCCGGTCGATGCCACATGGTCTCCGTGTAGAGAGTGGCCAGTTCGCCACGGCCTGGCCGGGGACTTCGCTTGAAATGAGAGGTCCGGGCGGTAAAATTGACGGTCGTGTGGCTAATTTGCGGGACACCACACCAGTATCTGCTTCAATGAGTGTTCTGGAGGACGAGATGGTTTTTGCGGACAACGGGAAGGGTCTGCACCCTGTCCCCCTCACCCTGGAGGGCTGGAGCATCCTCCACCAGATGTTCCGCATCCGCTGGCCTGAGTGGAACGCGCTGGCGCGGGAGGTCCGCCGGAAGGCCGTCGACGAGGCGGTCTCCGTGCTCCAATCCATGGAGAACACCGCCGCCGGCCGCACCGGGCTGACCGCGCTCCTTGGCCACAAGGGCGACCTGATGCTCATCCACTTCCGCGACTCCATGGACGCCCTGAACGAGGCCGAGCTGGCGCTGGCCCAACTCAAGCTGGCGCCGTTCCTGGAACCAACCACCTCCTATCTGTCGGTGGTGGAACTGGGGCTTTACAGCGCCTCGGGTCAGCTCTACCGCTCCCTTCAGGAGAAGGGCGTCGCCCCCGACACAGCGGAGTGGAAGGAGCAGGTCAACGCCTACCTGGCCCAGGCGCGGAAGACCATGGTGGGCCGCCTCCGGCCCGACATCCCCGCCCGGCGCTACTTGTGCTTCTACCCCATGGACAAGAAGCGCGGCGAGGCCAAGAACTGGTACGACGCGCCCTTCGCGGAGCGCCAGCGGATGATGGCGGACCACGGCTTCATCGGCCGGCGCTACGCCGGCCAGGTGACCCAGATCATCTCGGGCTCCATCGGCTTCGACGACTGGGAGTGGGGCGTGGACCTCTTCGCCGACGACCCGGTGGTGTTCAAGAAGCTGGTCTACGAGATGCGCTTCGACGAGGCCAGCGCCCTCTACGGCCTGTTTGGGCCGTTCTACCTGGGGCTCCAGTTCCGGGCGGAGGAGTTGGGGACGCTGCTGGAGGGGCGGACGCCGGGCTTCGGGACAGAGCCTGCCGCGTAGGAAATTCCGCCAGACGTACGCGGGAGTTTGTGGTCGCTCATGGACTGCAAAAGAAGCAAGACCAGCACAGGGTTCGTGACTTGGACACCGCAGCGAAAGGCCTCGCCACCCATTTTGAAGGAGCACAGCCATGACCACGTACGCGGACGACTCGCCGATTGAGCAACAAGAGAACTTCGATCGTTTGGTGCGTCAGGAAGCACTGATCCTGGAAGTGACCGAGAAGTTGACGCAAGCCCTGGACGAGGCCGGCATCACCCGGACGGAGTTGGCTGAGCGTTTGGGCCGTACACCGGGCTACGTGTCTCAGGTTTTTGGGGGCGGCAGAAATCTGACGCTCCGGACCGTCGCCGATATTGCGGCCGCCCTGTCGATGCGGCCGACCTTGACGTTGGTCCCTCAGAATAAGCCCACGTTGAACAGTCTCAGTGGACGCACGAAATCCGTGACACCCGGCACTGAGTCTCCCCCTCTCCTTTGACAACGGTTTCCGAATCGGTTAGTCGTTAATTCAGCAAGCGTCATCGAGGGTCGTCACTCTCCTGTGTCGGGTCCTCCGTCGGAATACAACAGCCCGTCATGGGCTCGGGGTCGCTACCCGGGCTCGGGCGAATACACGGAACATCAACACACCCCTGATTGATGCTTGCAAGGACCCGACTACCCGCCCTCGGGTATTCGGCCGTCCGCCCATATTGCCTACTTCTTTGCAAGGGGGTGCGCAATGGGATGGCATCGGGGTGGCGCCATCGCCTTCGTTTGTCTCTTCCTGCTCGGTCCCGGTCATTTCGCGGGAGCGTCCGGTGACGCGGCCCGCTCGTCGCCGATCAACGACAAGAGCGCGGCAAGGCCCGCGCCCGAAGCCGCCGGCATCCAGACCCCGGCCCGCGTGCTGTCCGTCTACGACGGCGACACCGTAAAGGTCGAGGCGGCCATGTGGCCCGGCCTCACCTGGAAGGGAAGCGTCCGCGTGGAAGGGGTGGACACCCCGGAACTCCGGGGCAAGTGCGAAGCCGAGAAGCGCAAGGCCCGGGCGGCACGCGACTTCGTCAGGGAACGGGTCGGCAAACGGGTGACCCTGGTGAACGTCACCAAGGGGAAGTACGCCGGGCGCGTCGTGGCCCGGATCAGACTGGCCGACGGCTCCGACTTGACGGAGCTCCTGATACGGGCCAGGCATGGACGGCCCTACGACGGCGGACGGCGGCAGGGATGGTGCGGCAAGTAAGGTAGCGCTGCTGGCCGTAACGGAAAGTCGGAGGCTTGACCGAATAGCCGGTAACGCCAGGACTCACGGCCGGGGGATGTAACACGGGGCCTGCCAACTCTTGACCCAGATTTCTTGATAGCATAATTTGATGGCATGCAGGCCGGGTAGGAGACGCTGGCATGAATTCAAGCATCACGGTTCGAGATATTGATCCCCGGGACAAGTCTTGGCTGAAGCGCGAGGCCCGCGAAGTCGGCGTATCAATGGAAGAGCTCGTGCGCCGGCTGATTCGCGAAAAGCGTACGAAGACCGAGCGCCGTCCGAAGCCGTCCGAAGCCTTTGCGCGACATTTCGGTGAGGAGCACGGGATCGAACTGCCGCCACCTGTGCGTTGCGGCTACCGACCGCTGTCGTTCTCCGACGAGGACAGGGAATGACCGCGCCATTGGCATGGCTGATTGACACGAACGTCGTCTCCGAAATGATGCGGCCGCGACCGGAGCGCCGCGTTGCCGCCTTTCTCGATTCTATCGCCGCCGAGGGCATCGGCCTCGCCTCCATCACCGTCTGGGAGATCCTCAACGGCATCGGACGTCTCGCTCCCGGCCGGCGCCGGGAGAGCCTCGCCGCTCGGTTCCACGATCTTCTCGACGAGCTGTTCGAGGATCGCATCCTCGACTGGTCGATGGCCGATGCCGAGGCGTGTGCCCGGATCATGGAAGAAAAACGCCGACGTGGTGAGCCGCTCGACGACCACGTTCCCGACGCCTTTCTCGCCGGAGCCGCGGCCTGTCGCGGTCTCGCCATCGTGACGCGAAACACGGGTGAGTTCCGCAATACCGGCGTCGAGACTGTCGATCCATGGACGGTCGAGCCGCGATAGACCCATTTCCCGGTGAGACGCGATCTGGTATTGCCCTCTTTCCGATGCCTGCGCTCCAGCGCGGGCTTTCGCGTATCCGGGACCGGGATCGGCCGTCTCAAAACTCGATCCCGATCTCCCTCGAACTCGCCAGGTCGAAAATCCGGCTGGCAATCGCGATATCCGCAACCCCCTGTCCCGCGTTGTTCTTGAAGAGCGAGACCTGCTCCGCCGCGGTGCGCCCGGAAATGCGGCCGGTCAAGAGGTCGCTCAGGTCGCCGACCTCGTCCCACCGCAGGATCCCTTTCTCCACGGGCTCGTAGAAGTCTCCCTGTTGGTCCTGGACGGCCTGCTCGCGGGAGTTGGCGACGATGACGTCGGCGCGTCGCACGGTGGTGTCGTCGATCTCGCGGCGCCGTTGCTTGATGAGGCCGGCGTTCACGAGGCCGACGTTGCCGCCGACGATGGAGGTGACGTGCATGCCGGGCTCGAGCCAGTCGCCGTCGAACACCGGGACGTTGGAGTTGGTGGCGGTGAGCACCACGTCGGCGCCCTGGACGGCTTCCCTGGCGCTGTCCACCGGGACGATCTCGCACGGCACCAGCGGCTGCATCTCCTGGCAGAAGGCGGCGCGGCTCTCGGGGGTGCGGCAGAAGAGCCGCACCTGCTTGAAGCGGCGGATGGCGGCGAAGGCCAGCAGGTGGTACTTGGCTTCGGCACCGGCGCCCAGGAGGGCCAGCACCGCGGCGTCCTCGCGCGCCAGGTGGCGGGTGCCCACGGCGCTCGTGGCGGAGGTGCGCAGTTGCGTGGCGCGGGTGGCGGGCACGCCCGCGACGCCGAAGCGGCCCACCAGCACGCCTTTGAGGGAGGAGTCCCGGGTGTCGAAGAGCACGACGCACGGGCGCCCGGCGTGGTCGTAGGTCTGGTTCTCGCTGGAGGCGGCCACGAACTCCGAGTGGGCCAGCACGCCGATGCCGCCCAGGCTGGGCACGCCGCCGGGATGCACGCTCACCCGCGCGCCTTCCCGGGTCATGACCCTGCGCCGCGGTGCGTTGAGCTCCGCGTTGTCCCCCAGCTCCCGGAAGCCCGCCTCCACGGCGTCGATGGCTTCCTCCATGGTGATGACTTCGGCCGCGTCCTCGGCCCGGATCAGTAGTGCCACGTTGTTCCAGTCCTTGCAGGGGTTGGCGCGCGCGGACGCGCGCGGGTTTGTCGTGTGGTTCGGCCGATACGCGTCATGGTCGGCGGGTCTTTTTCGCCGCCGGGCTGCGTTGGGTTACCACGGGGTTGGTACGGGGTGTACCTCGCATGGGGGCCGTCACAAGGGGGCGACCGCGGGTCGCCCCTACGGGTTATCGCCTGGGTGGCGACGGAAGATTCCCCGCATATCATGATGCGAATTGGGCCGGCGACCCCATGCTACGGGGTGGAGGCGCCGGCCGCCGCGGCCGGGACCGTCCGGGATATGGCCCTTTCGTCGATGGGCCAGTGGATGATGGCCGCCGCGACGCCCAGGCCGACGGCGGTCCACCAGACGATGTCGTAGGAGCCGGTGTAGTCGAACAGCACGCCGCCGAGCCAGATGCCGATGAAGCTGCCGATCTGGTGGTCCAGGAAGACGATGCCGTAGAGCATGGCCATGTAGCGGGTGCCGAAGACCTGCGCGACGATGCCGCTGGTAAGCGGGATGGTGCTCAGGAAGAGCAGTCCCATGACCGACGAGAACACGATCACGCTGGTGTCGGTCATGGGGAACAGGAAGAATCCCGTCATGACCACCGCGCGCATGAAGTAGATGAAGCTCAGCAGGTTCTTCTTGCTGTAGCGGTTGCCCAGGGCGCCGGCCGCCAGGCAGCCGAAGACGTTGAAGAACCCCAGGAGCGAGATGGCGGTAGCGCCGAGCCCCGGGGACAGCCCGTTGTCCACCAGGAGCGCGGGCAGGTGCTGGGCGATGAACAGGGTCTGGAACCCGCACACGAAGAAGCCCGCGGTCAACAGCAGGTAGCCCGAGTGGTGCCGGGCCTCGCCCAGGGCCTGCCACAGGGTCTGCTCGCGCTGCGCCGCGGCGGGGGTCTTCTCGACCAGCGCCGACGACAGCGGGACGATGACGCCGGCCACCAGCGCCAGCACCACCAGGGTCTCGACCCAGCCGTGGGACGACAGGAACACCTGGGTGAACGGCACCACCAGGAACTGCCCGGACGAGCCGCCGGCGCTGCCGATGCCCAGGTAGAGGCCGCGCCACTTGGCGGGCGCGCTGCGGCCGATGACCGCGAGCACGAGGGAGAAGCTGGTGCCGCTCATGGCCACGCCCGTGAGCAGGGCGGTGCTCAGGGTCATGCTCAGCGGGTCCGTGGACACGGACATGAGGTAGAGTCCGGCCATGTAGGCGACGGCGCTCAGGGCCACCACCTTGGCCGAGCCGTAGCGGTCGGCGAGGCCCCCGAGGAAGGGCTGCGCCAGGCCCCAGATCAGGCTCTGGAGCGCCACGGCCAGGGAGAAGACGCCGCGGGGCCATCCCATCGTGTCGCTGATGGGCGTGAGGAACAGGCCGTAGGTCTGGCGGATGCCGAAGGCCAGCATCATCACCAGGGTGCCGCAGATGAGAACGACGACAGGAGTGCGCCAGGAGCGTTGCATGGGTGTGATGAGTCATAGAGGGTGTGGGGGTTCCGGGTCAAGCCCGGCGGAGCATCGCCGCGGCAGCGGGCAGGGGTGACAACGCCGCCGGCATTGTGCATAAAGGCTCGACAATGCGGGCGCGGACAGCGGCATCCGCGGGTCGACACCCTGTGCTCCGCTTGCCCGCGCCTCGCGACGCTCGGGACGGACCGGCAAGCTTCTTGCCGTTCGCCCCGGAATTCTCTTCACGCGGAGGTCCGGCGATGGTTTTCAGGATCGGCACGGCGGACGCGGGCGGCACGTTCGACACCCAGGGCGCGGCGGTGGCCCGGGTGTACAACGAGTCCCGCCCGCCCGAGGAACATTGCGAGCTTACCCGCAGCTTCGCGAGCATCGACAACGCCAACCGGCTCCACCGGGGCGAGATCGAGTTCGGCTTCATGGCTTCCAACTGGGCGCCGCGGGCGGCCCGGGGCACGGCGCCCTTCGACCACCCCATCGGTCTGCGCATGGTGTCGCCCGCCAACGCCGGCCCGATCTTCTTCGTCGCGCTGGCGGACTCGCCCGTCGGGAACGTCGCCGATCTCGCCGGCAAGCGCGTGGCGGTGGGGGCCAGGGACAGCGGCATGACCCAGCACGTGCACACGCTCTGCGACGCGCTGGGAATCCCCTTCTCGGACTTCGACCCGGTCTACATGACCTTCCCGGAGGGCGCGGACGCCCTGGTGGCGGGGGAGGTGGACGTCCAGTTCCAGTGCCCGATCCCCAACGCGGTGATGACCGACCTGAGCGAACGGGCGCGGGTCAAGGTGGTGCCGTACCGGGAAGAGCAGATCGAGGCCGTGCTTTCCAAGGTACCGTTCTACCGGCGGGTCGTCATGCGCCGGGGCGCCTTCCGCGGCGTGGACCAGGACATCCCCCAGCTTGCGGTGCTCAACGTCCTGGTGAGTCACGAGCGGGTGGACGAGGAACTCGTGCACGGGTTCGCCTCGACGCTGGTGCGGAACGCCGAAGCGCTGGCCTGGATCAACCCACTGTTCGATGGACTGGCCGAGCTCTACGAACCGCTGCGCGCGCAGGGCGCCGCGGCGCTGGAGTTGGACGGGGTGCCGCTGCATCCCGGAGCGATGAGGGCGTACCGCGACGCGGGTTATCTCTGATGCGGGCGCCGGGCGCGGCCTCGGTTCCGGAGGAGGGCATGAAGACCCCCATTGACGCGACGGACCGCCTCGCATGCCGAGCCGGGGAAGACGGCGACTTTCGCGAACGTCTTCTGGCCAGGCCCAGAGAGACCATCGAAAAGGAACTCGGCGTGACGCTGGCCGAGGACCACGAAATCCACGTGCACGAGGAAACCTACGGCGCGACGCACCTGGTGCTTCCGCCGCGCGCCAAATACACCGAGGCCGAACGGGAGGAGGCAAGGGCCGGCGCGACGTCGCTCGAGTTTCTTCGCAAGACCATGCACGACCCCGCGCCGCCGGCGCGTCCCCCGGCCGCTGAAAGGCCGAGGGCCCGGGAGGACGCCGCGACCGCCGAGGCGCTGGCGGGAGCGGGCAGGGAGTGCATCCGCCGCGGTCTCGCTTTTCTGGAATCCACTCTCGACGAACAGGGGGCTTGGCACTGCATCCGGCACAATACGGCCGACCCGAACATCCCGCGGCATTTCGAAAGACCTCCCTTCGTGTCGGCCCTCTGCGTGCTCGCCCTTGAAAGCAGCGATGAGGCGCGCGCCCGGGCCATGTGCGCCGCCACCCGGGCGTATCTCGTCAAGACCATCGAGTATCCCGGGTTGTGGCGCTACTACCGCCACCTGCCCCAGGACCTCGACAGCACCTCGCTCGCCTCGGTTGTCATCGGGACGCACCCCTGGATCGCGCTGGGGAGGAACGTGCCGCCGATCTTGGCGAACCGCGACCGGGAAGGCCGTTTCATGACTTGGTTGCTGGATGAAGACGAACCCAATGTCGTGGCGACTTTCCGTATCGAGGCGGACCCGGTCGTCAATGCCAACGTCATCGCCTACCTGGGCGACCACGCCGAGACCAAGGGTGCCCAACGATGGCTGGAATCGTTGATCGCCCAGGGGCGCCTCGACGGTTCGTCCAAATGGTACCCCGACACGGTGGCCATCTACTACGCCGCCACCCGCGCCATGATTCGCGCGCGGCCCGCCCTGGAAGGGCTGCGGCCGATACTCGCGGACCGCATCCTGGGCCTGCGCGACGACGGGGAATTCGGGGATGTCCTCCGGACCGCGCAGGCCGTGTCGGCGCTCCACAACATCGGCAGCCTCCAACGCATCAACGTGAAACGCCAGTTGGAGAGGTTCATCGGCCTGCAACGCGAGGACGGTAGCTGGCCGGAGCTGCTCGCGTTCGGCGATCAATCGTTGAAGTGGGGGACGTTCGGGCAGATCGGGCATGGTTCGGAAGCCGTGACCTCCGCGTTCTGCATCGAAGCGCTGGAGCGCCTCGTCGAAGTCCTGGGGGGCTGGTGAGGCGAAGTCGGATCGCGGGCTCGCCCTAACGTACGGCCTGTCCGGTAGAATGCTTCATGACGCCGATATTGTTGCTATAATGACGGCCAATGGCGTCTCCGTCCTGGTAACGGAGAACTTCGCCGACTTTGTCCGGTTCAAAGAGACCGAGGCGGTTGCACTGTGAGGTGTTTCGCTCGGGGAGAACGTGAGCACTTGAAATGTCCGAGTTTAGCCAGCTAGTGCGCCTCCTTGCCGTCGGCATTCTTGCGTTGACCCTCGGCTGGCCTGGGATGGCGGTCGCGGACACGCTCGAGCGGACCGAGCGTTACACCGTCCGCGTGCGTATCCTGACCCGTGGGCTTGAACGCCCCTGGTCGCTGGCGTTTCTTCCGGATGGGCGGATGCTCGTCACCGAGCGGGCGGGTCGGTTGCGTTACGTGGCCGCCGACGGGACGTTGGATCCGACGCCTGTCGCCGGCCTTCCCGAAGCGGTGGCCGAGAGGCGGCAGGGCGGCCTGCACGACGTCGTGTTGCATCCCCGCTTCGCGGAGAACCGCCTTGTCTATCTCGCCTACGCCGGTAGAGGGTCGGGCGGCTACGGCACGGAATTGGCCCGCGGCCGGCTCGAGGGTCATCGCCTCACCGACGTGCGGGTCCTGTTCCGGGCCTTGCCCAAGTCATTCGGCGGGCGCCATTTCGGCGGCCGGGTGGTGTTCGACGGCAAGGGGCACGTGTTCCTGACTCTGGGGGACCGGGGCAACAGGCCGCGTGCGCAGGACCCCGGTGACCACGCCGGCTCCGTCATCCGCCTGACCGAGGATGGTCAGGTCCCCAAGGAAAATCCCTACCTGTCCGTGGCGGGCGCGAAGCCCGAGATCTACACGATCGGCAACCGCAACATCCAGGGCGCGGCCATGAACCCATGGACCGGCGAGCTGTGGACCCACGAGCACGGCCCGCAGGGCGGCGACGAGATCAACATCATCCGCGCGGGCGTCAACTACGGCTGGCCGGTGATTACCTACGGCAGGAACTACGGCATCGGTACGCGCATCGGCGAGGGGCCCCGCAAGGAGGGCATGGCCGAGCCGCTGTACCAATGGACCCCGTCCATCGCGCCCTCGGGCATGGCCTTCTACGACGGCGACAAGTTCCCCGCCTGGCGCGGCAACCTGCTGGTGGGTGCGCTCGCCTACCGCCTGCTCGCACGCCTCGAACTCGAAGGAGAGCGGGTGGTGCGCGAAGAGCGGATACTCAACCGCGTCATCGGCCGCATCCGGGACGTAAGGGTCGGCCCCGATGGATACGTCTACCTGCTGACCGACGAGCAGCCGGGCGTGTTGGCGCGCCTGGAGCCGGCGGACGGTTAGTCCGTGCCGTGCCGCACACCATCACCGGTGCCCTCGTGAGCTACCCGCGCGCAATACGACACGGCTTCCAATGTTTGGACCAGTGTTCATCGGACTGAACATGGCCTTGGCGAACACTCTTGCAGACGTTGAGGTGGAACTCCTTGGCCGGGAATGCCCGTGCCAACCGAATCACCACACCTTCTCTTGCTCCACCCAGAACCGAGGGCGCTGTATGAGCGCGGCTCACGAAGTCCCGAAGCTCTTGCACCGACCCGAATATACCCTCGTATAGAACCGGGACCAGGGGGATCTCGCGTGCCCCGGCGTATTCCACGAGAGCACTGAACGACGAGAACGACCCGTCCGGGAAGCGTAGTGCAAAGGCGTAGAAGGTCTCGCCCTCCGGCACCGGCTCGTACTCGATGCTGTGCACCCCGTAGATGTCCTCGCCGTAAAGGAACACGTCCGGCTCCGTCACCTTCCACGCATGGTGCTTCCTGACCATGGCCATCCACTTGGCCGCCGAAGGCGACGAAACGCTTCGGCCGTAGACCTCGCCCTTGTGGATCAGCGTGTTGCCGCCGTCGAGCTTCTCGGTTACGACGACCGGGGTCTTCGTGAACCGGGTTGGGTCGCCAAGAATATCGTCACCTGCGGCACGCGCAGGTGAGTACGGCCAGTAATGGGTTTTTGGATACTTGAGCATGGGCTCGCGCCCAAGGTCCAAGCTGCTTACACAGCCGGTTGCCCTTTGGTCGCGTGTTGTGGACAGATCTGGAGAACCGGCACGCCCAATTGGCTGGTCAACGCCTCGTGTTCGCTCCAATCGCTGTCGGTGGCGTTCAGGATGGCAGCCTGCGCCTTGAGAGCCGTGGCGAGAAACTCCCGATCTGAACTGTCCAGGTCATTTTTCGGCAGTTCCTCGAAGCCCCGCTTGTCATCGTCGCACGGTGTAACCGACACGCGGTTCACGCGCATGGGGTTGTATTGGTGATTGTAGACGTGCTTGAAGAACATGTCTCCCACACCGGGCGCCCCCGCGAAACGCAGATTCTGCTTGTACTCGGCGAAGATGAGTCCCAAATCGTCGATGGCAATCACTCTGCCCTGACAGACTTCCAGCAGCTCCATTACACATGCTCGCTGACAATCGGCGCCGGCATGTGTATTCCTTCCGTTGGCTGTGATGCGAACGTTGGTGTCGACGACGCAGGTCCTCATTCCGAGGCTCCCGACCGACCGTCTGCTTCGATTCGTCGGTTCAGGGCCGCGGTACTGATGGCCGCGATTTCGCCCATTTCATCGCCGAAGAGCTTCTCCGGCCAGTTCTCGATCTCGCCCCACTTGTTCAATTTCAGATCGTTTAGTTCCGCCGCCCCGTTGTTTGTCCGAACGAAGTAGAGCATCAGGTCGCTTGACGCCACGGTACCCTCGGCGACGCGTCGCTGGAAGCGTCGGAGCAGATGTTCACTGTGGCTTTCCACGATGATCTGGACGCGACGATGCTCGGCTACCGCTAGCATCAGATCCGCCAGAGCACTTTGAACCGACGGATGAAGGTGAATTTCCGGCTGTTCCATCAAGACAATCGAGTCTTCGGGAACATAGTAGAGGAGCACCAAGACGGGCAGAATTTGCGAAACCCCGAAACCAACGTCTGTCAACATCGTCTCCGGGCTGTGGGGTGTGGTTCGGACCACTGCTGTCCCACAAATTTTAAGCGAATCGGAGGGGGATTTGAGGGGGCGGGCTGGGCGGGGGCTGTGGCAGGAGCAGACCGAGGAGTGGTCGGCGCTCGAAGAGGTTGAGTTGGAGGAGGCGGAGGATCTGATAGAA